>DATCNU010000128.1:0-13625 GCA_036565085.1 Arthrobacter sp.
ATGCATCACTGAAACGACAATCGAAGAGGTCATCGAATGAACTGGTGGGACGCGATAATCGCCGTCATCGGCGGCGTGGTCCTGATCTATGCCGTCCTGCTGGTCCTTCTGGCGCTCTACGCCCGTAAACACCCGGAGACGGTCGGCATGAGGGAAGCACTGCGCCTCCTGCCGGACCTCCTGACACTGCTGCGCAGGCTGATCGCGGACCGGGGGCTGCCCCGCGGGATCCGGATCAGGCTGGTCCTGCTGCTGGTCTACCTTGCCTCTCCCCTTGACCTGGTCCCGGACTTCCTTCCTGTGATCGGCTACGCCGACGACGCCATCATCGCGGCCCTGGTCCTGCGCTCCGTCATCCGCAAAGCCGGAGACGCTCCCCTGGAACAGCATTGGCCCGGAACGCCCGCCGGACTCGCTCTTGTCCGCCGCCTGGCCGGCGTGACGGCCAACCCCGCCTGAGCTACCTACCTGCGGGATCCGGCTATTTGGTGGGTTCCATCTCGCGCAGCACGGGTTTGCCGTTGACGCTTTCAAGCGGGAAGTAGACCCGGTGTGTGGCCTGGTCGACGGCCACCGTGTGGGCGCCGTCGGCAAGCCGGGCTTTGGCGAGTTCGTGCAGGCCTCTGCCCTGCACATCCAGGACGGAGACGACGCCGCTTTCGGAGGCCACGTAGAGGCGGCGCAGCCCGGTGTCGAAGGCGAGGACATCGGGACCGTCCCCGACGTCGATCCGTGCGGTCGTCTGGTCCGAGTCCAGGTCTACGACGAGGAGTTTTGCGTTCCCCTCACAGGCCACGAAGGCCAGCCGGTCGGTTCCGTCGACGTAAAGCCCGTGGTTGCTCTCGCAGTCCGTCACACCGGCCCTGCCGGTGATCTGGTTGGTGGCGGGGTTGACTGTGATCAGCTGGTTGGTGGTCTGGACGTTGATCATGATGTTCCCGCTTACAGGGTCAAAGACCGTGTTGCCGGCCTCCCCGCCGATGTCGATGGATCCGGAGGCGGTGCCGGTTGCCATATCGATCACGGTCTCGACGTGGTCGTGTTCGTTGGAGACGAACGCCTTCCCGTGGACCGGATCGTAGGCGATGCCGTCCGGCGTGTGGCCTGTCGGCACCCGGCCGACGGCATGCAGCGAGTCGGTGTCGATGATGACGGCCTCGTCGGTGCCGGACGCGGAGGCCAGCAGGCGGTGACGGTCCGCGGCCAGGGCAATGCCGTGCACCGAAGACACGCCCTCGATAGTGGCAACCACAGAGGGGCCGGCCAGGTCGAGGACGTGGACGGTGCCATCGCCAAGGTGCGCGATGTAGAGCCGTTTGGCCTCCGGATCGATCAGCTGATAATCGAGGCGGGTACTGCCTCCGGGCAACGGAACATCGCGTATGACGGTGAGGGGGAGCCGGGCCGCCGGGTCCGGGGCATTGGGTGAGCAGGCGGCCGTGCCGGCGATGAGAGCGCCCGTGAGGGCCAGCCGGAGGTACCTCCGGCCGGCATGCCAGCGGGAGGCAGCTGCTGCAAGGGTTTCCATATCACTTGTTCGCCGGAACAGGTGCAGGAGCCGGCGCCGGCGGGTTCGCCGGGCCGTCCGTCGGCAGGTGCAGGAAGTGGGTGCCGCTCGTTGCGAAGTTGTCCAGAGCCCGTGCCATGCCTTCAGCGGTTCCTGAACCGGGACGGTTGCCGTGGCAGATGATGATGTCGCCGTCGCGGGCTTTCGCTGCTTCCCGCGTCACGGTTGCGGCGGGGTAGGTTGCGCCGCCGTCGGCATTGATGCTGAAGCCCGTCGGGGTCAGTCCCAGGACGCCGACGATGTCGACGGCGACGTCGTCGAGGTATGCGGTGCCGGACCTGAAGAAGCGCGGCCTTGCCCCGGTCAGCTTTGTGAGGACGGCGTCATTGGTCATCACTTCGTCGAAGACCTCGCCCGCATTTTGGGTGCCGGGGATGCCGTAGGCGGACTTGCCTGTGGTGGACAAGGGCCGGTGCGAGGTTCCGTGATTGCCCAAAACGAACAACGGGTCGGCGGCAAGTTGACTGGCGATTGCGGGGTTGGCGGCGATCCACCTGGAGTTGAGGAAAAGTGTGGCCGGGACATGCCGATCGCGCAGGACGGTGAGGAGGGCCTGGTCACAGCCGTTGCCGCCGGAACCGCCGCAAAAGTCCACGGTGACCGCAATGCCTGCCGTGCCTGGGGGGAGCCTGGTGAGGGCGCCACGGGCTTCGAGGCCCCAGTAGTGGGGGCTTCGGCCGGCGTAGGCGTTGACGACGTCCGCGCGCGACGGCGGCGCGGGCCTTAGCGATACCGTCTGCACAGGGGGCCCCGGATCGGCCGGCTGTGAATCCAGCGGCGGCGGATCGAGCGTTATGCCGGAAGCCGCTGCCTGCGGCATGCGGTCCTGCCGGTCCGGGAGTGCGGCCGCCAGGGCCACGGCGGCGGCGAGGACGACGGCGCGCCGGCTCGGAGTTGGGCCTCCTGACCTGAGGTGTCGCGGTGTTTCTTCCATGTGGCTCCGGGGTGTCAATCAAGATCCGAGGCGGCGGCACGGAATCTGGAGGTCATGTCGGGAGGATACCCCGACTACCATACAGGCAGGTAAACGGGGATGTTGTGTCCCGGGCGTTTGTCGGCTGCCGCGCGTCCGGCGGCGGCGCGTCATTGAGCCTGTCATTAACTGGGAATCCGGGTGGCAACTTCGACAGCCTCCTCATAGCTGGACGGCGCGTTCTGCCGAAAGGCAGCGTCAGCTTCCATACGGCCGACGTTGGACGCCAGTATGCGCACGTGGACCAGTTCCTCCTCTGATTCGCTGCACGCCAGGACATCTCCCCGGCGTCGGGACTGGTGCGGATCATCGTCTGATTCGTGGAAAATGATCCACCAGGCGCCGCCGGACTTGTCCTTGAAAAGGTGGTTACCTGGTGGCCGGTACGCGTAGCCGTCGACGCCGCGGCCGCCGTATCCTTCCACGTACTCCGGCGCTGCCGCGTACCTGAGTTCGGCGGGTCCGTGGTCTCCGAGTCCGCGCAGCGGCCAGCGGTCTTCGCTAGCCAACGTGGACCCACGGGCGTTGGGTGACGTCGGGCACCGCTTCCCGCAGCACTTCCCGCGTGACCGGAGCGATTTCGCCCTCGCCCAGGAACAGGAACCGGAGGAGGTTTGTGACCGGGTTCCCTTCGGTCCAGCGGAAGTAGATGTGGGGCATCAGCCCGGTCGCGTCCCGGATGTGGAGCAGGACGGAAGCGATGGTATTCGGCACGACGGGGCCATGGACTTCCAGGATCCGGTATCCGTGACGGATTACCCCGCGGACCTGCAACTCCGTTTCGAAGTCTGAGGAATCATCGACGATCACTTCCAGGAACAGGGCTTCGTTTTCGAGCGGCAGATGGCTGACCTCGATGGCGGAAGTCAGCTTCTCCCGGTAGGCGTCTTCGCTGAGGCGCAGCGGTTCATGGGCGATAATCGCGATGGGTCCGTCGAGGGTGTCGGACATGAATTCCAGGGCTTGCCGGTCCAGGTGGACGTGGGTGGCGTGGAGTTCGAAGGAGCGGCGTACGCGGGAAAGCAGGGAGATCACGATGATGCCCAGGATGAAGATGCCCGCGATTCTGATGCCTTCGGGCCGCTCAAAGACATTCGCGACGGTGGTGTAGGTGAAAACCACCGAGATGACGCCGAAGCCGACAGCGCGTTTGCGCTGGTTCTTTCGGCGGGCCGAAAGGGTGACCGCAACGGCTGCGGAGGTCATCAGCACCAGGACGCCGGTGGCGTAGGCGCCGCCCTGGGCGTCGACGTCGGCCGCGAAGAGGAAGGTGATGATGAAACCGATCAGGGTGAACACCAGCACGAGGGGACGGACTGCTTTTGCCCATTCGGGGGCCATCCCGTACCGGGGCAGGTACCTTGGCACCAGGTTCAGCAGCCCTGCCATCGCGGAGGCGCCCGCGAACCAGAGGATGGCGATGGTGCTGATGTCGTAGACGCTGCCGAACCCGACGCCCAGGTACTCATGCGCCAGGAACGCAAGGGCCCGGCCGTTCGCCTGTCCATCGGGCTGGAATTCCTGTTCCGGGATCAGGACCACGGTGATGAAGCTGGTGGTGATCAGGAAGCCGCTCATGATCACGGCGGCGGTGGTCAGCATGTTCCGGGTTCCGCGGATGCGGCCGGCAGGGTTTTCCTCGGTGTCAGCCTCGTCTCCCCGGACCTGCGGCATGACGGCCACTCCCGTCTCGAAGCCGGACAGGCCGAGGGCGAGCTTGGGAAAGACGAGCAGGGCGATTCCCACCACCATGAACGGGTCCCCGTGCGAGGTCCAGAGCGTCGTCCACCAGTCGCCCAAGGCAACAGGGTGGGTGAATACCTGGATGAGCGTCACGACCACGACGACGGCGTTGAGGCTGAGGTAGAGGACTACAAGGGTGACGGCAACTCCGATGGCTTCCCTGAAGCCGCGCAGGAAGACAGCAGCCAGCAGCGCCAGCAGGATGAGCGTCACGACGATATTTTGTCCGTGCAGCCATCCCGGGGCCACCGGGTTCTGGATCAGGTGGGCGCTGGCGTCGGCGGCCGAGAGGGTCATGGTGATCATGAAGTCGGTCGCGGCAAACCCGAGCAGTACCAAAACCAACAGTTTCCCGCCCCAGCGCGGCAGGAGCCGCTCGAGCATCGCGATGGATCCTTCGCCGCGGTGGCTTTCCCCGGCCACCCGGCGGTAGACCGGCAGGGCGCCGAACAGCGTGACGGCGATGAGCACCAAGGTTGCCAGCGGGGAGATCACGCCGGCCGCAAGGGCCGCGATCGCCGGTTGATAGCCCAGTGTGGAGAAGTAGTCCACGCCGGTCAGGCACATGACCTGCCACCACGCATGCTTTTTCTCATGCGCGGTAGTGACGCCGCCTGGGCCCAGATGCGTGCCTTTGCTGTCCTGAAGCCCGAACATGAGCCAGTTCTTCAGGGCTTCCTTGCCGGCCGGTTTGAGGGCAGATGGGTCTACCGGCGGCCTGCTCAACGTGGTCATGAAATCCTTTCCGCGCGGCACATCGCACCGCGGTCACAGCCGAAACTAACACCGGCGAAAAACCGTGAACCGTGAAAGGGGTTTTTATTTACGAATCATTTACGCCGGCAGCCTTCGGACCCCGGATGGCCTGGTGAGTGCGGTATCGGCCTGTTTACGGCTCGAAGCGGTATCCCATTCCGGCTTCGGTGAGCAGGTGCCGGGGCCGGGCCGGGTCAGCCTCAAGTTTGCGGCGCAGCTGACCCATATAGATCCTCAAGTAATGGGTTTCGCCGTCGTAACCCGGGCCCCAGATCTTCGTCAGCATCTGCTGCTGGGTGATCAGCCGGCCGGGGTTCCGGACCAGCAGCTGCAGAATTGCCCATTCCCGCGGGGTGAGCCGCACCTGTGCGCCGTCGCGGGTCACCTTCCGGTTGGCCAGGTCCACTTCGAAGTCTCCGACGTCGATGGTCAGGTCTTGTTCGTCGCCGTCGGATGTGCCGAGTCGGCGTTCGGCGACGCGCAACCGGGCAAGGAGCTCGTTGAGGCCGAAGGGTTTGGTGACATAGTCATCCGCTCCGGCGTCGAGGGCCCGGACTTTGTCCACGGACCCATGCCGGGCAGACAGGACAATGATCGGCGTGCTGCTGGTCCGGCGGATCCTGGTGATGACGTCCACGCCGTTGATGTCGGGCAGCCCAAGGTCGAGAACGATCAGATCCGGATGGTTGCCCGCGGCGTGCCGCAGGGCCGTTGTTCCGTCCAGCGCGGTCAGCACCTGGTATCCCTCGGCATGCAGGTTTACCTGCAGGGCGCGCAGGAGTTGGGGCTCGTCATCCACGACCAGTACCGTTCTCATGCCGCGCTGCTGTCTGCATCACGCTTTTCAGGGAGGGCGGGCTGGGGACCGGCGGAAAGCGGCAGCCGGATCACCACCGTCAGTCCTCCTCCCGGCGTCGGTTCTGCGGCCAGCTGTCCGCCCATCGCTTCGGTGAACCCTTTTGCGACGGCCAGTCCCAGTCCTATGCCGAGGCCTTCCGGCGCGTCATCGAGCCGCTGGAACGGCTCAAACATGGCGATCACGTCCGCGGCGGGCACGCCCTGGCCGTGGTCCACAATCCGGAGTTCCCCGCAGGGGCGTCCTTCGCTGGTGGCGACCACGGATCCGCTGGAGGGTCCAACGATGACAACGTCGGAGTCCGGCGCGTACTTCAGGGCGTTCTCCACGATATTTGCGATGACGCGTTCCAGCATGCCAAGGTCTGCGTCCACGGCGGGCATGTTGGGGGCCAGGTCAATCCGGATGACGCCGTCGGGTAGTCCTCGAAGCGCGTCTTCGATGGCATCGCGCCAGGTCACCGGAGATGTGAGGGGGGCGGTGGATCCGCTGGATATTCGGGACATGTCCAGGAGATTGCTGATCAGTGAATCAAGGCGGTCGGCGTAGGAGTCGATGGTGTCGAGCATTTCATCCTCTATCTCTTCCGGAAGCCGTCGCTTCTGGCGCTGCAGGGCGGTGACCGCAAGCTTGATTCCGGCCAGTGGTGTCCGGAGGTCATGGCTGACGGCACGCAGAATGGATGTCCGGATGCTGTTGCCTTCAGCCAGTTTCGTGGTCCGCTTCAGTCTGAGCTGGAGTGCATGACGCTGCAGGAGCAGGAGCAGGTGGGCCCCGTGCGCTGTCAGCAGCCGGCGTTCTCCGGCGGTCAGGGTCCTGCCGGAGATCACGAGTGCGGTCTGCGGATCGGCCAGTTCCACAGCGTCAGTGCCGGATTCCCCGGACCCCGGGGCCGGCGGCGGGGCGTCGCCTGAAAAGGCCCTAAGCTCCCAGCCGCCACCATTGTCCGGCCTCGTGAATAGTCCCGAGGAGCGGACCTGGAAGGTCTCGCGGACCTTGTGCAGGAATGCGGCGATGGTGTCGTCTGCGATCAGGGCGTCCCTGGCCAGGCCGGCCAACGTCGTCGCCTCGGCACGGGCACGGGCTGCCTCCTGTGCCCGCTTGGCCGAGAGCCCCACGACCAGGGACACCGCAATCGCCGCGCCCAGGAAAACGAGCAGGGCGAACAGATTCTGCGGGTCGCTGATTCGCAGCGTCCCGACAGGTTCGGTCTCGAAGTAGTTGAGCAGCAGCGAGTCGAGGACCGCTGCGAGCACCGCGGGCCAGAGGCCACCGATGAACGCCACTGCCATTACTCCGGTCAGGTGGACCAGGACCTGGGTGGCGAGGTTCAGCTCCGGGGCGAGCGAAAGTATCCCGGTCGCCAGGACGGGGATGAGCACCGCCAGGACAAAGCCCGCGGTTGTCCTGGCCCGGCCCAGGCCCCTGGGCGTGGTCCTGGGCAGTCCGTGGCTGCCCAGGGGGTGGGAAACCATGTGAACGTCGATGTCACCGGATCCGCGCACTACCTTGGACCCCACGCCGCCGCCCAGCAGTCGGCTGGTCAGCCGGTCCCCGGAGACTCCCACGACAATCTGGGTGGCGTTGACGCTGCGGGCAAACTCCAGCAAGGTCTCTGCTGTGTCGTCGCCGGATACGGTGTGGTAACTGCCGCCGAGGTCGGTCACAAGCTGGCGCTGGGACTCCAGGGCCGGCGGCAACTCCGATGGCTGGCTGCCGGAACGGCGGACGTGAACAGCCAGAAGGTCCCCGCCGTTGACCCGTGACAGAATCCTCGATGCTCTTCGGATGAGCACATCGCACTCCGGGCCTCCGGTGAGGCCAACGACGACGCGTTCCCGCGCGGGCCAGTTCGCCATGATGCCCTGGCTGGCCCGGTATTTTGCCAGCCCTTCATCGACTCTGTCTGCCAGCCAGATCAGGGCGACCTCCCGCAACGCGAAGAGGCTGCCGAGACGAAACTCATTTGCCAGGGCGGCGTCGACCCGGTCCCTGGGATAGATGTTTCCATCGGCGAGCCGCTGACGCAGCAGTTCCGGTGAGATGTCCACGAGTTCGATCTGATCCGCCTGGCGCACCACCAGGTCAGGCAGCGATTCCTGAAGAGGCACGTGGGTGATGGCGGACACCACGTCCGCCAACGAGGCAAGGTTCTGGACGCTGATGGTGGAGAGAACATCGATGCCGGCGACGAGCAGCTCCTCGATGTCCTGCCACCGCTGGCTATTCCGGCAGCCGGGGGCGTTGGCATGTGCATACTCATCAACGATGGCGACTTGTGGGTGCCGGGCCAGCACGGCATCCAGGTCCATCTCGTCTGCCTCGAGGCCATGGCCTTCCACGCGCCGCGGCGGGATGATCTCCAGCCCTGTCATGAGTTTCCGTGTTTCCAACCGGCCATGGTCCAAGGCGATGCCCACGACGGCGTCCGTACCGCTATCCAGCAGCTGGCGGGCCTCCTGCAGCATGGCAAAGGTCACGCCCACACCAGGCGCCGCACCCAGAAATATCCGAAGAGTTCCCCTTGCCATATCCACAGTGTCTCAGGATTCACAGTCTCCCAGGGTCCACAGTGTCTCAGGATTCACAGTCTCCCGGGGTTCACAGTCTCCCAGCCCTGGACCTGGTCCGGGGTCAGGATCCGGGGGCGTAAGGAATTCGTTAATACCAGCCCCTACTCCGTGTTGCGCCGGATTTCCGGTGTTAGGCTCCGCTTGCGCTCCATCCCGGGCCAGGCCCCGGTGCGCCTGAAAGCCTCGACGAGCCTGGAAGAGCGGACCGGGGGGAGACGACCAAGGGAGGAATGCCTGATGCCGCCAATGGACAGCGCCGCCCCGCATCGCGGGCTCGCCGGCGCCCTTCGGTCCCGCCCCGCACTGCTGTTGGCCTTCGCCTTTGCGGTGATGGCCGATCCGGTCTCATCTGTGGCCTATGCCATCGAAGCTGCGCTGCGGGCACTGAACGGGGACCTGGAGCTGCTGATCCCCACCATGGTCCTCGTAGTCGCGATCATCGCGTTGGTGATCCTGAACTACCGGCAGCTGATCATCCGCTACCCGCATGGCGGAGGTGCCGCGGCGGCCACCGGTGAAGCGTTCGGGGACGGCTGGTCCTTCATTCCCATCGGCGCCCTCGTGGTCGACTTCGTCCTCACTGTGGCCATCAGCGTCTCCGCCGGAGCCTCCGCGGCCATCGCCTACTTCCCGGCACTGGCGCCGTGGCGGCTGCCGCTCGCACTGGGCCTGGTCGTCCTCGTGGGGGCAGTCACGTGGTTCGGGCATCTGGGCCGGCTGGTGTTCGCGGCAATGACTCTGGCTTTCATCATCGTGGCTGCCCTCGTCCTGCTCTACAGCCTTGGCGCCGCGCCACAGCACTCCGGGATCGTCACCGGAACGCCGGGCTATCCGCCGGTGATTGCGATAGTCCTGGCATTCCCCGTTGCGATGGCGCTGGCCACCGGTGTGGAAGCCCCCTCCTCCGCGATCGCACAGTTGGGCCAACTGGACGACGACGGCCGGAGCCGGTTCGGGAGGGTCACCCTCTGGCTCACGCTCGCCATCGTCGGCACCATCACCCTCGGACTGGCCGTTCAGGCGGCGCGCCTGCAGGTGGGCATCCCGCCGGAAGACAGCACCCAGATCGCCGAACTTGCCCGCCTCGCAGTACCGGCGCCGGTTTTTGCCGCATTCCAGCTCGTCACAGCCCTCCTCCTCCTCGCGGCCGCAAGTTCCTCCTTCCAGGCGGGTCCGGGTCTGCTGAAGGCGCTGGCGGTGCGCACCAGCCCGCACGGCGAAACCGTGGGGATCCTTTCCCGCCGGCTCGGGCACATCAACACCCACCACACGCCCTACTGGGGTGTCGCCCTGTTCATCCTCCTGGCCGGGGCGGTCACTGCCGCGGCCGGCGGGAAGGATCAGGAGCTCGTCCTGTTCTACGCGGTCTCGGTCTTCCTCAGCTTCCTCGCAGGGCTGATGTCAATGGCCGTGTTCTCGTACCGGGACCGCCGCCACGGCTACCTGGCCATGAACGTTGCCGGGGCGGTGGTCGTGGCGTTCACACTCGTCGCGAACCTCTCCCGCGGTCTTCCCATCGTCAGCCTCACGGCCGCCCTCGCCATCGCTGCCATCCTTTACCGTGCATGGTCCCGGGCCGGACGTCCCCGCGGCATCCGCAACGTCGCCGCCGAAGCCGAAGCCGACGCAGAATCGGAAGCCGAAGAGGGACCCGGAGGCTAGGTTTGCCCGGTGAGTGCGGGCAGGATGGCCGCGACGGCGTCTACAACACTAGGTTCGACACGGTCGGCCGCGCCGCCCCTGAGTCAGCTGCCGCCCACGGATCGGGACTTTGCCGTGGGGGCACCGGGGAGACGGATGCAGAAGCGGGCCCCGGTTTCACCAGGGTTGGTTGGTTCGACGGTGAGCCTGAGGCCCATGCGCTGTGCTAGCCGTGCTGCGATGGACAGGCCGAGTCCGCTGCCGCTGGGGCGCTCTCCGGCGTAGCGGCGGAAGAGGGCTCCACGCTCAAAGGCGACGGCGACGGCGACGGCGGCGTCGTCGGCGGTCAGGCCGGGGCCGCTGTCCCGCACCTCGATGGCGATGACACCGGGTTTGCCGGTATCGACCTCGGCGGCTTGCAGTGGCGCTCCAGCCGAATTTTCCAGCCTGGCGTGGAGCAGGAGGGGTTGCCCTGGCGGGGTGATGCGCAGCGCGTTGCCCACGAGCCCGTCGATAATTTGGCGCAGCCTCTGTGCGTCGGTGTTGGCGAGCAGGGGATGCACCGCGTCCGGGGCGGGCAGGTGGAGCTCGAGTTCCACGCCGGCCTGCGCGGCCGCCCCCTGCCACGTCCGTTGTACCTGTTCCAGCAGTGCGGCCACGTCGACGGGTTGGATGTCCAGTGCGAAATCGTCCGCCTCCAGCCGGGCCAGCGCGAGCAGGTCACGGACAAAGCCGTCCAGCCGGTCCGTCTCGGCGGACAGTGTCTGCCCCACCCTGGCGATGTCTTCCGGCGGTATCAGCCCGTCTTCAAGGGCCTCGGCGTACCCGCGCATCGCGGTGAGCGGGGTGCGGATCTCGTGGGAAATGGACAGCAGGAATTCACGCTGCCTCCCTTCGCTGGCGAGCAGTGCGTGGTCCAGGGTGTTGATGGCTTCTCCCACCGCGCGCACCTCGGTGACCCCGGCCGGGTCCAGGTGAACGGTCCGTTCGCCGGCCGCCATCCGCCGTGCTGCGGCTGCTGTTGTGACGAGCGGGCCGGAGAGCCGCCGCGCCAGCAGCGTGCCGGCCATCACGGCGATCAACAGGCCGGCTGTCAGGGCCAGAAGGGATGGCCGGAAGAGCTGGGCTGAGGCGGCGTTCACGTCTTCCAGCGAACGGGTCAGCACCATTCCGCCGCCTTTGCTGAGGGGCCGTGCCTCCACCAGGAACTGGGCGCCGCTGCGGGTGATGGTCCTGGAGATCTTTTGCCCGGAGAGCACCTGTTGCACCTCGCCGGGGCCAAGGATCTGGGACGCGGCCCCGTTGACGGTGCCCGCGGCGGAGATCGTGGACAGTTCGTAGGTGTCAGGTCCGAGGAGGTGCCGTTCGCGCAGGTCGAGTGCCTGAGAGGCCACCGGTGCTGCGGCGAAGGCGTCGGCCTGCCGGGAGAGCTGCTCCCTGGCCTGCTGGACGGCGGCGGAACGGATCAGGGGAAAGGCGATGCTGCCGGTGACGAGGACTGCGAGTATGGCGACGGCGGCGGTGACCAGGGTGATACGCCCGGCCAGCGAGCGCAACCAGGCCATGGGAGGATTTCCTCGCTCGTGTCGCGGGTGCGCCTCTGGTCCGTCCTTTTCAAGGTGTTGGATGTTCACGGGCGGTCCCCGTCGGCCGAGTATCCGACGCCGCGCAGGGTCCGGATAGGGTTGCCGGTACCGAGCTTGGACCGCAGCTGGGCCATATGCACGTCCACGGTGCGCCCGGCCGTGTAGCTGGCCTGCCCCCAGACGGCCGAGAGGAGCTGTTCGCGGCTGAACACCCGGCCCGGGCTGGCCATCAGATAGGCCAGAACGTCGAATTCCTTGGCTGTCAGCGCCACCGCCGAGCCGTCCACGCTGACGGTGCGGGTGTCCGGGTCCAGGGCCACGGACCCGACCCGCAGGACCCCGCTGCGTGGAACCCCGGCGCTGCGGCGGAGGATCGTCTTGAGGCGGGTCACCAGTTCCCGCGGCGAAAACGGTTTGGTCAGATAGTCGTCGCCGCCCAGCTCCAGTCCCAGGAGCATGTCCACTTCCTCGTCGCGGGCGGTGACAAAGATGATTGGGGTCCAGTCGTTCCGCGCGCGCATCCGGCGGCAGACCTCGATCCCGTCGATGCCGGGCAGCCCGACGTCGAGCACGACGGCGACCGGCCGAAGGCTCTGGATCCGGTCCAGTCCGCTTTCACCGGTGGCCTCGACGTGAACGCCGAAACCCGCGCGGCTCAGATAGAGCCGCTGCACGTCAGCGATCGCACGCTCGTCTTCAATGATCAGCACCAGCCCGCGGGACGGCATGGCTTCGGCGGCCGTTGGTTGTTCCATGTCTCCATTGAACGCTCTGGTGGCCCCGGCCGAGCGGCACGCCGCCCACACTTTACCGTCCTCTTACATTCTCCGAACACCTCCCGGACGTCTGCAGGCCAGAGTGGAACTGTCCAGTCAGTGAGGCCGCCGGCAAGTCTTCCGGGGCCCGCAGGATCAATGAGGAGAAACATGAACAACACCACGCCAACACCTGCACCCGGCAGCCGGGCCCGGCTCTGGCGCCTCCGCGGCGGCGCCGCCGCTGCAGGGGCTGTCCTCATCGGCGGAACCGTTTTCGGTGTCACAGCCGCCTCGGCGGACAGCCAGAGTCCGTCCGCGTCCGCAAGCCCTTCATCGTCAGCGTCTGCTGCGCGGCCTGGCAGCGGGGCACAACAGGGCAAACGACCTTTTGTCCGCGTCCTCCGAACCGAGCTGAGGATAGCTATCCGGGGCGGGGACGGGTTCGGGGACAAGGCCCATGAGGTGGCCTATGTCCTCATCCATCGCACGGAGGCCTTCGGCAAGCTGCCCGCAAACCTGCAGGCCGACCTGAAGACCCTCGAAGCGGCCGCAGCCTCCGAGCGCGACGCCGATGCAGCGAAGATCAAGGACACCGCGCTCGACGGCGGTTACGGCGACCAGATTCAAAAGGAGGCAAAAGCTATCGAGACGAACGCAGCCAAGGCACCCGCCAAGTCCTAGTTGAGGGTGCTCAGGCCGCTCCCTTGGCTCCCAAGGAGCGCCAGTGTGTGAACCGGATCATGCCGGACTCACCCTCACGCTTTTCCCGGTCTTCAGAACGACATACGCCACCATCAGGGCGAGCACGCCGGTGATCCCGGCAGCCAAGACAATGTCCAGCACGGGCTGATAGAGGACCACATGGAGGGCTGCCGCCAGGGGCACTCCGATGAAGACAGAGGCCATGAGAACTGCGGTGAACAACTGGGCCAGGCACGCGAACCGGGTTCTGAGGCTGGCGTTACCGGCCGCCGTCGGCATGGGCAGTTCCTCGTTTGAGGCGGCGGGGACGGCGACGGCGGCCGCGGTCGCCGATGTTTCTGCCGCCAGGCCGTCTCCGACGGCGAATCCCGTGCTTTGTTCCATGTCAATCACCGTTCCTGATGCTCGCGAGGTCTGCTTGCTTGGTCTTGGGCGTGGGGACCCACTCCACCCCGCGTTTTCCGGTCAGC
>DATCNU010000129.1:0-4992 GCA_036565085.1 Arthrobacter sp.
GGAAAAAGCCATCTCCAGCGGCGTGGCGGACCACGTGCTGGGCCCCAGCCAGGAGGACGTCCCGGCGCGGGTGCTGGAACTTACCGGCGGCACCGGGGCTGACGTCGCGTTCGAGTGCGCCGGCGTCAATGCGGTGCTGGATACCATGCTCGACGGCGTCCGGCCCGGCGGCGTGGTGGTCAACGTATCCATCTGGGGTGCGTCGGCCACCGTGGACATGCAGAAGCTGGTGCTCAAGGAGATCGATCTCCGCGGCACCATCGCCTACGTCCGGGACCACGCCGCCGTCATCAAGATGGTGCAGGAGGGCAAGGTGGACCTCAAGCCGTTCATCACCGGCAGGATCGCGCTGGATGATCTGGTGGAGCAGGGCTTCGACACCCTCATCAACCACAAGGAAACGGCCGTGAAGGTCCTGGTGCACCCGTAGGGCTTCCGGTGGTTGAGCTTGTCGAAACCCCGACGGGTCTGGGGCGTTGCCGAGACCGTGTTCGAGGAGTGCACCGACGCGGCGTGCGCCAGTTCGTCTGCGGCGTCTCAGACAGATCCCTGCGAGGGCTCTCACCGTGACGCGGTGTCGAGGAGCACGGCAGTGACCAGATCGGGGTGGGTGATGAAGGGCAGGTGCGGTGTGTCCAGCTCCTCGTATCTCCACACCGGGCTCGAGCGCGCCGCCTTGGCGAAGGCGTCGAACGGCGCCGGTTGGCGGGGGCAACGAACGTACAGCCGATCGATGCCGTCGAGGTCGACGCCGCGGAGCTGCACCGGGTCGGTGAAATGCCGGTACGGCGTCGGCCGCAGCCGCGGCAAAATCCATTCGACGTCAGCCTCATCGGTGATTTCCCACATGCCGCGCACGATCGTGGGCCAGGGAGGTGGGGCAAAACGTGGCAGCAGCCACCCGCCGCCTTCGGTCTCCACGAGCGAGTCGAGGGCCGCCCGTCGTTCGAGCGGGAGCATGTCCCGAGTGCACTGGCCGTCAGCGGGGACGAAGGCGTCCAAGTAGACGAGCGAGGCAACACGGTCGGGTATGCGAGCCGCCACACCGGTGATGACCGTGCCGGTGGAACTGGATCCGACCAGCACCACATCGCGCAGGTCATCGAAGAGCACGACGGCCGCGACATCGTCGATGTGGGTCGCGAGGCCGACGTCGGGACTGGCCAGGTGGGCACGCTCCGACAGTCCGGTCAGTGTCGGCGTGTGGACTTGGTGTCCATGGGCACGGAGTTGCGGCGCCCCCTTGCCCCAGCACCAGCCTCCGAACCAGGCTGGATGGACCAATACGAAGGTGGACACTACTACCTCCCAGTGTTTCAGGTGGAACAGAATATCGCCTGCGGCGGGGGCAGGCCCGGCGCCAGGCGGCAGCATCGGCCTCAGGCTTGGGCCGTCGTGTGCTGTCCGATGTGGAGCGGATTGCCCGTCTCGATGAGCGTCTTCAGGCCGGACATGAGATGCGAACAGTGGCTCGTGAGCATGTCGAAGAGTTGGGCCTCCGAGTCGAAGGCTCTATGGCTGATGGTGACCTGGCAGGTCTCGCCGAACTGCTCGACGTCCCAGCTGATCTCCATCTCCTTGTGGCCGATGTGGGCCGGGTCGAACTTGATGTTGACGCTCTGGACAAGCTGTCGCGGCGGGTCGGACAGGAGGACCACGCCGTCGTACTTAACGGTAGCTCCATCGGCGCTTGTCATGGCGTAGTGGGAGCCTGTTCGCCAGTCGCTCTTCGCCGCACTGCCGAAGCTGTACTGGATGGTGAACCTCGGGTCCGTCAAGGCCTCCCAGACCTGCTGCGGCGTTGCCTTGATGAAGAGTGAATAGCTGTGGCTGAGTTCGTCGGTCATGTCATTTCCTTCCTTTTTCGTTGATCGAAGTCTTCTTGGTCGCTTCCTGTGCTCGGGTCATTAGTGGCCTCCTAGTCATTAGAGTTCACTTATATTGAAAAGTATGTTACTCTCGCAGCCGTGAGCAGGCAAGTCAAAATGCGGCGGCCGTACAGCGGGGGCCTGCGCCAGGAGCAGGCGCAGATGACCCGCCAGCGGATCCTCGAGGCTGCCCGGAGGCTCTTGGTGCGTGGCAGGTACAGCAGCGTAACCATGGAGGAGATCGCCCGCGAGGCCGGTGTGGCACACCAGACGCTCTACGCGGTTTTCGGAACCAAGCTCCGGCTCGCGCAGGCAGTAGTGGCTGCCGGCTGGCCTCACGTACCGGAGCTCCTCGAGCTGGTGGAGGACGCGAAGGGCCTGACCGAGCCCGAGGTCTGGCTGCGCACGATGGCTGCCTTGCACCGGCGCATCTTCGAGCCGTGTGCAGAGCTGATTCGCTTCATGCGCGAGTCGGGCGATCCGGACCTTTTCGCTTACCACCTGCGAATCGAGCGAGGCCGGTACGAGAATCTGAAGGGACTCGGGGCAGTGCTGGAGCGAAGCGGACGGCTGCGGCCGTCCCTCTCGGCCGACGAGGCCGTGGCGGTTGCCTGGACCATGCTCGGCCCGGATTACTATGTGCAGCTCGTGTTCGAACGCGGCTGGACTCCCGACCGCTATGAGGAATGGGTGGCACAGGCACTCGCTGACCTCTTCTTGACCCCGACCGGGAATCTTCACGCAGGATCGTAAATTACGCGCGCCAAGCTCGAACCACGGTCGGTCATCGCCCCCTGACTCGGCCATGCCGGAGTTCGGTCCACCGACGCGTCAACGTGCTCATCCTGGTCCGCGCTGTGACGGACTTCCGCGGTGCCCGGAAGGGCCAACCGGTGGATCCTGCGGCCGGTTCCCCCACCGGCCTGATGGTCCGTATTCTGAGGCCGGTCATGCAGGGCATCACACGGCCCTGGCATATGTATGTGGTGGGCCTGCTTTTAGGCCTGGGGTTCGACACGGCCACCGAGGTCGCTTTGCTCGTCGTGGCGGTAGGCGCGGCGGCAACGGCACTTCCCTGGTACGCCATCCTCATCCTGCCGACGCTCTTCGCCGCAGGCATGTCTCTGCTGGATATCTTGGACGGGTGGTTCATGAATCTTGCCTACGGCAGGGCGTTCTCCACCCCGGACCGAAGGCTCAAGTACGACATCGCACTCACGGGGCTCTCCGCAGCCCTCCCCTGACCATCGGGACAGTGGAACTGATGTCCCTGTCGGCTGGAAGCACCGCCGGTACAAACGGGGTTGCAGCCGCGGCGGGAAGCATCGATCTCACCGGACTGGGTTATGCAGTCGTTGGCCTGTTCGTACTCGTCTGGCTCCTGGCGGTCTGGGCCGGCCGGCTCCCCGCCGCTGCCAGGACCACGGACTGGCCGTACCCGCCGGGTTGGTCTCGCACACGGGCGTGGGCGGGCTCACCCTCGGCGGCGGCATGGGATGGCTGACCAGGCGCGCGGGACTGACAATCGACAACCTGGTCTCGGCTGAAGTGGTGCTCGCTGACGGGCGCATCGTGCAGGCTTCAACGGACCAGCACCCCGACCTTTTCTGGGCGCTCCGGGGTGGCGGAGGCAATTTCGGGGTCGTCATCGAATTCGAGTTCAAACTCCACAAAGCCGGCCCGACAGTGGACTTCGGACTCTTGTTCTGGCCCTCGGACCAAGGGGTGGAAGTGCTCCGCCTGGCCAGGGATCTCGTCCCCACCCTTCCCCGGGACCTGAACATCGTGCTCGGCGAGCTCAATGCGCCACCAGCCCCCTTCGTACCCGAGCAGTACAGGCTCCGGCCCGGGTACGCGCTGCTCCTGACCGGCTTCGGACCACCCGGCCAACATGCCGCCGTGGCAGAACATATCCGCAGTGTCATCCCGCCACTGTTCGAAACGGTCGGCCCCATGCCATACGTCAAGCTGCAGCAACTGCTCGACGAATCCACTGCATGGGGCCGCTTCAACTACGAAAAGACCACATACATGACCGAACTCACGGACGACGCCATCCAAGTCATCACCGAGCACGCAGAACATCGCCGCTGACGAAAATCCTGATCTATCTGCTCGACGAGGCCTACACCGAAACCGGCTAACATGACACCGCGTTCGGGGGAGAACGCACACCCCGGTACTCGGTCTTCATCCTCGCCGCAACAGACAAGCAGTCGCTCACTCGCGACAACGCCTGGGCCCGGTCATTCTGGGAAGCACTCCAACCCGCCGCACAAGGCGCCGGCGGCTACCTCAACGTCACAAACGCGGATAAAAAGCGAATACGACCCCTACAACGTCTTCCACCACAACATCAACATCGAGCCAGCCGCATCAGCCGGATAAATCCCGCAACTGATCACGACAAACCTTGGACACTCTTCCTCTCACCCCGCGTCCCACCCGTCATCGGAATCAGCTCACCCGCCAAACCGGCCGGTAGAAAAACCCGCCGCTCGGTTTGGCGGTTTTGACGTCCCGTTCGAGCATAGGCTAACGGTCACCTTGGTGGGGCCAAGGGCGCCCTGCCATGCAGGGGACGGCGAGGCGTGTCCTGGAGTAGGGTGCGACTATGACACTGGATGCAGCGAGTCAGGCGTTTATCGCCGCTCTGGCGAAGGCCGCCGGTCCGGATCCCACACCGATTTGGCGGATGAGCGTGGCGGAAGCCCGGGCCGCGACTGCCCGGCTCCGGGACCTCTACGGGGAGGGCCCCGAGGTCCGCAGCAGCATTGATGTGCGGATCCCCGCTTATGACGGCGGCTTCTTCCGGGCCCGTGTCATCGTGCCCAAAGAGGACCCCACCGCGGTCGTCCTTTATCTGCACGGCGGGGGTTGGGTGGTCGAGGACCTCGAAGGGTTCGACACGCTGGGGCGCCAGCTCGCGCAGAAGTCCGGCGCCGTCGTGGTCCTGGCCGAGTACCGCAAGGCGCCGGAGCACCCGTTCCCCGTGCCGGTGGAGGACGCCTGGACCGCGCTGCGGTGGACCGCGGAACGGACTGCGGAGCTGGCAGGCGGGGAGGTTCCGCTCTTCGTGGCAGGCGACTCTGCCGGCGGTAATCTCGCCGCCGTCCTCGCCCGC
>DATCNU010000130.1:0-57853 GCA_036565085.1 Arthrobacter sp.
AACCCGCTCCGGCAAAATCATCCGCCGCCTCCTCAAAGACATCGCCGAAGGCCGCGAAACAGGCGACGCCAGCACCCTCGCCGACAACACCGTCATGACCCAAATCGCCAACACCCTACGAAAATAACAACCACTCACCACGTCCTTTGTTGATGGGGGCCCACGCCGTCAGGGTTCCCTGACCGAGCTTGCGAGGTTAGGAGGACGGTGGGCGCGCGCGGAGGATGACTGCCACTCGTCAGCGTGCTGCGCCCTAGACTTGGAGCAGCCCTGTCGCCTGTCCGAAGGATCCCCGCCGAGATGCTCCCCGCCGCACGTCACCAGGCCATCGTGGACGCCATCCAGCGCGAGCGCGTTGTCCGGGTCTCGGACCTCGCCCAGGAACTGGGGGTGTCACTCATGACGGTGCGGCGGGACATCGAACTGCTGGAGGAAGGCGGCCTGCTGGAGCGTATCCATGGAGGCGCCAAGCTTCCCGGCGACGTCAGCACCCATGAGCCGGGCTTCGAGCTCAAGTCCACCCAGCTGACGGCCGAAAAGCGGGCCATCGCGTTGGAGGCTGCCGGCCTGGTGCACGAAGGAATGGCCGTGGGGCTCAGTGCCGGAACCACCACCTGGGCCCTGGCTAAGGAACTGGTCAATGGTCCACGGATTACGCTGGTGACCAACTCGGTGCGGATCGCGGATCTGTTCCACCACAGCGTCTCCGCCGGTTCAGCCCGGTTCGCCTCCACCGTGATTCTGATCGGCGGCGAACGGACGCCGTCGGATGCCCTGGTGGGGCCCATCGCTACGGCCGCGCTGAAGCAGCTTCATCTGGACGTGCTGTTCCTCGGCGTGCATGGCATGGACATTGATGCAGGCTTCACCACGCCCAACCTGCTGGAAGCAGAGACGGACCGCGCCTTTGTGGCAGCGGCCCGCAAGGTGGTTGTGCTGGCCGACCACACCAAGTGGGGCATGCAGGGCATCAGCACCATCGCGTCCCTTGACGACGCCGACGAGGTCATCAGCGACTCCGGCCTGAGCGTCGAGGCCCAGCGGCTGCTGGGCGAGAGGATTACCAGGCTCCGGCTGGCTTCCGTCTAGGAGTTGCCCGCGGGAGCTCAGCCTCTGGTTGCTCCCGATCTGCTTCTCCGTTCTAGGGGCAGCCGCAAGACTGGCGGATCCGGAGCTGAGTGGGGTAAATGCGGTGCTGGGCCGGCTCTCCGCGCCCCGCTCCGACCAGGGCGGCCACCGCGGCCTCGGCCATGGCGCGGACCGGCTGTTCCACCGTGGTGAGCGCGGGCCAGGAATATTCGGCCTCTGCAGAGCCGTCAAAAGACGCAAGGGCGATGTCGCCGGGCGCGGCCAGTCCTGCTTCATGGACCGCCCGCAGGATGCCGATGGCCTGCATGTCAGAACTGGCGAAAATGGCCGTGGGCCTGTTGGCGGATGCAATCAGGCGCTGCCCCGCGAGATAGCCGCCGGGGCGGGTGAACTCGCTGTGGACGATCTGCCCTTCGGGCACCCCCGCATTGCGGAGGGCCTGCAGCCAGCCCCGCTCGCGGTCGTCGACTTCACCGGAGACGTTGGTACCCATGGCCAGCCCGATCCGGGTGTGCCCGTGCCAGAGCAGGTGTTCCACCGCGGTCCGCGCCCCTGTGGCGAGGTCAACGCCGATGCTGTTGAAGCCCGCGGCTTCACGGCCGTGGTTCAGCAGCACCGAGGGTATGTCAGCCTTCTCCAAATCCTCAAGGTCCGGTTCAAAAAGGACGCTCGCCAGGAGCACGCCATCCACCTGCCGTGCGGCCAGGTTCCGGATGTTGCGGCGTTCCTTCGCCACATTCCCGTCAGAGTTGGTCAGCACCAGGGCATAGCCCAACACGGCCGCAGCGTCTTCCACGGCGTGGGCCAGGAGCGAGAAAAACGGGTTGCTGTTGTCCGGGACAATGAGTCCCAGAGTCTCGCTGGAACCCAGCTTCAGGGCGCGGGCGGCAGCATTGGGGCGGTACCCGAGCACCCGGATGGCGTCCCGGACTTTGGCCTCCGTGGCAGGAGCCACCCGCTTGGGACCGCCGTTCACCACATAACTCACTACGGCGGTGCTGACGCCGGCGTAGCGGGCCACGTCTTTGCGGGTCACGGGTCCGCGCGGAACGTTCAAAGCCGAGGAAGTCATGGATCCATGCTATCTATCCGCATTCGGGGGCGTCGCCAAAATCGTGGATGGGGAGCCGTTCGCCGCCGCGCAGGGCGGATTCGTGGGCCACGATGCCAGGCATCGTGAACCGGGCAGCAACCCAGGCGTTGACAGGCGGCAAAGTGCCGCTGTTGACCGCCGTGACGAAGTCGTCCACCAGGAAGTGGTGGCTGCCCTCATGCCCGTTAGGCGCTCCGCGGAACTCTTCCGGGAGGCGTTCGGCGTCATGAACCGGCGACAGCCCGGAGACGAAGGCGTCCCGCAGTTCGGGGGCCACGTTGGCCAGTGACGGATCATCGAGGGACATGCTGGGACGCGTTTCAACCTGCTCGGAGATGTCGTGGACGTTTTCCTTGTCCTGCCAGACCGTGACTTTGGCGAGCTGCTCGAAGCTGGCGTCCGTGCCGAAGAAACGGAACCGGGATTCCCTGATGTGGGACGGGTAGCCCACGCGGCGCATCTCGTTAGTGCGCATCACGCCGCCGTCGTTCAGTTCGAACAGGGCAGTGGCGTTGGAGAAGTCGTTGCCGAACTTGCTGATTTCTTTGTCGAAGACCCCGTCATTGCGGTTGTCTTTGACGCCGATGCAGCTGACGCTTACCGCGTGGGCCGGCACTGCGCCCAGGACTCCTCCGACGGCATGGGTGGGGTAGAGCATGGGCGGGTAGCTGGCTGTCTCCTTCCAGCGTTCACCTCCGCTGTACTGGTAGGCGTCGTAGAAGCCGAGATCCATGTCGTGGACGTAATCGCCTTCGGTGTAGAAGATCCGGCCGAACTTTCCGGCGGCAACCTGCTTGCGGGCATAGACGGTGGCGGGGTTGTAGTAGCTGGTCTCACCCATCATGTACACGTTTCCGGTCTCGCCTACAGCAGTGATGATGCGGCCTATCTCATCTTCGGAAATGGCCATGGGAACCGCGGAGTAGACGTGCTTGCCGGCCCGGAGCGCCTGCTCCACCAACGGGCCATGGGTCCAACGCTGGGTGAAGATGGCGACGGCGTCGACGTCGGATGCCAGCAGCTCATCGAAACTCGCCTTCACGCCGGCCAGGTGGAACCGCTCTGCAGCCTCAGCCGCGCGCTCCGGAATCTCATCGACCACATAGACCTCGTCCACCCCGGGGTGCAGGTTGAACAGGTGCGCGAACTGGCCGCCAAACTGGCCCACTCCTACCAAACCGATTGAAAACGTCATTGTTCACCTTCCATTGATTATCCGGGGAGCCGCCACGGCAAGCGCTCTCCATCCGACTCGAGTGTTCCACCGGAATCTACTCGAGTCAACAGCCATCCTTACTAAACCCACACTGCCCTGAAAATAAAACAGGAAAATACTTGCTGGAATAAATCTACTCGTGTAGATTCGCTTCCAGTTGTTACCCACATCACAGTCAGGAAAGGGTCGAAGATGACCACCCTTACAAAGCAGCAACGGGACCCGGCAGACCGGGCAGGACGCTCCAGGGCAGCAAAAACCGGAAGCAGCGGCAAGAAGAGCATCACGCACCGTATGGGCGACCTGAGGATCGCCCTGGTGTTCATCTTTCCGGCGATGATCGGCTTCGTCGCCTTCTTCCTGATCCCCACCATCCGCGGCGTCTACCTCAGCTTTACCGAATACAGCATCCTTGGAGACCCCACCTGGATCGGGCTCAAGAACTACACCGCGATTTTCTCCGATGAACTGTTCTGGAACGCCATGGCGGTGACGGTGCAGTACGTCGGCCTGAACATCGGCTTCCAGACGGTGATTGCCCTTGGGCTGGCGCTCCTGATGCACCGCGTCGCCAAGTCGACATTTATCCGTGGCGCGCTGCTGCTGCCGTTCCTGGTGGCCAACGTGATCGTGGCACTCTTGTGGTTCTGGATGCTCGACTACCAGCTGGGCATCGTCAACGAGGTCATCAGCTGGCTTGGCATGCCCCGCATCGCTTTCTTCGGCAGCGAGCAGTGGGCCATCCCCACCATCGCGTTCGTCAACGTCTGGCGCCACATGGGCTACACGGCCCTGCTGATCTTCGCCGGGCTGCAGTCGATTCCCAGCCACGTTTACGAGGTCGCATCGTTGGACGGGGCGTCCCCTACGCGGACGTTCTGGTCCATCACCATGCCGCTGCTGCGCCCGGTCCTGGTGCTGGTCCTGGTGGTGACAGTCATCGGTTCCTTCCAGGTATTCGACACTGTTGCCGTCACGACAGCGGGCGGTCCCATCAACGCTTCCCGCGTCATCCAGATGTACATCTACCAAAAGGCCTTCACCGAATCGGACTTCGGGTACGCCTCCGCACTGTCTGTCATTCTCTTCGTCATCCTCGCCCTGGTGGCCTTCGTTCAAATGAAGTTCCTCAAGGGCAATGAATCGGACCTGGACTAAGGACCCCTGCAATGACTACTACGACTCGTTCCCGGCGGGACGCCGCCGCCCCTGCCCCTACTGTCATCACGAAGCCCCGCAAACCGTTCAATTGGCGCCGCGCGGGAGCGTGGACCCTTGTGGTCATCGCTTTGGTCGTCACCATTTCGCCGTTCCTGTGGATGCTCCGCACCGCACTCTCCAGCAACCATTCCCTCGCGGCCAACGCCGGCAACCTGCTGCCCGCCGACTTCAGCTGGGGCGCCTTCAAACGGGTGCTGGGCCTGCAGACTCCTGAGGAAGCAATAGCCGAGGGCGGCTCCGGTGCGGCCATCAACTTCTGGTGGTACCTCCGCAGCTCCATCATCGTTTCCACGCTTGTCACCGCGGGCCAGGTGTTCTTCAGCTCCATGGCTGCCTATGCCTTCTCCCGGCTGCGCTGGCCGGGCCGGGAGAAAGTGTTCGCCCTGTTCCTGGCCACCATGATGGTCCCGCCGATCTTCACGGCCCTGCCCAACTTCCTGATGATCAAGAACCTGGGCCTGCTGAACACCTATGCCGGCATCATCCTGCCGTTCCTGTTCATGACGCCGTTCGCGATCTTCTTCCTGCGCCAGTTCTTCCTGAGCATGTCCCGGGAAGTGGAGGAGGCAGCCATGCTGGACGGTGCCAGCAAGTTCCGCATCTACTTCAAGATTGTGCTGCCCAATGCGGCAGCGCCCATGGCAACACTGGCACTGCTGACCTTCATCGGCACGTGGAACGAATACTTCTGGCCGCTGCTGGTGGGCCAGGACGAGAGCGTCCGGGTCCTCACGGTAGGCCTCGGTGTCTTCAAGTCCCAGGCCCCGCAAGGTGCCCCGGACTGGTCCGGCCTGATGGCGGCAACCCTCATTGCAGCCCTGCCGGTCCTCCTGCTGTTCATCGCCTTCGGCAAGAAGGTAGTGAATTCCATCGGATTCTCCGGAATCAAATAACCACTCACCCCGCTCCACCGATCCGCCCTACCCGCACCTCCCCTGCAAGAACCGAAAGGTCCACCATGAAGAAAACCCTTGGCGTCGCCGCTGTTGCTGCCGCCATCGCCCTGTCCCTGTCCGCCTGCGGCGGACCCGCTCCCGCAGCCTCGACCGAGGCCAAGGGCGAGATCAACTACTGGCTCTGGGACGCCAACCAGCTCCCCGCCTACCAGCAGTGTGCCGACGATTTCACCAAGGCCAACCCCGACATCAAGGTGAAAATCACCCAGCGCGGCTGGGACGACTACTGGACTACCCTGACCAACGGTTTCGTGTCCGGGACAGCCCCGGACGTCTTCACGGACCACCTGGCCAAGTACCCCGAGTTCGCCTCCAAGAAGCAGCTCCTTTCCCTGGACGACGCCGTCAACAATGACAAGCTGGACCTGAGCATCTACAACAAGGGCCTGAGCGATCTTTGGGTCGGCCAGGACGGCAAACGGTACGGCCTGCCCAAGGACTGGGACACCATTGGCCTCTTCTACAACAAGGCCATGACCGACTCCGCCGGGCTCACCGCCGACCAGATGGCAAACCTGGACTGGAACCCGAAGGATGGCGGCAGCTACGAAAAGGCCATCGCCCACCTGACCGTTGACAAAAACGGCAAGCGCGGCGACGAGGCCGGCTTCGACAAGGCCAACGTGGCCGTCTTTGGATTGGGCCTGGAAAACTCCGGCGGCGGCGATGGCCAGACCCAGTGGAGCTTCCTCAGCGCCACCATGGGCTGGACCCACACGGACAAGAACCCGTGGGGCACCAAATTCAATTTCGACGATCCCAAGTTCCAGGAAACCATCGCCTGGTGGGCCGGACTCGCGGACAAGGGCTACATGCCCAAGCTTGAGACCACGGTGGGCGCCAGCGCGTCTGACAACTACGGAGCCGGAAAGGCCGCCATCAACACCAGTGGTTCCTGGATGATCGGCCAGTACACCAGCTACAAGGGAGTGACAACAAGTATTGCCCCCACCCCCAAGGGACCGGACGGCAAGCGCGCCAGCATGTTCAACGGCCTGGCCGACTCCATCTGGGCCGGCACCAAGAACCCCGCCGCCTCCGTCAAATGGGTCGAGTACCTCGCCTCGACCAAATGCCAGGACGTCGTGGCCGGCAAGGCCGTAGTGTTCCCCGCCATCTCCACCTCCTCCGAGAAGGCAGCCGATGCCTTCAAGGCCAAGGGCGTCGACGTCACCGCTTTCACCACCCACGTCAAGGACGGCACCACCTTCCTGTTCCCCATCGCTGACAAGTCCGCCAAGGTCACCGGCATCATGAAGCCGGCCATGGACGCTGTCCTCTCCGGCAAGAAGCCCGCCAGCTCCCTCAGCGAGGCCAACGACCAGGTCAACGCGCTCTTCAAGTAAGCGTTCACCACAAAGCGTGGCTGCGGGTGTGGCCGCAGCCACGCGTCCGGATGCCACAACAGCAGCACCCTTCCTGCGCCACTGACCCGCCATCATTACTGAAAGAGACCCACCTATGGATCCGCTCTACCTCCGTACCGCCGGCACCAGCCTGGTGATCAGCTTCAACAGCGGGGAGGCCGAGATTATCCACTGGGGCGCCGATTTGGGCGCCACCCTCCCGGACCTCGCCATCCTGGGCGAACCCATCCCCAACTCCGCCATCGATGCCAACGTTCCTGCCGGCCTGCTGCCGCAGGCGTCATCCAGCTGGCGCGGCCGGCCTGCGCTCCGCGGCCACCGCGTCGCCGACGGCGTCCCTGGCTACGATTTCTCGACCCGCCTCCGCATCGTAACAGCCGCCGCCGAGTACAACACCGCGGTCATCGTGCAGTCCGACGCCGGCGCCGGCATTACCGTCGAGTCCTCCCTGACTCTGCACGACGGCGGCCTGCTGGAGCTCCGCCACTCCGTCACCAACGACGGCACCACGCCTTACCAGCTCGACGAACTGGCCACAGTCCTCCCGGTGGCGCCGGACGCCGTCGAACTCCTTGACCTGACCGGGCGCTGGTGCCGTGAAAACCACCCCCAGCGCAGGTCCATCCAACAGGGGACGTGGGTCAGGACCGGCCGGCACGGCCGAACCGGCCACGATTCGTCACTGTTGTTCGCAGCGGGCACCGAAGGCTTCGGCAACCGCCATGGGAAGGTCTGGGCCACCCACCTCGCCTGGAGCGGGAACCACGAACAGTTCGCAGACAGCATCGGCGACGGCCGCACCATGATCGGCGGCTCCGAACTCCTGGGCCCCGCAGAGGTCATCCTCCAGCCCGGCGGCACCTACGCCACCCCCGCGCTCTTCGCTGCCTATTCGGACCGGGGACTGGACGGCATCAGCGAAGCCTTCTACAGCTGGTTCCGGTCCCGCCCCCATCACGTGTTGCCCGCCGCCGGCGGCGGCAGGCCCCGTCCTGTCGTGCTCAACACCTGGGAAGCCGTCTATTTCGACCACAACCTGCCCACCCTGATCGAGCTGGCCGACTCCGCCGCCGAGCTGGGCGTGGAACGCTTTGTGCTCGACGACGGCTGGTTCCGCGGGCGCCGCGACGACGGCGCAGGCCTGGGCGACTGGTATGTGGACGAGGCGCTCTGGCCCGACGGCCTCACGCCGCTGGCCGATGCGGTCACCTCGCGCGGCATGGAATTCGGCCTGTGGGTGGAGCCGGAAATGGTTAACCTGAATTCCGACATTGCCCGGGCACACCCCGACTGGATCGTTGGCCCGTCCGCGCTTTCGCACAAGGACGGCGGCAGGCTCCCCCTGGAGTGGCGGACCCAGCACATCATCGACCTCGTAAACCCGGACGCCTGGCAGTACGTCTTTGACCGGATTGACGCGCTGCTTCGCGAAAACAACATCAGCTACCTCAAGTGGGACCAGAACCGGGACCTGACCGAACACGGCCATGCAGGCCGTTCCTCCGTCCACGAGCAGACCCTGGCCGCCTACCGCCTGTTTGATGAGCTCCGCAAGGCCCATCCCGGCGTCGAGATTGAAAGCTGCTCCTCCGGCGGCGCCCGGGTGGACCTGGGCATCCTGGAGCGGACAGACCGTATCTGGGCCTCGGACTGCAACGACGCCCTGGAGCGGCAGACCATCCAGCGCTGGACCGGAGTGGTGGTCCCGCCGGAGCTCGTGGGCGGGCACATCGGCCCAACCACATCGCACACCACGGCCCGCACCCACGACCTCTCCTTCCGCGCCATCACGGCACTTTTCGGGCACTTCGGGATGGAATGGGACGTGCGCAGTGTGCAGGGCGCCGAGCGCGAGGAACTGAAGCGGTTCATCGGCCTCTACAAGGAACACCGGGACCTGATCCACAGCGGGCGGATGGTCCGTGCCGACGGGGTCGACGAATCGCTCATGCTTCACGGCGTGGTGGCCGGCGGCTCTCCGGTTGAAGGCTCGACGGCGGCGCTGTTCGCCTTGGTCAGCACCCGCACCGGTTTCGCTGAACAGCCGGGCAGGGTCGCGATTCCGGGGCTGGACCAGGAACGGAACTACCGTGTGGAGGCCATCTTCCCGACACCGGGCGATGCCGACCATGCGCACACGTTCACGCAGGTCCAGCCGCCGGCCTGGCTGGCGGACGGCGCCGAGGCCAGCGGCCGGTTCCTGGCCGAAGTGGGCCTGCCCATGCCCGTCCTCAATCCGGAACATGCGCTGCTGCTTCGTTTCACCGCGCTGTAGCAGACCTGCCGTGCGTTCCCGACCTGCCGTAAGGCTCAGGTCGTAAGAATGCACGGCAGGCCGGGCCAGGCGATAGATTTGCAACCATGACTGAAGCCACCACCGCCGGGCGCGGCACCATCCTCCTGATGAACGGCCCCAACCTGAACCTGCTGGGAACCCGCGAACCGGAAAAATACGGCACCTCCACGCTTTCCGATGTGGAGGAGCTGGCGCGGAAGGCGGCTCGGGCCCACGGCTTCACGGTGGAGTGTGTCCAGTCCAACCATGAGGGCGTCCTGCTGGACGCCATCCACGCGGCCCGGGGCAGCGCCGTCGGGATTGTGCTCAACGCCGGTGCTTTCACGCACACCTCCGTTGCCCTCCGCGACGCCCTCGCTGCGGTGCAGCTGCCCGCGGTGGAGGTCCACATCACCAACGTGCACCAGCGCGAGGAATTCCGGCACCACTCATTCCTGTCACCGGTCTGCACAGCCGTGATTGTGGGCGCCGGAGTGTTCGGCTACAAGCTCGCCATCGATTACCTGGCCGAAGCGCTGTAACCGGAAGCCCTGCAGCCTCGAAGCCCTCTGGCGGCGCCCTACTTCTGGATGCACTGCCCGGACGACACGGGGGCACTCAGGCCGGAAGCCTGGGACGCGACCGGGGTGAGGTCTTCCATGGTGATGGCGAAACCGACGTCGGCATCGGATGTTGCCTTGGCGAAGATCACACCGGCCACCTGGCCCTCGGCGGTGAGCAGCGGACCCCCCGAGTTTCCGGGCTGGACGTCCCCGGCCAGTCGGTAGATGTTCTCCGGAGCCGTGTTGCTGCCGTAAATATCCGGCACCAAAACGGTGGTGATGTCCTGCACGGTGGCTGGTTTGGACTGGAACGGCCCGCCGTGCGGATAGCCGGCAAAAGCGGCCTGGCTGCCGTTCGGAAGGTCAGCGCTCAGTGCCAAAGGATCGGCGGGCAGTCCGTCCACCGCCAGCACCGCGAGATCATGCCTGGTGTCGAAGTAGACCACCCGTCCGGGCATGGCTCCCCCGCTGGGAACTTCGACAACCGGCTGCGACACGCCCGCCACCACATGGGCATTCGTCACAACGCGTCCCGGGGACACCACAAAGCCGGTGCCGGTCTGGTTCTGGCCACACTGGTAGGCCGTCCCTGCGATTTTCAGCACGGATTCCGCGGCCCGGTTCAGCGCGGGCGTGTCCGTGCTGGTGTCGGGAACGGCCACGGATTGACCCGGCGCCAGCCCTTCAAGCAGCGTGGGGATGCCGTTTCCGATCACTGCGGAACGCAGCTGCGCCATGGTGGCCTTCACCGGGACCGGCGTCAGCCCGTCAATGAAGCGGATCACCTTGGACTCGGCCAACTGCTGCGACACAAACGGCACACCGAGCGCACTGATGCTGAAGGCGAGCATGGACATCACCAGCGCGGAGACCACCAGATTGACCGCCCCGCCCACCAGGCGGTCCGCGGCACGGAGCGGCTTGATCCGCACGGCGCCGCGGATATTCCGGCCGATCATGGTGCCCAGGCCGTGGCCCAGGGCCACCAGCACGACGGCGGCAGCCACTGTCGCAGTAAGCCTCCACCCCGGATTGGTCACGAAGCCGCTCACCAGTGGCACAGCGAAAAAGGCGGCCACAGCGCCGGCAGCAAACCCGGCAATCCCGCCCACGGTGACCAGGAAGCCATTGCGCAGGCCATAGATCAGATAGGACAGCAACGCCAGGATCAGGGCGAGGTCCAGAATGGTCATGCCAAACACTAAGGCTCCTTATGTACGGTTGAGACCCAATTCTAGTGGCGCATGCTGACATTCTTCTGTGGACCGCGGCTCGTCCGGATTCTGGCGCGCTGATGCAGGCAGTGTTCCCGGAACTGCCCGTGCCTGCCGTGTCCTCCAGCCCGAATGTGACTTTTCCGCGGCCGTTTAGGCCGTTTCGGCTGCCAAGTTCGTCACAGAACGTTGAAAATTCTGGAACAATGGCACAAGCGCCACAGCCGACACATTACTCAGGAGATTTTATGGACATCGAGGTACTGCGCCGAGCACCCCTTTTCGCCACGCTCGACGACGAAGCATTCCGCCTGCTGACGGATGAGCTGACCGAGGTGGACCTTTCACGCGGTGCATCGGTCTTCCGGGAGGGCGACCAGGGCGACCAGCTTTATTTCATCGTCTCCGGCAAGGTGAAACTGGGCCGCACGTCCGCGGACGGCAGGGAATCGCTGCTGGCCATCCTCGGCCCCGGCGAACTGTTCGGCGAAATGGCCCTGTTTGACCCCAGCCCGCGCACCGCAACCGCCACGGCCGTGTCCGAGACCCGCCTGGCAGGGCTGAAGAACGAAAGCCTTAACGCGCTGCTCCGCACCCGCCCCGAGGTCTCTGCGCAGCTGCTGCAGGCCCTGGCACGCCGCCTGCGCCGCACGAACGACTCCCTCTCGGACCTGGTCTTCTCGGACGTCCCCGGCCGCGTGGCCAAGGCCCTCCTGGACCTGGCAGACCGCTTCGGCCGCCCGGCAACAGACGGCGTGCTGGTGGCCCACGAACTTACCCAGGAGGAACTGGCCCAGCTGGTCGGCGCTTCCCGCGAGACGGTCAACAAGGCACTGGCCGAGTTTGTCCAGCGCGGCTGGCTCCGCCTGGAAGCCCGCGCCGTGGTGATCCTGGACATGCAGCGCCTGCGCCAGCGCTCCCGCTAAATCATTGGTTGAACCCGGCCGGGGCCGGCACCGCCTGAATTTTCGGGAGGGGCCGGCCTCCGCCCTTTAAACGAGACGCTCCCTCACCTTTCGCAGGTTTTTGGAGGAGCCTCCGTGCCCACGTGGGTGTCGGAACTAGCGCTCCCGCTGCGGCTCGCCGGCGACGGTCTTGGCCGCCTCGACTTCGAGCTTGAGTTCGCCGTCTTCTTCGATCAGCTTCGGCTGGTAGACATGGGCCTTGCGCTTGTAGCTGAGATAGGCGATGCAGCCGTTTGCCGCAGCCATTTTTTCCAGCATGATCTCCACGCCGGGCACTACGAGCTGGCTCAGGGTCAGGCCGACGGTGTTTTCCTGGCCAACTTCATCGCCAAGGGCCGTGGTGTTGCGCTCGGCGATGACCTTTGTGGCGCACACCCAGCGGCCCCATACCCCTTTGCTCTCCAGGAGGCTGGGCTGCTGGTTCATAGGGACGGTCGCTGCGAAGTAGCGGGTGTCGAAGCGATGATGGGCAAAGTCCGGACTGCGCCAGTTGACCAATGACTTCAGGAGGTCGGTCCGCAGCGACAGCCCGCGCCTGGACAGGGCGTCGTTGAAGGACTTCTCCTGGTTGGCCACGGCCTCGCGGGCACGCATCCATTCATGGCTGGAGGTGGCTTCCACAGTAGTGGACAGGTCCGGGCCGGCCAGGAGTACCCCGGTCTCCTCGAACAGTTCGCGGATGGCGCCCACCACATGCCGGCGCGCCAGCGCCGCGTCGTCCGTTCCCATCTGCTCGGCCCAATGCTGCGGCGTGGGGCCCAGCCGGCCGACCGCGTCGTCGTCGGACGCCTGCAGGGAACCTCCAGGGAAAGCCAGGACCCCCAGCGGAGAGGCGCCCGGGCGGTATCCCAGCCAGGTCTCCAGGCCGGTGGGCGAATCGCGAAGCAGGACTACCGATGAGGCGAGGCGGGCGGCGCGGGGGGTCCGCTCGCCGTGTTCGAGCCAGCTTTGGGCTGCCCCTTCAAGATCGGGAGGGAGGAGAAACAGGCGTCTGGCGAGCTGAGGCAAAGGAAGCGACCGGTCCTAGCTGAATTCGGCGATCAGTTCGACTTCTACGGGAGAGTCGAGCGGCAGCACTGAAACGCCGACGGCGGAACGGGCGTGATGGCCTGCGTCACCCAGGACACGGCCGAGGAGCTCGGACGCGCCGTTGATGACGCCAGGCTGGCCGGTGAAGGAAGGATCTGAGGCAACGAATCCCACAACTTTGACAATCCGGGTGATGCGGTCAAGGTCGCCAATGACGCTCTTGACTGCTGCCAGGGCGTTGACCGCGCAAACAGCGGCAAAACGATGGGCGTCCTCGGGGGACACAGTAGGCTCGTCAGCGTGGCTTTCGGTGCCGGTGGAAACCTTGCCGGTAGCTTCGAGTTTGCCGTTAATAAAGGGCAGCTGGCCGGAGGTGTAGACGTGGTTGCCGGAGATCACCGCCGGGACGTAGGCGGCCACCGGGGCGGCCACCTCGGGCAGTGCCAAACCCAGTTCGGCCAGCCGCTGTTCGACGGCGGAAATCGGCGCGGCTGCCGCGCCGGAAGTGGTTTCTGCAGGAGTGGTCATGTTGCTACTTCTCCCTCTTGAGGTAGGCAACGAGCCCGTTTCCCTCAGGGCCGGGGACTACCTGGACAAGCTCCCAGCCGTCCTCTCCCCACTGGTCCAGAATCTGCTTTGTGGCGTGAATAATGAGCGGAATCGTGGCGTACTCCCATTTGGTCATGACCTAAAGACTAGTCCTTGCCGCTAAAGTGGAAAACATGGTGACTCGCAGGAACCCGATTTTCGACACAGCCACTACCCTCGGAAAGATTTTAGGCTTCCTTGGCGTGAGCGCGATTTGTGGTGTCCTGGTGGCGGGCCTGCTGGTTCCCGCCGCCGCCGTTTCAGGCAGCGCTGCAAGCGGTTCCATCGAGTTCTTCGACACTCTTCCGGCTGAGCTGAAGGTCGACCCGCCCAGCCAGTCCACCAGGATCCTTGCGGCTGACGGCAGTGTCATCGCCAGTCTGTATGAAGAGAACCGCACCAAGGTTTCCCTCGACCAGATCTCCCCCTTCATGCGGCAAGCCATCATCGCCGTGGAAGACAACCGGTTCTATGAGCACGGCGGGGTGGACACGACGGGCATCCTCCGCGCCCTGGTCAGCACGGCCCGCGGCAACAAGCAGGGTGCCTCCACCATCACGCAGCAGTACGTCAACAACGTCCTCAATGCCAACCTCGCTGCCGAGAACAAGGGTGCTGACATCAAGCTCAACGGTGTCAACAAGGGTGTGGGCGACAAACTGCGCGAGATGAAGCTGTCCATCGCCCTCGAGAAGACGTTCACCAAGGACCAGATCCTGGAGGGCTATCTCAACATCGTCTTCTTCAACCGCGATGCGTACGGCATCGAGGCCGCCTCGAAACTTTTCTTCAGCAACTCGGCCAAGGACCTGACCCTGCCCCAGGCAGCCCTCCTCGCCGGCCTGGTCAACAGCCCGGCGGCGTTTGATCCCGTCACCCACCCGGACGCCGCTAAGGCGCGCCGGGACCTGGTGCTGGGCCTCATGCTGGACCAGGGCAAGATCAGCCAGGCCGACCATGACGCCGCCGTCGCCACGCCGGTGGAGCCGAAGGTCACTCCCGCACGCCAGGGCTGCGCGTATGCGTCCACTGCCCCTTACTTCTGCGACTACGTACTGCACCTGCTCCTGAATAATCCTGCCTACGGCGCAGACCCCAAAGAGCGCCAAGACAAAATCTTCCGCGGCGGCCTGACCATCAAGACCACGCTGGATCCGAAGGCGCAGGCCGTGGCCCAGGCCGAATCGGATGCCGCGGCCGGCGCCAACCCGGACAAGTGGGGCGCCGCCATCGTCTCGGTGCAGCCGAACACCGGCAAGATCCTCAACATGGCCCAGAACACGTCGTTCCTGCAGGCGGACGGCAAGTTTGACTCGCAGATCAACTTCAGCGTCGACAAGCTGGACAAGGACGGGAACGACCTCAACGGCATGGGCGGTGCCCAGCCGGGGTCCACCATGAAGCCGTTCACCTTTGCGGAATGGCTTAATGAGGGCAAGACCATGGACACCACTGTCAATGCGGCTGTGCGCAAGTATCCGCGGAATTTCCCGTGGAAGAACACTTGTCCCACTCCCACCGATGGCTTCTACGACGCCTCGGTGCCCGGCAGCTTTGACCTGCAAAACTCGGATGACGGCTACTACCGGACCATGCCGGTCCTCTACGGCCTGATGAACTCCATCAATACAGCCACGTTCGCCTCTGCCGCACAGGTTGACCTCTGCGGCATCCAGAAGATCGTGGACGCCGTGGGAATTCACAGCGGCCTTCCGGCCGCGGATGGAACTCCGAACCCCAAAGTCCCTATGACGAGGCTTGCCAACCTGATCGGCTCCACCCAGACAGCCCCGCTCACCATGGCCGCGGCGTTTGCCACGTTCGCCAACGACGGCAAGTACTGCGAGCCCATCGCCATCACGTCGGTGACGGACGAGGCCGGCGCGCAGCTTCCCGCGCAGTCCTCCAACTGCAAGGATGCCGTTAAGCCCGAGGTGGCGCGCGGGGTTGCCTATGCCATGCAGGAAGTACTGAACGGCGGCTCGGGTTCACTGATCCGCCCCCGCCTGTCCACCAAAACCAACTTCCCGGTGGCAGCCAAGACCGGCACCAACGACAGCAACAGTTCCACCTGGGTGGTGGGCTACACCACCGGAGTGGCCACCGCCGCCTGGTTCGGCGACCCCTTTGGCGACCAGACCCGGCCAGGCCGGAACCTGACCATCAACGGCACCTTCTACAAGTCTATTGACGGTTACATGATCGCCGGGCCGATGTTCGCCAAGTACATGTTGCAGATGGCGCCCGCCTATGGGACCAATCCATTCCAGGCGCCGCCCTCCAACATGGTGAGCGGCACCCCGGCCCCGACCACGCCGACGTCGCCGACCACGCAGGCCACCGCGCCCGCGCCCCAGACTTCCGCACAGCCCTCTCCCGCACCAAGCAAAAATGGCAAGGGCTAGCCGCGCATGGTAGGGAGCCCGGCGTTTGCCAGCCGCGTCCGGAACATCGGGCGCGGCTTTGCCGTCACCGCTGCGGCGGGAACGGCTGCCGGACTGGCAGCCTTCGGGTACGGGCTGTGGGAAAAGAACCAGTTTGTCCTGCGCGAGGAATCCCTGCCCATCCTGCCGGCGGGCCAGGGTCCGTTCAGGATCCTGCACCTGAGCGACATCCATTTTGTCCCCGGCCAGGACACCAAGGCGGCCTGGCTTGGGTCCCTGGCCTCGTTGCAGCCGGACCTGGTGGTCAACACCGGGGATAATCTCAGCCACGTCAAGGCCGTGGATCCCCTGCTGAAGGCCCTGGGCCCCCTCCTGGAGTTCCCGGGTGTCTTTGTCCCAGGCTCCAATGACTACTACGCACCAAGCCTGAAGAACCCCGCTTCGTACCTGCTTGGCCCATCCAAGGTCACCCGTGAAAACATCGAGCTGGACTGGCCGCGGCTCCGGGCGGCCTTCGGCATGGGCGGCTGGGTGGACCTGACCAACCGGCACCAGTCACTGGTCCTGAAGGGGATGCGTTTTGACTTCTCCGGCGTGGACGATCCGCACCTGAATCGTGAGCGGTACGCCGGCTGGCCCCGCGGCACCAGGAACCAGGACCAGTACCCGCATCTGCGTGTGGCAGTCATCCATGCGCCCTACCAGCGCGTGCTCGATCACTTCACCGAAGACGGCGCCGACCTGCTCCTGGCCGGGCACACGCACGGGGGCCAGCTCTGCATCCCGGGCTACGGAGCAGTCGTTGCCAACTGCGACCTCCCCGCGTGGCGCGCCAAGGGCCTCAACGACTGGCAAAGCAACGGACGCACGACGCCGGTGAACGTCTCAGGCGGCATCGGCACGTCCCGCTTCGCCCCGATCCGCATCGCGTGCAAACCCGAAGCCGTTCTGCTGACCCTGACCTCCCGCCAATAGCCCCGTTGACCTGTCACTTTCGGCTCCTATCCGCGGGGTACAGGGCCCGTAGCTGATAAGTCAACGTGGAGGACCTTATTGCGGGCTGCAATAACTGGCCCAGCCGTCCGCCCGTCGAAAATTTCCGTGAATCGTGTCACCTCTATGGCATAGGGTTGTTGCTACGGGAAACTATTCGTTCAGAGCTTGAGAAGCGGGCATGGCCAAGCAGACTTCATTTTTCAGATCAATCCGCCGTCTGTATCCGCACGTCAGGCCGATCCTGCCCCGGCTTTTCATGGGGCTGGTCTGTGCGCTTCTGGCCAGCATTGTCGCGCTCACCATCCCGCAGGTGCTCCGGGTGCTGATCAACCAGTCGCTCCAGCCCGGCGGTGCCCCGGGCGCCGTGTGGACTGCCGCCGTCGTGATCCTTGTTCTCGGCATTTGCGAGGCCGGCCTGGTGGCACTCCGCCGGCAGTTCGTCATCAACCCGGCCACTACGGTCGAAACCCGGATGCGGGTCTCCCTCTATGGCCACCTGCAGGACCTGACAGTCTCCTTCCACGACCGCTGGGGCTCGGGGCAGCTGCTCTCCAGGGCGATGACGGACCTGAACTTCCTCCGGCGGTGGATGGCCTTCGGCGCGATCATGCTGGTGGTCACCACCCTCACGGTGATCATCGGCATCGCGGTGATGTTCGCCATGAGCTGGCAGTTGGCCCTGATTTTCCTGGCCGCGGCCGTGCCCATCACGGTCTCCAGCTTCCGCTTCCGGACGCGTTTCAGCAAAGTGGCCCGCCGCAGCCAGGACCAGGCCGGCGACCTCGCCACCACCGTGGAGGAATCCGTCCACGGGATCCGCGTGCTCAAGGCTTTCGGCCGCAGCGGCGAGGCGCTCGAGAACTTCAACGAGCAGGCCGAGGAACTCCGCCAGACCGAGATCTCCAAGGCCCGGCACCAGGCCACGTTCACCCTGGTGGTCACCCTCCTGCCGGAACTCGCTCTCGCCGCAGGGCTGGTGGTGGGTGTGATGCTTTGTGCCAGCGGCCAGCTGAGTATCGGCGCCCTGGTGGCCTTCTTCGCCACCGCCGCCGTTATCGCCTCGCCGGTGGAATTCTCCGGGATGCTGCTGGCCATGGCATTGACCGCCAAGACCGCCGTCGACCGCCACTACGAGGTCATGGACACGGTGAACATCATCACGGGCCCGCCGGAGCCCCGCAGGCCGGCGCAGCTCAGCGGGGCCCTCAGCTTCAACAACGCCACCTTCGCCTTTGAGGACGCCCCGGACAAGCCCATCCTCAACGGCATCAGCCTGGACGTCCGGCCGGGGGAAACCATGGCGCTGGTGGGCATCACGGGAAGCGGAAAGAGCACGCTCATCCAGCTGGTCCCCCGGCTGTACGACGTGACCGACGGGTCCATCACCATCGACGGTGTGGACCTGCGCGAGTTCGGCGTCGACGAACTGCGCCGCGTGGTGGCCGTCGCCTTCGAGGACACCACGCTGTTCTCCAATTCCGTACGCGACAACGTGCTGCTCGGCGCACCGGAACGCACAGAGGAAGCCCTGGACGAGGCACTGGACGTCGCCCAGGCGCACTTCGCCTACTCCCTGCCGCAGGGTGTGGAGACCCTCATCGGCGAGGAGGGCCTGAGCCTGTCCGGCGGCCAGCGGCAGCGGATCGCACTCGCCCGGGCCATCGCCGCCAGGCCAAAGGTGCTGGTGCTTGATGATCCGCTCTCCGCCCTGGACGTGCACACCGAGGAGCTCGTCGAAGCCCGGCTCCGCGACGTCCTGAAGGACACCACCACGCTGATCGTCGCGCACCGCCCGTCCACCGTGGCCCTTGCCGACCGCGTGGCGCTGCTCGAGGAGGGCCGGATCACCGCCGTCGGAACGCACACCCAGCTGCTGGCCCAAAACCACCACTACCGCTACGTGATCGCCAGCCTGGACCGGGAGCCCAAGGACCTTGATTCCGATCTGCTGGAATCGGAGCTGTCGGCGCTCGAGGAAGAGGCAGAGGAAATCAACCGATGAGCACCGCAACCTTCGGCACCGCCAACGAGGACAACGCCCACCTCAGCAAAAGTGAGAGCAGGGCCGTACGACGGCGGTCCCTCGCGCTGTTGGGCTCCCTCATCCGCCCCGTGCGGCTCAGGTTCTGGCTGACACTGGCCACGGTGGTGCTCTCACAGATGGCCCGCGTCGCGGGACCGGCACTGATGGCCTTCGGCATCGACCATGCGCTGCCCGCCCTGAAGGCGGGAGACAATCTCCCGCTGGTGCTCACCGGCGTCGCGTATCTGGCCGCTGCCATCACGACGGCGGGACTCACCGCATTGTACGTCACCTCCACTGCACGGCTCAGCCAGGCCATGCTGCTGGACCTGCGTGTCCGGGTCTTCCGGCATACCCAGCGCCTCAGCCTGGAGTTCCATGAAAAGTACACGTCGGGCCGTATCATCGCCCGGCAGACCTCGGACCTGGAAGCCCTGCGCGAACTCCTCGACTCCGGTGTCAGCTCACTGACGTCGGGCATCCTGTTCATGGTCTTCACGGCCATCACGGTGTTCGCACTGGACTGGCGGAGCGGCCTCCTGGTTCTGGCGGCGGGCGTGCCGATGTATTTCCTGTCCCGCTGGTACCAGAAGCACTCCCAGATCGCCTTCCGTGAGTCCCGCGTGGTGTCCGCCAGGCTGATCGTGCACTTCGTGGAAACCATGACCGGCATCCGCGCAGTGAAGGCCTTCCGCAAGGAGCGCGAGAATGCAGCTCAGTACGGCCGGCTGGCCGAGGACTACCGGCTGGTGACGGTGCGCTCCATCAACCTGAACGGCATCTTCCAGCCCGGCCTGGTGCTGATCGGCAACATCTGCGTGGCGGTGGTGCTGCTCGTTGGCGGCTTCCGCGTCCTCAACGGCCAGCTCGCCGTCGGCGTGCTGCTGGCCCTGATCCTGTCCACCAAGCGGTTCTTCCAGCCAGTGGACCAAATGGCCATGTTCTACAACTCCTTCCAAAGTGCACAGGCTGCCCTCGAAAAGGTGTCGGGACTGCTCGAGGAGATCCCTACCGTCCGGCCGCCCAAAAACCCCGTAGCGCTGCGGGACGCCAAGGGAACCATCGATTTTGACGGCGTGGAGTTCCGCTACGGCGACGGGCCCGTGGTCATTCCCACCATGGACCTGCACATCCCTGCCGGACAGACCGTCGCACTGGTTGGCCAGACGGGCGCCGGCAAGTCCACCCTCGCCAAGCTCATTGCCCGGTTCTACGATGTCTCCTCCGGCTCCCTGACCCTCGACGGCGTGGACCTGCGCGATCTCAGCACCACGGACCTGCGCCGGAACATCGTGATGGTCACCCAGGAAGCGTTCCTCTTCAGCGGCTCGGTGGCGGACAACATCGCCCTGGGCCGGCCGGAGGCTTCCCGCGAGGAGATCGAAGACGCCGCCCGCGCCGTCGGGGCCCATCACTTCATCACCGAACTTCCGGAGGGCTTCGATACAGACGTCAACAAGCGCGGCGGCCGCGTCTCCTCCGGCCAGCGTCAGCTCATCAGCTTCGCGCGGGCTTTCCTGGCACGGCCGGCCGTGCTGATCCTGGATGAGGCAACCTCGTCGCTGGACATACCCTCCGAGCGCCTGGTCCAGGCCGGCCTGGCCCGGCTCCTGCAGGCAACGTCCGCCGCCGGCACTGCCGGCGGTCCAGCGGCCGCCGCGGGCGCTGAAGGTTCCGTGCGCGCTGCTGGAGCGGCGGGAGCCCCGTCCCGGGACGGAGGGCGCACGGCGCTCATCATCGCCCACCGCCTCTCCACGGTGGAAACGGTCGACAGGGTGCTGGTGATCCACGATGGCCAGGTGGTGGAGGACGGTACGCCCGCGGAGTTGATTGGCGGTGGCGGACGGTTCGCGGACCTCCACGGCGCCTGGAAGGACTCCCTGGTTTGAGGGCACGCGGATTTCGCATCCGGGCCGGGCATCGGCTATTCTTGTAAAGTTGCTTTTGCAGCGGATCGGGATGTAGCGCAGCTTGGTAGCGCGCTTCGTTCGGGACGAAGAGGTCGCAGGTTCAAATCCTGTCATCCCGACCAGCAAGACGAGGGTCTCCCCCAGTGGGAGGCCCTCTTTTTTGTACCCTTTTGTTGTGTGCCTTGTAACCGGTTTGTGACCATCCGTTCGGGCAAAGGAATGGCCCCGGAACATGTTTTGCACATGCGCCGGGGCCCCGCCTCCTTATGGAGAGCAGTTGTTACATGGTGCTCTTGACGGGCTTGGACATGGGGTCGGGCCAGTTGCCTACAGCGTGGGCTGTACGCATCGGGTCAGGCCAGTTGCCTACTGCTACAGAGCTGCCAGTGGTGTCGGCAATGGAACCTGCAGACAGGACGGCCGGAGCCGCCGCAGAAAACGCCAGGGCCCCAGCCAATACGGCTGCGGCTGCAATCTTCTTGAACATATTAGGTCCTCAATACGAGTCGGATTCGTTACAAAGCCAGCACTGTCCTTGTTGACATACATTGTAAAATGTTTTCCACAGGGACTGTCAAGCATTGAGTACAAAGACTGTCCGGAATAAGGAGGAAATCCCGTGGGCAACGGATTCGGGGAGAAGCTCCGGGCGGAGCGTCTCGAACGTGGGCTGACACAGGCTGAACTGGGCAAGGACCTGTATTCCCCCAGCTATATTTCTCTGCTCGAAACCGGCCGGCGGGAACCCACGGCCGAAGTGATCGAGGAGCTCGCTCGCAGGCTTGAACTCGCACCCAAAGCGCTGGAAGCCTGGAGCCAACCCATTTCAGTCAGCGACGCCGAGTACGTCCTGGCCGGACTCTACGCCCGCCAGGCCTGGGACCTCCGCGACTATCCGCTGGCAGCAAGCCACGCGGCCACCGCGGCGCAGATAGCCCTCGAAGGAAAAAACACCAGCGCGTGGTGGAACATGACATACATGCAGGCCGAGTGCCTGATCAAGCAGGGCAACTGGCAGCAGGCCCAGAAGATCATGGAGCATCTGCTGGAGCACCCCATGGCCACGGAGTCCGTCGGCCTGGCCGTGCGCGCCCGCCAGATGCTCGCCGGCATCTGCCAGGGCCAGGGTCAGCTGAACACCGCCGTGGACCACGCCCTGGAAGCCGTCAAACTCTGCGCCAAGCTCCCCAAGGGGTCAACGCTCATCATCGGTGCCCACCGGGCCCTTATCGGCGCCCTGGCGGAAAGCGGCCGCCTGGACGAGGCCTGGAAGTACTGCCAGGACATGAACGACCAGGTGGACGAACACTCGATGTCCCAACTCGCGGGTGAAGTCGCCTGGGTCATCGGCAACGTGGCCTTCATGCGCCACGACTACCCGGAGGGCATCAAGTACCACGAGCGTGCGGCACGGATGCTCTCCCCGGCCAACGACATCGAACTTTGGGCCCGATTCAACAAGGCATCAGCGGCCGTGCGCCTGTCCTCCGGGATTGTGGAGCCGGAGACGCTGTCGTCGATCGAACGCGCCGAACTGGCGTTGTCCATCGTCGGCGGCAACAAGACCGACCAGCTGGAAGTGGCCTTCATCCGCGCCCGCTGGCTTTACCTCACCGGCGATATCGTGGCTGCAGTGGAGAAGCTCCGCGAAATCCACGCGGAGCGCGCCGCCCTGGCCAAGCACACGGCCGGCGAGGTGTCACTCCTGCTCGGCAAGTCGCTCAAGGCCGCCGGCGAGGCCGAGGAAGCCCTGGTCTACCTCAAGGAAGCGCAGAAAGCCTTCAGTGCCGCCGGCGCCCAGGACCGCGTCCAGCAGGCCCTGGACGCCGTCCTGGAGATCAACCTCGCCCAGCAGCGGGCCGCGGCTGCCGCCAAGGCCAGCTAGGAGAAAGCCTTGCCCGTCAGCTTCTCGTAAGCCTCAATGTAGCGGCCGCGGGTCCGGCTGATGACCGCCTCGGGCAACACCGGCGGAGGCGTGTCCGAGTTCCTGTCCCATCCCGATTCAGCCGAGGTCAGCCAGTCCCGGACGTACTGCTTGTCATATGAGGGCTGCGCCTTGCCCGGCTGGTAGGTGGCCGCATCCCAGAAGCGTGAGGAATCGGGGGTGAGCACCTCATCGCCCAGGGTGATGGCACCGGAGACGGCGTCGTAGCCGAACTCGACCTTGGTGTCGGCCAGAATGATGCCGCGTTCACGGGCGGTTTTCTCGGCGGTGTTGTAGATCTTCAGGGTCAGTTCGCTCAGCCGGGCAGCGATGTCGTCCCCGACCATGACCACCACCGCGTCGTAGGTGATGTTCTCGTCGTGTTCGCCCAGGTCGGCCTTGGCTGACGGGGTGAAGATCGCCCGCTCCAGCCTGGAACCGTCCACGAGCCCGGGCGGGAGGTGAATCCCGCAGACGGTACCGGAGGCCTTGTACTCCAGGAGCCCGGAACCCGTGAGGTAACCCCGGGCAATGCACTCCACCGGAAACATCTCCAGCTTCTTGCAGATCATGGCCCGGCCTTCCACTGCAGCGGGAACTCCGCCCTCCACGGTGGACGCCAGCACATGGTGTACGACGTCCAGCTGGTCGAACCACCACAGGCTCAGTTGCGTGAGGATGCGTCCCTTGTCCGGGATTTCGCTCGCCAGGACATGGTCGAAGGCGCTGATACGGTCGCTGGCCACCACTAGGACACAGTCCTGGCCCACTTGTTCGCGGATGGACTCATCCACAGGTTCGTACAGGTCGCGGACCTTGCCTGAATAGATGTGCTTCCAGCCCGGAAGGTCCAGGGGGGCAGTGTCCAGGCCGGTTTTGGCCGGCTCGGGGGAGGAATTCTCAGTCATGCTATGCCTTCGCCTTCGTCACGGGCATCGATACTGTCGCGTTCGACGCCACCTTGATTTCGCCCCGGGCCGCCTTGCCGCCGATGTCGGTCCGGAACTGCGAGCCTTCCAGCTGGACCAGCTCCACGCCGTCGTACGCCCTTTCGCGGGCCTCAACGAGGTCACTGCCAAGCGCAACCACGGCGAGCACCCGGCCACCAGCCGAGACCACCTTTCCCTCGTCGTCGAACGCGGTGCCGGCATGGATCACGTGCACGCCCTCCAGCTCATCCACCTTCTTGAGTCCGCGGATGCGGTCACCGGTGCGGGGAGTGTCCGGATAGTTTTCGGACGCGACGACGACGGCGACAGCCGTGTCCTTTGACCAGCGCAGCTCCTCCGCCTTGTCCAGTTCGCCTTTGGCAGCTGCCAGGAGCAGCGCACCCAGGGGCGTCTTGAGGCGCGCCAGCACGGCCTGCGTTTCGGGGTCACCGAAGCGGACGTTGAACTCGATGACGCGGGTTCCGCGCGAGGTCAGGGCCAGGCCGACGAACAGCACGCCCACAAATGGGGTGCCGCGGGATGCCATTTCGTTGACGGTGGGCTGGGCCACGCGGTCGATGACCTCCCGGACCAGCCCCTCGGGAGCCCATTCCAGCGGAGTGTAGGCACCCATCCCGCCGGTGTTGGGACCTTCGTCATTGTCGAAGATTCGCTTGAAGTCCTGCGCCGGGGAGAGCGCGACGGTATTGCGGCCATCGCACAGCACGAAGACGGAGACCTCGGGCCCGTCCAGGAATTCCTCGATTACCACCGTCCCCCCGGCATCGAAACACGCCTGGGCGTGAGCCAGGGCTTCCTCGCGATTGTTGGTGACCACAACGCCCTTGCCAGCCGCCAGGCCGTCGTCCTTGACCACGTAGGGCGCGCCGAAGGTATCCAGCGCCGAGGCTGCTTCCTCGGCGTTGGCTGCCACCAGTGCCATAGCGGTGGGCACGCCCGCTTCGGCCATGATTTCCTTGGCAAAGGCCTTGGAGGCCTCCAGCTGGGCCGCGGCCTTGCTCGGCCCGAACACCGGAATTCCCGCTTTCCGGACGGCGTCGGCCACGCCCGCGGCAAGGGGAGCCTCGGGGCCAATCACCACCAAATCCACGGTCAGTCTGGTGGCCAGGGCCGCCACCGCATCAGGATCGTTGCCGTTGATGTTGTGGGTGGGGACCAGTTTGCTGATGCCGGCATTGCCGGGAGCTGCATGGACCTCGGACACGTTGGGGTCGGCGAGCAGGGAGCGGACAATGGCGTGTTCGCGGCCTCCTGGGCCAATGACGAGTACCTTCACAGTCTCCAAGGGTACTTTGTGCACCCGGCTGGCTCCTAAGTTGAATTCCGACCCGCACTTGGCCGGCCGGAGCCGCCGCCCTTTCCGCCGCCCTTTCCGCGACCCTTCCGCCGGCAATCCCGGCGCGCCTGCGATGCGGGCAGTCCATCATGGCCGCCGTGGAGTAGCCCGGAATTCCGGTTTCCGGCCCCTAGACTGGCATCATGCCGTACAACGCCCATGCCACCTTTACCGTGGACTCCGCCGTCGAACTGGCTGTCGTGGAACGCAGCGGTTTCGTGGAGTCCCGACACGTCGGCTCGGCAGTGGTCCTGGCGGCCGACGGCACGGTGGTGACCGAGCTGGGAGATATCACCACCCCCGTCTACGCCCGGTCCGCACTCAAGCCGCTGCAGGCCCTGGCCTCGATGCAGTCAGGTGTTCCCCTGCGCGGCGCCCAGGTGGCCCTTGCCTGTGCCAGCCATGTGGGCTCGCTTGACCACATGGACGTGGTGGAGGGAATGCTCAAAGCGGCGGGAGTCCGGGAGGATCAGCTGCAATGCCCGGCGGCGTGGCCCCAGGATGAGACAGCCCGGAACTGGCTGGTCCGGTCCGAACGCGGCAAGTCGAAGCTCGCCTTCAACTGTTCCGGCAAGCACGCCGCATTCCTGTGGGCCTGCACGGAAAACGGCTGGGACACCCACAGCTACCTTGAGCCCAACCATCCGCTGCAGCAGCGGATCCGCAGCGTCATCGAAGAATACGCCGGCGAAAAGATCGCACACCTGGGGATCGATGGCTGCGGCGCACCCGTGGCAGCCATCTCACTCACCGGGCTGGCCCGGGCCTTTTCACTGCTGGCCAAGGCTCCCGCGGACAGGAATTCCAACGCCCGCGCCGCCACCATTGCCACCTCGATGCTCGACTACCCGTGGGCCGTCCAGGGGCACGGCGAGTCGAACACCATCGTGATGGACGAACTGGAGATCATCGCCAAGATCGGTGCGGAAGGAGTGCTGGCCATGGCAACCCCGCAGGGCGTCTCCGTGGCCGTAAAGATGCTGGACGGCAATCTCCGCGCCACCTCGCTGGTGGGCCTGACCCTTCTGGCCGCAGCCGGAGCCGTGGACATCCCGGGCGTCTCCAGCGTCCTGGAACAGGTAGTTGAACCCGTGATGGGCGGCGGGAAGCCCGTGGGCAAGATCCGCCTGGGTCCGGCCGTCTCCGCCTTGCTCGACTGACTCCCTGCCCACCAGGGACCCAACCCGTTCTGAAGGAGGCCGGCCGGATGGCCGTAGCGCGGCGTCGTATTGGAATCGAGGAAGGCACGGCGGCACTGGCCGCCTGGCAAGAAGCTGCCGGCCCGACGTCGGACGTCACCGTGCCGCGCAGCGTCACCGCTACAGCGGTGCGGTACACGCTGGAGGAGGTCACCGCGCGGGCGCCCGGGAACTCCGTGGAAGTGCGGGTGCCGCCGTTCGGCGTCACCCAATGCGTGGAGGGGCCCCGGCACACGCGGGGAACTCCCCCCAATGTCATTGAGTGCGACGCCGCCACCTGGCTGGCGATGGCGACCGGACAGCTGAGCTGGGCAGACGCGGTGGCGTCCGGCCGGGTGGCGGCATCCGGATTGCGCGCCGACCTTTCCGGGCTCCTGCCGCTCTGACCCGCCCCAACCCCCACCTCGGAGTTTTTGTCCGGATATGGGCAGTTTTGCCCCCTGGAAAGTCGCCTTAGGTGGACAAAACCTCCGGGGGCAAACTCGATTAGGGTGTGGGCATGGGGAACTTGAGCGGGACCAGGACCACGGGTGTCCTTCTTGCTGCGGGTGCGGGAAACCGCCTGGGCATGGGCCCCAAGGCGCTGCTGCCTTACCGCGGCCGCCCGCTGGTCGAGGCCATAGCTGACGCGCTGTTGGACGGCGGCTGCCGGGAGGTGGTGGTGGTCCTTGGGGCCGGCGCCTCCGACGTCACGGAAACCGCCGAGCTGGGCCGCTGCCGGACCGTGGTGAACCGGGACTGGCCGTCCGGGATGGGCGGTTCTTTCCTGCTGGGTGCCGCCACCGCGGATCCTGGCGACCACCTGCTGGTCGCCCTGGTGGACCAGCCTGGCCTCACAGGGGACACGGTCGGGCGCCTGCTGGCCGCCCACCGTCCAGGCAGGATCACTGCCGCTGCCTACGACAAAGCCCAGGCCGGCGCCGAGGCCGGCCCGGCCCGGCGCGGGCTTCGCCGCGGGCACCCGCTGCTTATCGACGCCACCCTCCGCGCGGCGGTGGGCAGCACAGTCAAGGGCGACGCCGGTGCGCGGCTTTTTCTCCAGGCCCACCCCGAGCTTGTGGACGAGGTGGATTGCAGTGACCAGTCCAGTGGCGAGGATATCGATACCCCGGAACAGCTGTACCTGCTGCGGCAGCGTCCGTAGGGTGTCCGGTTACCAGCGCGGGTGGATGGCCTCGCGGAAGTAGTGGTCGTAGATCCAGCGGACGCCGGCGTCGAATTCGTCGTTCAGGACAACGTCGGCGGCTGCGGCGTTCGCCTTCGCCTGTTCCACCGTGCGCGCGCCGGGGATCACCGACGTGACGCCGTCCTGGGCGGCGATCCAGGCTATGGCCGCCTGCGCGGTGCCCGCGCCGGCCGGGACCAGCTGCTCGAACTCGGCCACCGCCTTGAGTCCCAGCTCGTAGTCCACACCGGAGAAGGTTTCTCCGACGTCGAATGCGGAGCCGGTGCGGTTGTAGTTGCGGTGGTCGTTTTCGGCGAAGGACGTTTCCTTGGAGTATTTTCCGGAGAGCAGGCCGGAGGCCAGGGGCACGCGGGCGATGATGCCCACGCCTGCCGCCTTCGCGGCGGCAAGGACCTCATCCAGCGGCTTGAGCCGGAAGGCGTTGAGGATGATCTGGACGGAAGCCGTGCCTTCGTGCCGGATCGCTTCCAGCGCTTCATCGGTGCGCTCCACGCTCACGCCGTAGTTCCGGATGGCACCCTCGGACACCAGGGTGTCCAGGGCGTCGTAAACCTCGGAGTTGCTGTAGACGGCGGTGGGCGGGCAATGCAGCTGGACGAGGTCAAGGGAGTCAGTGCCCAGGTTTTCCCGGGAGCGGTCCACCCACTGGCGGAAGTTGGCCAGGTTGTAGTTCTCCGGAAGCTGCTCCAGCCGGCGTCCCATCTTGGTGGCCACCGTGATGTCCAGCCCGGGATTGTCCGCCAGGAACCTGCCGATCGCCTGCTCGCTGCGGCCGTCACCGTAGACGTCGGCAGTGTCAAAGAGCGTAACCCCGGCCTCGGCGGCGGCCGCGAGGATCCCCTGGGCCTGGGACTGCTCCACGTTGCCCCAGTCGGCGCCGAGCTGCCAGGTGCCGAGCCCCACGATGGAGACATTCCGTCCGGTCTTGCCTAATATGCGCTGTTCCATCCCACGACTATATGGCCTTGGCCCTTCAGGATGGCGTGGGCTTGGCCGCGTCCCTGAGGCCAAGGTAGATCTTGTCACGGGCGATGGGCAGCTCCGCAAAGCGCACCCCGGTGGCATTTCGGATGGCGTTGGCCAGAGCGGGTGCCACCGGGTTGAAGGGGCTTTCACTCATCGATTTGGCGCCCAGGGGCCCCAGTTTGTCGTTGGTGTCCGCGAAGTACACCTCGCTCCGGGGCACATCCGCGAAGGTGGGGATATGGTACTGCCGAAGGGTGTCCGTGGTGACGCGGCCGGCGCCGTCCACCACCACTTCCTCGTAGAGCGCGGCACCCAGCGCCTGCGCGATCCCGCCCTCGATCTGGCCGCGGCATTGCCGCGGATTGACCACCACGCCGGCGTCCGCCGCCTGCACGCTCTGCAGTATGCGCAGCTCCCCTGTGCCGCGGTTCACCGCCACCCGGAAACCCTGCACGTTGAACGCGACGGACCGCGGCGTCCCGCCGCAGCGGCCCTCGGCACCAAGTTCGACGCCGGCTTCCGCCGCGGCCTGCGCAAGTTCCGCCAGCGTCACGGGAGTTCCCTCACAGACGACCGAATCGCCGTCGAGGACGCAGCCGGAGGACTGTACCTGCCGGATCCCTGCGGCGAAGGCCCGGATCCGGACGGCGAGCTCCTCGGCCGCCGCAAGGGTCGCTTTGCCCGCCACGACAGTTCCCGCCGACCCGAAGGCGCCGGTGTCGTGCTCGATCAGGTCCGTGTCCGACTGCCGTACGGCAATCCGTGACGCGTCCGTCGAGAGCGCGGTGGCCGCGAGCTGGGCATGCACGGTGGTGGTGCCGTTGCCGAATTCGGTCGTGCCGACGTCGGCCTGGTATGTACCGTCCGGCAGGAGCCGGAGCTTCGTATGGGCAAAATGGCCACGCGGCGGAACGGTGTTAATCATGGACAGGGCCGTCCCTTCGCCGGTGGCCCAGTCCGGGCCCAGGCCGTCCCACCCGCCGGCCCGGTACTTTTCGCGGCCACGTTCCAGGGCGTCACGGACCAGTTGGGTGCACTGCTCCAGCCCGTAGCTGCCATACAGGACGTCCCCCTCCGGGTCCGGGTGCGTGGACAGCATCTGGTCCCCTTCGCGCACCATGTTCCCGCGGCGGAACTCCAGCGGATCCATCCCTATCCCGATGGCCAGCTCGTCCATGGCGGACTCGATGGCGAAGATGGTCTGGCTCAGGCCGTAGCCGCGGAACGCCCCGGAGGGCACGGTGTTGGTGTAGACGGCCTTGGCGTCCACCTTCTTGTTGTCGCATTTGTAGACCCCCAGCGATTCGCCGCAGCCGTGGAACATCACGCCCGGGGCGTGGTTGCCGTACGCCCCGGTGTTGGTCAGTACGTCCAGCTGCAGCGCGGTCAGCCGGCCCTCCGAACTGGCGCCGGCCTTGAGCCTGATCGTGAACGGGTGCCGGGTGGTCGTGGCCGTGAACTGCTCGGTGCGGGTCAACTCAAGCTGGACAGGCCGTCCCAGCTTCATTGCTGCGAGCGCCACAATGTCCTCCGTGAGCACTTCCTGCTTGCCGCCGAATCCGCCGCCCACCCGGCCTGTCACCACGTGTACCTGTTCCTCCGGCAGCCCGAAAACCCGGCACAGGGTGCGGCGGGCCAGGAACGGAACCTGGCTGGACGTACGCACCTGCAGCCGGCCGTCGTCGTCCACGGATGCGATCGAGGCATGGGTTTCCAGGGCCACATGCTGGACCCGCTGGGTTTGATAGGTCTGTTCGTGGATGAAGTCCGCGGCAGCGAAGCCGCCCTCCACGCTGCCCAGTTCGGAGTGCAGCTCGGCCACGACGTTCCGGTCCGGCCCTGCGATCCTGGCGGTCAGGCTGTCCTTGTCCCCGTGCACCAGCGGGGCACCAGGCATCACTGCCTCCTGCGGAGTAAAGACCGCGGGCAGTTCCTGGTACTCCGCTTCCAGGGCGCGCACGCCGGCTTCCGCCGCAGCCACAGATTCGGCGACGACGGCGGCAACGCGCTGCCCGATGAACCTGACCACGTCGTCCAGGACCCGGGTGTCGTCCGGATCATCCGTGTACAGCTCATGCTGCGCGGTCGAGAACAGCTGGGCGGGGGCGTCCCGGTGCGTGAACACCGCCACCACGCCGGGGACCTTCAGGGCCGCCTCCGTGTTGATCGACAGGACCCGGGCATGCGCGTGCGGCGAACGCAGGAGCTTCAGGTGCAGCAGCCCTTTGAGCTGGTCCGCGGGAACATCCAGCGTGTAGCGGGCGGCGCCGGTGACTACGGCCTGGCTCGCGGGGGCCGCAACGTCGTCTCCCAGTTGCCCGCGGCGCGGCTCCGGCTGGCCCTCTCCTGCGGCTGCGGACCCCGACCCGGCGGACTCAGGGTGGCCATCGTGGCCGCAGACAGCATCCCCGATGGCCCGGTAGCCGGTGCAGCGGCACAGGTTGCCTTTGAGGTTGCGGGGCAGGTCCTCCGTCTGTTCAGCAGTGAAGGTGGAAGCGGTCATCAGCATTCCGGCGGTGCAGAAGCCGCACTGGAAGCCCTGCCGCTCCAGGAACTGTTGCTGCAGGGGATGGAGTCCGGCAGCCGTGCCGGCTGTTACCGCAGTACCGGCCAGGCCCTCGATGGTGGTGACGGCATGCCCTTCGGCCCGCACTGCCGGGTAGATGCAGCTGTGGACCGGCGTGCCGTCCACGTGCACGGTGCATGCTCCGCAGTCGCCGCCGTCGCAGCCTTTCTTCACGCCGAGGTTGCCCTGCTCGCGGAGGAAAGTCCGCAGGCACTGGCCGGGACGCGGCTCCGCCTCGGCCGGGACGCCGTTGATGTCGATGCCCATCAGAGCCCTTCCTGCGGTGCAGGCCTGCGCTGTGCCGATGCCGTGCGTGCCGCCGGCGGCCAGAAATCCCCGGAAACGTGCTCCGGAACCGTGCCGTCAGGTGCCGCGAGTTCCGCCCGGATCTCCTCGGCCAGCCGGTAGGTCATATCACGCCGCCATGCCGGCAGCCCGTGGACATCGTCGTGGTACAGGACGTCGGGGATCCCTTCGTCCAGTGCGGCAGCCAGGGCGGGAGCATCGGGGAGTTGGCCGAAGCGGAGCTGTACGGGGCGTTTGGTCGCGGCGGTGACGGTCAGGACCAGGGAGGCGCCGCCGTCCAGCCTTCCAATCAGCAGCACCCCGGACCGGCCCAGGTTGCCCAGCGACAGGCGGCGGAAGGCCGCCCTGGCGGCAAGGGCCGACGCCGGGAGGTGGATGCTGCGCAGCAGCTCGCCGGGTGCCAGGCAGTTTTTTCCGTCCCCGGTGACGAAGTCCGCCACCGGAACCGTGCGACTGGTGCCGCCCGGTCCCAGGATGGTGGCTACCCCGTCGAGGCCGGCGCAGAGGGAGATAACAGGTCCGGCGGGCAGGGAGGTGCAAAGGTTGCCGCCCACGGTTGACATGTTCCAGACTTTGAACGAGGCCACGAAGGAATCGCAGCAGGGCCGGAAGAGGTCCAGGCCGGGCCAGTCCGGGAGCGGGGAACCTGCAGCGACAGGGAGCTCATAGAGTACCGCGATGGTGCAGGTGGCCGCCAGGTCGATTCCACCACCGGACCCGCCGCCGGTTGCTTCCTCCACCACCGTCACCGCCGGCCAGCCCGCCGCGCCCAGATCCAGCAGGCGCTTCAGCGGCTCGGCACCGAACGCGTAACTGCCATAAGAGAACAGGACAGTGCCGCCCGCCAGCCAGGCGTCGCCGCTGCGCCAGTCGGCCGGGTCCGTGGTGCGGACCACAGCCTCGATGGTGTTCATGTCCATGCGGTCTCCTGCTGCAACATGTTGGTGGCGGCCGGGGTTGTGGCGGCCGGGCGGTGGATGGGTCCTGAAGTGAGGCAATCCACCACCGCCCCTTCCACGCAACCGCCGGACAGGCTGCCCAGAACGGAGCCGGACTCGGAGACCAGCATGGACGTCCCCACAGGCCGGGGTACTGAGCCGCCCACGGACATGACGGTGGCAATGGCGCACCTTTGGCCGCCCGCAGCCGGAGCCCAGCCGCTGAGCGAAGGTATCAGGTCCAGCATTGCTGCACTCCTTCCAACGTCGCGACCATGGTTTCCATATTGTCGTTCCTATCGGAGCCGGGGCAAAGCACCGTCGGGCGGGGGCAGTCGAGTCGGGTCTGTGCAGGGCCCGGGCAAAGCTGGTCAGGGCGTTGGGCCGGGCGTAGGCTGACAGCATCGGCGCTGGAGCCGAAGCCCCTGCGTCGAACCCCAACCGATGAAGGAGGACTGATGAGCGTCGTACGTGAATTCATGACCACCAACGCCCAGTGTGTGACCGAAACCCAGACGCTGCAGGAAGCAGCGGTAATGATGCGCGATCTTGACTGTGGATCGTTGCCGATCTGCGGCAGCGAAGGCAAACTCAAGGGATTCATCACTGACCGCGACATCGTGGTGAGGTGCGTCGCCGAGAATCTGGATCCCAGGGAGGTCAGGGCCATCGATCTGGCCCAGGGCACCCCGCATTGGATCGATGCCGACGCCAACATTGACGAGGCAATCGCGATGATGGAGAAGTACCAGATCAGGCGCCTGCCCGTCATCGCCGACCACAACCTGGTGGGCATCATCAGCCAGGGCGACATCGCACGCAACTACTCGGAAGTGCGTGTCGGCGAACTGGTGGAGCACATTTCAGCCAAGAAGCCCATGCAGAACATGGCGTAGTACAGCAACCAATCCAAGCGCCGCGGTAATGCTGCGGCGCTTGCCTGTGCCACAAAGGGGCCTGTCCGTCGAAGCGGGTCCCGTCCGCTTTCGGTTGCCGGGGCTGCTGCTCTGGCTGCGGCATCCGATCGTTGCTAGCGTGGCGGAATGAACCCGTCGAAGGCCCCGGCCGAGATCCTCAACATTGCCGGCACCGAGGTTCGCATCTCGAGTCCGGACAAGGTGGTGTTCCCCGGGCCCGGGCTGACGAAGCTCGATCTGGTGCACTATTACCTTGCCGTCGCGGATGGTGCGCTGCGCGGCGCCGGCGGCCGGCCGATGGTGCTCAAGCGCTTCCCGAAGGGCATCGACGCTGAGCCCTTCTTTCAAAAGCGCGTGCCCGAAAACCACCCCGGTTTCATCGGGACGGCAACGCTTCACTATGCGTCCGGGACGTCCGCCGAGGAGGCCGTCATCCGGGATGCGGCAGGCCTGGCGTGGGTCGTGAATCTTGGCTGCCTCGACCTCAACCCCCATCCGGTGCGCGCCGAGGACCTCGAGCACCCGGACGAACTCCGGGTCGACCTGGATCCGATGCCGGGAGTCGACTGGTCCCAGATCGTCGATGTCGCGTATGTTGCACGTGAGGTGCTTGAGGACATGGGGCTGGCGGGGTGGCCCAAGACCAGCGGGTCGCGCGGACTCCATATCCTCGTGCGCATTTCGCCGAAGTGGTCGTACCGCGACGTCCGGCTCGCTGCCGAGACCCTGGCACGTGAGGTGGAGAACCGGGCTCCCGGGCTCGCCACCGCGCGGTGGTGGAAGGAGGAGCGCGGCGAGAGTGTGTTCGTCGACTTCAACCAGAACGCAAAGGACCGCACGGTGGCATCGGCGTACTCGGTCCGGCCGCTGCCCGACGCCAGGGTCTCGACACCGCTCACCTGGGAGGAAGTCCGCTCCAGCCGTCCGGAGCAGTTCACCGTCCGCACGGTGCCCGGGCGCTTCGCCGACATGGGCGATCCTCACGAGGGCATCGACGACGCGGTCGGCACCCTCGACGCGCTCCTCGCGCTGGCTGCCGAGCTCGGCCCGGCGGAGAAGCCGCCGCGCTCCGGCGACGGCTCCGGCCGCCGCCAGTCGGTGATGCCGCTCATCGAGGTGGCCCGCACCAGGACCAGGCCAGAGGCGCTCGCGGCCCTCGACCAGTGGAAGACCCGGCACGCGGGCGTTGTCCCGGCCCTGCACCCGGCCGATGTCCTCGTCGACGGAATGCGCGGATCGAGCTCGCTCTGGTACCGGGTGCGGGTGAACCTGCAGAACGTCCCCGAAGCGGAGCGCCCGCCGCAGGAGGAACTCATCGCCGACTACGACCCGTGGGCCGGCAAGGAGTGGCCGGGGCACCCGGGGGCCTGACGATCGGAAATGCGCTGGTAACGCGCACTTAATTTCAGTGATGGAACGTTGGCTCCACTTACGGGAAGTTGGGAACAGAGCATGGGCAGCAGCAAAATCGTCCTCGGCCAGAACCAGTACGGCAAAGCTGAAGTCCGGGTCGTCAAGATCACCCGTGACACGGCCCGCCACGAAATCGAAGACCTCAATGTCACCTCGCAGCTGCGCGGGGATTTCGCTGCAGCGCACCTCGAAGGCGACAACAGCCACGTGGTGGCAACGGACACTCAAAAGAACACCATCTACGCGTTTGCGCGGGAGGGCATCGGCTCCCCCGAGGCATTCCTGCTCCGGCTTGGAGAACACTTCACCAGCAGTTTCGACTGGGTCACGGGCGGCCGCTGGGAAGCAGAGTCCTACCCCTGGGACCGGATCCAGGTCCACGGCGCCGGGCATGACCACTCCTTCGTTCGCAACGGCCAGGAAGTCCGCACCGCAGTCCTGGTGCGCGACGGCGCCACCGCCCACCTCATCTCGGGGCTCACGGACCTGACGGTCCTGAAGTCCACACAGTCCGGTTTCGCGGGCTATCCCAAGGACAAATACACCACCCTCCCGGAAACCACAGACCGCATCCTGGCTACCGACGTCTCCGCCCGTTGGCGCTACAGGACCGGCACTGATTTCAGCAGTCTGGACTTCAACAAGAGTTACAGCGACGTCAAGGGCCTCCTGCTCGAGGGCTTCACCGGGAAGTACTCCCACGCCCTGCAGCAGACACTCTTCGACATGGGCGCCAAGGTCCTGGAAGCACACGCCGGGATCGACGAGATCAGGTTCTCGATGCCCAACAAGCACCACTTCCTGGTGGACCTCTCCCCGTTCGGCCTTGACAACCCCAACGAGGTGTTCTTTGCAGCCGACCGGCCATACGGACTGATCGAGGCCACTGTCCAGCGGGAAGACGCCGCCCCGGCGGACGTCGCCTGGTCAGGCATCGCGGGCTTCTGCTAGACCACCCAGGCGCGAACAGGCAGCTAATGCCCTCAAAAATCGATTTCAAGGGCATTTGCTGCCGGTTCGCGCAGTCAGTTGCGGTTCAGCTCGTCCGAGATCGCCCGGGCCGCTTCGCGCAGCAGCGGGACGGCGCGTTCGCCGAAGGACTGGTCCACGCGGGACACAGGGCCCGAGACGGAAATCGCCGTGGGCGTCGGCGCGTTGGGCACGGCCATGGCAAAGCAGCGGACACCGAGTTCCTGCTCCTCCTCGTCTATGGCATAGCCTCGTTCACGAATGCGGCCCAGGTCCGCCAGGAGGGAATCGATGTCCCCCATGCTCTTGGCCGTGGGGGTAGGCATGCCCGTGCGGCCCACGATGCCGCGGACCGTCTCGTCATCCAACTGGGCCAGGATGGCTTTTCCCACGCCAGTGTCATGGGTGTGGGCTCTGCGCCCCACCTCGGTGAACATGCGCATGGAATGCAGGGAGGGCACCTGGGCGACGTAGATGACCATATCCGCATCGAGTACGGCCATGTTGGAGGTCTCCCCCAGCCGGTCCACCAGCAATTTGAGCTGCGGGCGGGCAACTCCGCCCAGCTGCTTGCTGGCTCCTTCGCCGAGGCGGATCAGCCGGGGCCCCAGCGCGTACCGGCGGCTGGGGAGCTGGCGGATGTAGCCCAGGGTGACCAGGGTGCGCAGGAGCCGGTGGATCGTGGGCAGCGGAAGGTCCGTGGAGGAGGAGAGTTCGCTCAGCGTAACGTCGCCGCCGGCATCAGTGATGAGCTCCAACAGTTCAAAGACGCGCTCAACGGACTGCACGCCTCCGGGGGCTTTTTCAGCCATTTGCCAGTCTCCTGCGGGCTCGGCCTCCGACAAGTCTTATCCGCATCGTGAAAAGAATTGCCCTGGATCTCCCAACATACATCACGCCGCCCAGCAGTTCGTGGACCGTTGACCGAAGCCGGAACGGGGTTGTATTTCCATAAAACAGATAATAATATCCATAATACGAAAATAGCTGGCTAGGCCTCCTGATTTGCCCGCATGCTTCGAAGCCAAAGGAAAGGACCAGAAATGGCCATCACCATCACAGACCCCCGGCCGATCGGGCGCGCGGAGGAGATCCTCACCCCCGAGGCACTGGCGTTCGTGGAGGAACTCCACGAACGTTTTGCCGGCACCCGTAACGAGCTTCTGGCAGCCCGGGGCGCCAAGCGCCAACGGGTTGCGGAAACCGGCAAGCTCGACTTCCTGCCGGAAACCCGGGACGTGCGCGACGGCGAATGGAAGGTTGCGCCGGCCCCCGCGGCTTTGCAGGACCGCCGGGTTGAAATGACGGGTCCGGCATCGCCGGCCAAAATGGCCATTAATGCGCTGAATTCAGGGGCGAAGGTGTGGCTGGCGGATCTGGAAGATGCCAGCACGCCCACGTGGAGCAACGTCATCGACTCCATCCTGAACCTCCGTGACGCAGCACGGGGAACGCTGGGCTACACCTCGGACGAGGGCAAGGAATACAGGCTCCGCACGGACGCCCCGCTCGCCGTCGTGGTGGCCAGGCCCCGCGGCTGGCACATGCCGGAGAAGCACGTGATGATCGACGGCGAACGAGCCGTGGGTGCTCTGGTGGATTTCGGCCTGCACTTCTTCCACGTGGCCAGTCAGTTGGTCCTCAACGGCCATGGCCCCTACTACTACCTGCCCAAGATGGAAAGCCACCTCGAGGCCAGGCTCTGGAACGACATCTTTGTCTTCGCCCAGGATTATCTCGGCCTGCACCAGGGGACCATCCGTGCCACCGTGCTGATTGAGACGATCCCGGCAGCGTTCGAGATGGAGGAAATGCTCTACGAGCTGCGCGAGCACATCTCGGGACTGAACGCCGGCCGCTGGGACTACCTGTTCAGCATCATCAAATACTTCCGCGACGCCGGAGAGGAATTCGTGCTGCCGGACCGTGCCTCCGTGGTCATGACCGCTCCGTTCATGCGCGCCTACACCGAGCTGCTGGTCAAGACGTGCCACAGGCGCGGGGCCTTCGCCATGGGCGGCATGGCGGCGGTAATCCCCAACCGGCGGCTCCCGGAGGTCACCGAGGCAGCGTTCGCCAAGGTCCGCGCGGACAAGACACGCGAAGCCAACGACGGGTTCGATGGTTCATGGGTGGCCCATCCCGATCTGGTGCCCGTCTGCCGCGAAGTGTTCGACGCCGTGCTGGGCGAACGCCCCAACCAGCTGGACAAGCAGCGCCCGAAGGTATCTGTCACCGCGGACCAGCTGCTGGACATCGTGTCGGCGGACGGCCAGGTCACCGAGGGCGGGCTGCGGCTGAATCTGTATGTCGCCGTCGCCTATACGGCAGTGTGGCTGTCCGGCAACGGCGCCGTGGCCATCCACAACCTCATGGAGGATGCCGCCACAGCTGAAATCTCCCGCTCGCAGGTCTGGCAGCAGATCCGCAACAAGTCCGTCTTGGCCGACACCGGCAACACCGTCACGAGGGAACTGGTGGAACGGATCCTGGCCGAAGAAACGGACAAACTGCGCACCGAGTTCGGCGACGAAGCCTTCCGGCGCTATTACCTGCCGGCCAGCCAGCTGATCGGCGGCATCTGCCTGTCCGAGGACTACACGGACTTCCTCACCACGCCGGCCTACGAGCTGGTGGACTGAGGCATGTCCCACACCCCAGCCCTCACCGCCGCGGACCTTGCAAGGATTGACGCCCAACTCGCCGACACGGACCGCCTGCTGCAGCTGCACTATCCAGGTGACGACGGCTCCCGTCAACCAGTCCACACGGTGTATGTGCCGGCGGACCGTTTCACGCCGTCGCTCGCCGCTGACTGGGGCGCGCAGGCCCTCGCGACGGCCGATGCGCACGGGGGTTTGGAACGGCTCGGCTGGCTCCTGGGTCAGTCGCTGGCACTGGGAGCAGCCGTCGCCTCCCGGGTGGCCAAAAAGCTGGCACACGAACCGATCGAGGACCTGCGGCTGGACTTCGAGGACGGCTACGGCAGCCGCGGTGACGAGGCAGAGGACGCCGACGCCGTTGGTGCCGCACGCCTGGTTGCCGACGCCGTCGCTGCGGGGACTGCCCCGCCATTTATCGGGATCCGCTTCAAGTGCTTCGAGGCCGCAACCCGTGCCCGCGGCCTCAGGACACTGGATCTCTTTGTCTCGGCCCTGGCCTCAGCAGGAGAGCTGCCGGCAGGGCTGATGCTGACCCTGCCCAAGGTCACCACGGTGGCGCAGGTCCAGGCCCTGGACTACGCCGTCGCCCGTCTTGAGGAAGTCCACGGCCTGCCGCACGGCCGGCTGCGCTTTGAGGTGCAGGTGGAAACGCCGCAGCTCATCCTGGGCCCGGACGGCACGTCTCCGGTTGCCCGGCTCGCGCACGTGGTGCCCGGGCGCATCAGCGCCCTGCACTATGGCACCTACGATTACAGTGCCTCGCTGCAGATCTCCGCCGAGTACCAGTCCATGGAGCACCCGGTCGCGGACTTCGCCAAGGAAATCATGCAACTGGCCGTGGCAGGGACCGGGATCCGCCTCTCGGACGGCTCCACCAACATCATCCCGGTGGGCGAGAACGTCGAGGGAGCCTGGCGGCTCCATGGACGGCTGGTCCAGCGCTCCCTGGAACGTGGCTACTACCAGGGCTGGGACCTGCACCCTGCCCAGCTGCCCAGCCGGTTCGCCGCCACCTACGGCTTCTACCGGCAGGGACTTCCGGCGGCAACCGCAAGGCTGCGCAACTATGTGGAGCAGACCGGAGGGGGCGTCATGGATGAACCCGCCTCCGCCCGGGCACTCGCGGCGTTTGTGCTGCGCGGCGTCCAGTGCGGCGCCGTCGGCGCCGATGAAGTCCAGGCCCTCGCCGGCGTCGGACTCTCCCGGCTCACGGGGCTGGCGCACCCGGGGCTGGCCACGGATACTTGAGCACAGCCTTCAGGGCCGGCAGAGTCTTCAGGACGAAATCTTCAGCACCACCTTCAGCAGCACAGTGAGCGGACTCATGAGTACCTACTTTTCCCCCGAGGGCGGCCTGCCGCCGCAAACCCAGCTCCTTACCGACCGCGCCGTGGTCAAAGAGGCCTACACCGTGATCCCCAAGGGAGTGCTTCGGGACATCGTCACATCCAACCTGCCCGGCTGGTTCAAGACCCGGTCGTGGATCATCGCCCGTCCCATCGCGGGCTTCGCTACCACCTTCAGCCAACTCATCGTGGAAGTAGCCCCCGGCGGCGGCAGTGACCGCCCGGAGGCGGAGGCCGGCGTCGAGGGCGTCATCTTCCTGACGAAAGGCTCGCTGACCCTAACGCTCGACGGCGATATCCACCGCCTGGAGCCGGGCGGCTACGCCTACCTGGCCGCGGGGTCGGACTGGAAAGTCAAGAACGACGCGCATGACGATGGGGACGCCGCCTCGTTCCAATGGATCCGCAAAGCGTACGAAGTGCTTGAGGGACACCTGGCGAAATCCTTCGTCACCCGTGACCAGGACGTGGAGCCGCGCCCGATGCCCGGCACCGGCGGGGCCTGGGCGACCACCCGGTTCGTTGACCCGGACGATCTGGCGCATGACATGCACGTCAACATCGTGACGTTCCAGCCCGGCGGGTCCATCCCCTTCGCCGAAACCCATGTCATGGAGCACGGCCTCTTCGTCCTCGAAGGCAAGGCCGTCTACCGCCTCAATGACGACTGGGTGGAGGTAGAGGCAGGCGACTTCATGTGGCTCCGCGCCTTCTGCCCGCAGGCCTGCTACGCCGGCGGTCCGGGCCCCTTCCGCTACCTGCTCTACAAGGACGTCAACCGCCAGATCCGCCTTACCTAGGGGCGGACAACTGCGCTGGGCCGGCGCCCTTGACCCGGTTACGGCGCCCGAGGAGCATTGATGATGCCGCGCCGTTGACGCCCGCCCTGGCCTCCGGCCGGCACTAAGGATCTGAGGCATGTCCGGAGCCAGGCTGGCACGTTCACGGCTGCGGATGGCGGCCGGGTTGTCCGTGGCACTGCTGACGTCGGCGGTGGTGGGTGGCTGTACGGTCGGGCCCCGGCCTCCGGACGACAAGGAGACGGCCGGGCAGTATGCCCGGCTGGAAGAGTTCAGCCGGCGAATGCTGGACGAAGGTGCCCCGGCGGTACTGATCGAGGTCCGGCACGCCGGGCAAGTGTGGTCCCACGGGGCAGGCGTCCGTGACCTGGACTCCAGGGAACCCGCGCTGGCATCCGATCAGTTCCAGGCAGGCGGTATCACTGAGTCCATGGTGGCCGTATCGGTCCTGAAACTCGCCGAGGAAGGCCGGCTCAGCCTCGATGCACAGGTGAGCGCCTACCTGCCCGAATTCGGCGAAGAGCTCCATCCGCCCGGGCCCGTCACGGTGGGACAGCTGCTGACCCACAGATCGGGCATCCCCGACTTCTTCGTTCCCTTACTGCGGTCGGGACCACCGCAGGACGTCCTGAACAGACCCCTCAGCCTCGAGCAGCAACTGGCCCTCGCTGCCTCGGTTCCCTGGGAGCCGAAGCTCGCGCAGGGATTCGAATACTCCAACTCCGATTACTCGGCCCTGGGCCTCATCGTCCAAAGGCTCCGGGGGCGCGGAATCGCCGAGGTCCTGAAAGCCGACATCGCGGATCCGCTTGGCCTTCAGGCCACACGCCTGCCGGACGGAAAGCCTGCGCCAGGCACCATGGTCCACGGATACATCATGGTGGACGGCAAGCGCCTGGACGTCACACAGCCTGCGTGGCTGTCCGAACTGGCCCCCGGCGGAGTGGTGTCAACAGTGGGCGAGGTGAATACGTTCTACGCGGCACTCCTGCAGGGCAAGCTTCTGGCTTCCGCAACGATGGCCGGCATGCGTGGGCCCGACCGGAACGTCTATGGCCAGGGGTTATGGAAGTGGAACGATACGTGCACCAACAGGTTCTACTACGGCCACAACGGTGACACCGCCGGATACGGGATTGTCTCCATGGCCAGCGAGGACGGCACACGCCAGGTCACTCTAGCCGTTGCCTACCGGCCGGATCCGCCCACGCTGGAACTGAACCCGCTGATCTCCGAGATGGAAGATGTGGCGGTGGAGACGCTGAATGGTCTGTGCTGACTGGACTGTGCTGAATGGACTGTACTGAATGGCCCGTCTTGGGCGCCCCGCGCTGCGCGGGCAGCCGGGCAGCTTCCCTGAGGTGCGGGTGTTGCTTCCCGGGTTCAATCAGGGAAGCATACAACCATGCTGACTATCGGAACCACGGTTCTTGGCGTAGAGGACGTTGCCCGTGCGGCAGCATTCTGGTGCGATGCCCTGGGCTACGTCCCGCGTGAAGACGGAGATGACACGTGGGTGGTCCTGGTCCCGCACAGGGGCGCCGGCGCCCGGCTCGCCCTGATGCTCAGCGAAACCCCGGCCCCGGAACACCCCCGGATCCACCTGGACCTCTACGCGGATCACCAGGACGCAGAAGTGGCCCGCCTCCTCGACCTTGGAGCCTCCCGCGTGGACTGGGACCTGTACCCCGAAGACCCCGGCTTCATCGTGCTGGCCGACCCCGATGGCAACCGCTTCTGCGTTGTGGATGTGGCCCGGGCGTAAGGCCTGTCCAAACATTGGTGCCGGTCCGACCGGCAGAAATAAGTAAGCAAACTTATGAAATTCCTTGTGGTGGCGCGCTAACGCTCCCTAGCGTTGGAAGGGACCTGTTGTCATCCGCGAAAGAGGGGAAAGGACCCGTCATGACGCTCTATCAGCCGGAACCTGTTGAGATTTCCACCCGGATGCGCCCCGGGGAACGGACGGAGGCCAGCCTGGAGGAATTGGTCACCACTTATCGGGCGAAGATCCTGGCCATGGGTGCCAGTGTGTCCGAGGTGGTATCGGAAGTGGAACGGAACGACGACGGCTCGGTCGGGGTTTCCGTTTCCTGGGCCAAGCCCGCGATGGCGGACGAAGGTATGGCGGGCAGGGTCCCCGACAGTACCGGTACCGGCGGAGCGGTGGCCTAGCTGTAGCGGTGTCCCAGTTGGAGCAGTGGCCTGGTTACTGTCAGGCCTGCGGCCGGAGCCCGCCACAGCAACAGCCACAGTCACAGTCACAGTCACGCCAGGATTTCGAGCGCAAGCAAACGGCCAACGACACCGGCGTGGAGGTTCGCCAGGAGATGCCGCGGCCCTTCGTAGATCTCGACCGCCCCGGCCTGGGTCAGTTCGGCAGCACTCGTCCCGCCGCAGGTGAAACCCACCGCCGGGACGCCCAGCGTCCTTGCCGCCTGCATGTCCCACACCGCGTCGCCAACATAGACCGCATTGGAAGCTTCAACGCCGACAGCTTCCAGCGCAGCCACAAGGATGTCGGGCGCAGGCTTGCTGTCCTTCGCATCACTGGCACTCGTGGCGGCGTGGATGAAGGCATCCGAGCCCAGCGCCTTCCTCGCGGCCATCAGGTCCTGCTTGCGTGCCGATGAGGCCAGGGCAACAGCAAGCCCGCCGGCATGGCATTGCGCCAGAAGTTCCTTGGACCCGTCAAACGGACGCAGCGAAGGCCAGCTCGCGGCAAAGAGTGCGGCATGGCTGGCAAGGATTTCGCTGTCGGCGGCCCTGTCCCGGCTCTCGGGAAGGAGTCTGTCCACGAGTCTGCTCCCGCCCATCCCGACGCAGCGGTGGATGGACGCCATGGGCACATCATGCCCCTGTTGACGGAACGCCTGCCACCACGCGACGGTGTGGATGTAGGCCGAATCCACCAGCGTCCCGTCCACGTCGAAGAGGACTCCACGGCGCCGTCCAGTGCCTGCCTGGCCATCGCCACGGGGTACCATCAGCTGACCGAAGCCCGCCTGGCTCCGGACATGTCCCGGGTACGGGGATTGGCATCCCGCCGGGACGACGGCATGGCGCGCACGCGCTCCCTGATCACAGATCCCGCCCCGTCACGGCTGCGGTCCCGGATCAGCCCGGTCCCTGCGATCTCGCGGGCCATCGCCACGCCTGCCACAGCTGCACGTTTGGTGGGAAAGGTCACCGAAATGGCCATCAGGCTTCCTGATCCGTCCAGCATCCTGACCCTGTAGCCACCATCAGGCGCATCCACCAACTCGAAATATCCGGCCATTCCAACCACCCCTCCGTCAGTCACGGCACTGTGCCCTTGGGAGCACTCCATGAAGTATTAGTAAGTATACTTACCTATTCCGTCAGGGAGAAGTCTTGAATCCCCCATGCAAGCTCTACGTCGCCTCCCCCGTCTCCGGGGGTATGGGCGTATCACTCCGGCGAACCGTATCCTGATGAAGCATCAAGGCGCTAGTCACAAGGCCGAAGTGGCTGAACGCCTGGGGCGTATTGCCAAGTTGCCGGCCGGCCTTGGCCGCCCATTCCTCGCTGAGCAGACCGACGTCGTTGCGCAATCCAAGCAGGCGTTCAAAGAGTTCGGTTGATTCCCGGCGGCGGCCTGCCCCCAGGAGCGCCTCCACCATCCAGAACGAACACGCCAGGAACACCCCCTCCTCCCCCGGAAGTCCATCGTCGCTCTCGGCAGGACGGTAGCGCAGGACAAATCCGTCCTCGGTCAGCTCGCGCTGGATCGCGTCAATGGTCCCTACCACCCTCGGATCGTCCGGGGGCAGGAATCCGACGCGTGGAATCAGCAGCAGGCTCGCGTCCAGCTGCGGATGTCCGTACGCCTGCACGAAGGTGTTGCGCTCGGCGTCGAAGCCTTTGGCCATCACGTCGCGGTGGATCAGGTCCCGGAGCTCCTCCCAGCGCTGAACAGGCCCAGGCAGGCCTGAGTCGCGGACTCCCTTGACCATCCGGTCGGCAGCTACCCAGGCCATGACTTTGGAATGGGTGAAATGGCGCCGCGGACCGCGCATTTCCCAGAGGCCGTTGTCCGGCTGGTCCCAGACGGTTTCCAGGTGCTGGATGAGAGCAACCTGCACATCCCAGGCCTCATCCGTATGCTTGAGCAGCGAGTTGCGGGTCAGTGCCAGGCAGTCGAGGACTTCGCCCCATACGTCAAGCTGGAGCTGGTTCGCGGCGCCGTTGCCGATCCGCACCGGAGCCGAATTCTCGTAACCGGCAAGCCAAGGCAACTCCATCTCGGGAAGCCTGCGTTCACCATGGATCCCGTACATGATCTGCAGGTCCGCAGGGTCGCCTGCCACGGCGCGAAGCAGCCAGTCCCGCCAGGCGGCGGCCTCGTCGGTGTAGCCGGCGGCCAGGAGCGCCTGGAGCGTCATTGTTGCGTCCCGCAGCCAGCAGTACCGGTAGTCCCAGTTTCGCGGGCCGCCCAGCTGCTCGGGCAAGGACGTGGTCACTGCGGCCACAATGCCCCCGGTGGGCGCATACGTCAAAGCTTTCAGTGTCACCAGCGAGCGCATCACGGCATCCTGGTATTTGCCCTTGACAGTGCACTGGGATGACCAGCTGCGCCAAAAGTCGAGCGTACTTTCCAGGACATCTTCGGCGTCGACGCTCTGGGGGCGGCCAACGTGGCTGGGTGCCCAGGTCAGCACGAACGGGACCCGCTCACCGGCCTGGACAGTGAACTCGCTGACCGTGCGCATGCTCTCCCCCCGCATCGGCGCCCCGGTGACAAAATAGGCTGCGTCAGGGCCCGCGATGGCGTGCAGGCCGAGCTTGTCCCTGCGGACCCAGGGAACGATGTGGCCATAGTCGAACCTCAGTGCCAGTTCGCCGCGCATCCTGACGCTTCCGCTGACACCTTCCACAATCCGCACAATGTCCGCCACCTCGTCCCGCGGCGGCATGAAGTCGATCACCCGGACAGTGCCCTCCGGGGTGTCCCACTCCGACTCCAGGACGAGTGTCCCGGGCACGTAGGCGCGTCTGGTGCAGGTGCCCCCATCCTCCGGGGCCAGCAGCCAGCGCCCGGCCTCGGGGGTATCCAGGAGGGCGTTGAAACAGGCCGGGGAGTCAAACCGGGGAAGGCACAGCCAGTCGATGGAGCCCTCCGTGCTCACCAGGGCAGCGGTATGGAGGTCGCCAACTACCGCATAGTCTTCTATTCGCGCCATTCCCATACAGTGCCACACGGATTCCCCGGAGGCGCCGGAGCAATGGGGTGTAGCCTGAAATTACGGTAAAGCAGCTGCCGGGAGGTTCTGGAGCTGGCCGCTGCCAAGCCGGACGTCAGGTCCGGGTTTTGCTTGTCCAGCCGGACCGGAGGCACCCATGGAACAAGCTTCACGCCCAGCGTCAGTCATCGAGACCGTCCAGGATCTCCTCCTGGAGACCCAGGACGTCGAAGATTTCCTCAACGAGCTGGCCCGCTATTCGGCGGAGAACTTGTCCGGACCCCGCGGCGATGTGCTCTGCGGCATCACGCTCCTGCGGCGCCGTACGGCTGCCACAGTGGCCACCAGCAGCGAACGGGCACGCCAGCTCGACGAGCTCCAATACGACTATGGTGACGGCCCCTGTCTCCGCTGCGCCCGTCAGGGGGTACTGGTGCACATCCCTGACCTGACGACGGAAACGCTCTGGCCCGAATACTCGGCAAAGGTGCTGGAGCAGGGCATCCTTTCCGTGCTGGCGGTTCCGTTTGAGCTTTCCGGTGACGAGGCCAAGGCCGGGCTCAACTTCTACTCGGACAAGCCACGCGCGTTCGACCCCAACGCAGTGGAGCATGCCGCCAGCTATGCGGCCCAGGCTTCCAAGGGCCTGAGCCTTGCCGTCCGGCTCGCCCAGCACTCCGATGCCGCAAACAACCTCAAGGCGGCACTGGATTCCCGCACCGTGATCGATACCGCCGTGGGCATCATCATCGCGCAGAACCATTGCAGCCAGGACGAGGCGATCAAGATCCTCAAGTCGGCCTCAAGCAGCCGGAACGTGAAACTGAGGGACGTGGCCGCGGCCATTGTGGAGTCGGCCGGCGGCGGTCCGCTGGAAACCCACTTCAGCTGACCTTGGGCATCTACATAGGCACCTCCGGCTGGAGCTATGACCACTGGGAGAACGTGCTCTATCCGCCCGGCCTTCCGGCCAAGGACAGGCTGGAGCACTATGCAGCCAGGTTCGGAACCGTAGAACTGAATGCCAGTTTCTACCGCTGGCCCAGGGACACCTCATTCGCCAGCTGGCGCCGCAGGCTTCCCGACGGTTTCATGATGTCCGTCAAGGCTCCGCGGGGGCTGACGCACGGCAAGAAGCTGTACGCGCCGGAAGTCTGGGTGGAGCGAATCGCCCGGTGCTGGCATGAGCTGGGCGACAAACGCGCCGTCCTGCTGGTCCAGCTGCCGCCGACGATGGAACGGGACGATGCCAGGCTGGACTATTTCCTCTCCGCCGTGCCGGGATGGATCCGCGTGGCGGTCGAATTCCGGCATCCGAGCTGGGAGCACCCGGAGGTATTCGGCCTGCTGGAAAGGCACCAGGCCGCCTACTGCATCATGAGCGGAGCGAACCTCCCCTGCATCCTTCGGACCACGGCACCTTTTGCCTACGTTCGCCTGCATGGTCCGGACCACCAGCACCTGTACGGCGGTTCGTATTCAGACGCGGACCTGCACTGGTGGGCGGACCGGATCCGCGAGTGGTCCGGACGTGGCCAGGACGTGTTTGCGTATTTCAATAACGACGGCGGCGGGAACGCCGTCCGGAACGCTGAAACCCTCCGCCACATCCTTGGCGAGGGCTGACTCCTCCAGGCCCTGGAGGCTGGGCCCGCACCAAGCACGGAGTGCCACCCTGTGGCAGAGTGGGGGAATGGACAGGGCTCCCCAAAACTCATCCCGGAATGCGCCGCAGGGCACCTCAAACGCAACTGCTCATGGCACCACGCTGTCCGGCAACCGGATTTTCCGGCTGGCGCACCGGCTTTCCGACGGGGTCAACGGCGCCCGCATGCAGCTGGTCAGGCGCTGGAACTTCGTTCCCCAGACCATCGCCTACCAGGGCTACGGCTCCACAGGCTGGGTCCGGGTGCTGGGACGTGTCCTGCTGACCAGGAAACCCGATCCCGGAAGCCACGCCGAACACGCGGCCCGCAACGGCACACAGAACGTGCGCGGCTGGCGCGCATTCACCAGCCTTCCCGTGCAGTTCGCCGAGGTGGAAATTACCATTGGCGACGTCGTCACCCGCGTCAAAGCGGACCGGGGCGGTGTCATCGACACCGTGGTGGACGTACAGCTCGCGCCCGGCTGGCACACCGCCGTCCTCCGCGCCGAAGGGACCGAGCCTGCGGAGGGCCTCATCCGGGTGATTGCGCCGGACGTGAGGTTCGGGATCGTCTCGGACATCGACGATACGGTGATGGTCACCGCCCTGCCGCGCCCGTTCCTGGCCTTGTGGAACACCTTCGTGCTGAGCGAACGCGCCCGAATGGCCACCCCGGGGATGCCCGTACTGCTGGACCGGCTGACCATTGAACACCCGGACGCCCCCGTGATCTACCTGTCCACCGGACCGTGGAACGCAGCCCCCACGCTGGCGCGGTTCCTGAGCCGAAACATGTACCCCACCGGCACCCTGCTGCTCACGGACTGGGGGCTGACCCAGGACCGCTGGTTCCGTAGCGGGCGGGAACACAAGCACCGCAACCTGGAGCGCCTCGCCAAGGAATTCCCGGACATGCGCTGGCTGCTGGTCGGTGACAACGGGCAGCACGATGAGCAGATCTATTCCGGCTTCGCCCAGGAGCATGCGGACAAAGTGGCCGCCATCGCCATCCGGCAGCTGTCCATCAGCGAGGCAGTTTTCGCTGGCGGCCATTCCGAAAACGGTGACCACAGCGGCTCGGTGGTGCCGTGGATCTATTCGCCGGACGGCGCCGGAATGGCGAAGCAGCTCACCACCCTGGACCTCCTCTAGCACCCGGCCCCGGGAGGCGGGCCCGAGCTGCCTTCCGCAAACTGGGCCGAGGCATCCAGCGGGGGGATCCCGTCGTCGGGTGCTTCCGAATCGGTGGTTTCGGTAACCACGGCCCGGGCGACGGCGGCAACCGCCGATGAGGCAAGGTTCCGTTCCTCGATGAGTTCCTGAAGCCAGAAATAAGACGCCTTCGGCGTCCGTTCAAGCGTTTCGAAATCCACGTGCAGCAGGCCGAACGGCTGGTTGTAGCCGGCGGACCATTCGAAGTTGTCCATCAGAGACCACACGTAGAATCCGCGCAGGTCGATCGCTTCTGCCTCACCACCTGGTGCCGTGGCCCGCAGCGCGGCCTCGAGGTGGTCCGAGAGATACGTCAACCTCCGCTCGTCCGGAATGAACGTCCTGTTGGTCGACTTGTCACGGACGATGATGTCTTCGAAACTCGCCCCACCCTCGGTGAGGATCACGGGCGGCAGGTTGGGATAGCGTTCGGCCATTTCCTTCAGCGCCACGCCCATGAAGTCGGGCTTCACCGGCCAGCCGTAGGCCGTCGTGTCGGCCTCCGGCCAGGCTTCAATGTGGAAAGGCGTTCCGCCGCCCGACGCCGACGTCAGATCGTCGCCCATGGCTTCCGCCATCCCGGCAGGAACCGCCCCATCACCAGCCCCCGCCGCCACCTTCGTGGGCATGTAGTAGTTGAGGCCGTAGAAATCCAGCGGCTGGGAGATTATGTCCATGTCCTCGTCCGGGTGGTCAAAGGAGCCAAAGAACTTCGCGGCCCGAATCAGGTCAGGGTATGTGCCTGTCAGCACCGGATCCGCATAGAGCCGGTTCTGCGCGAGGTCCATGACGGCGGCACTCAGTTTGTCCAGCGGGTAGATGGAATCGGGGACCATCGGTGAATACACGTTTGCCATGCCGATCTCGCCCGGGACACCCGCCGACCTCAACGCCTGAACGGCGAGGCCGTGGCCCAGCAACTGGTGATGCACGGTGGGCAGGGCTTTGAGCAGCAAAGCTTCCCCCGGCGAGTGCAGGCCCAGCGTGTACCCGTTGGTGGTGACCGTCGCGGGCTCGTTGATGGTCACCCAGCGGGCCACCCTGTCCCCGTAAGCGGCGGCGATGGCGGCGAACTCGCCGAGGCGGTAGGCGGTATCCCGATTAAGCCAGCCGCCGGCGTCATCCAGTGCCAGCGGCGTGTCCCAGCGATAGATGGTCACCATCGGGGAGATTCCGTTGGCCAGCAGCTCATCCAGGAGCCGGTCGTAGAAGTCCAGGCCTGCAGGGTTCACGGGTCCGCTGCCGTTGGGCTGGATCCTGGGCCAGGACAGGGAGAACCTGTAGGAATCCACGCCGAGCTGCTTCATGAGGGCCACGTCCCCGGGCATCCGGTGGTAGTGGTCGCATCCCACGGCCGGACTATGCCCGCCCACGATGGCCCCCGGCCTGGCGGAGAAGACATCCCAACCGGCCGGGCCGCGGCCGTCCTCGGTGAGACCGCCCTCTATCTGGAAGGCCGCCGTGGCCACACCCAGCGTGAAGCCGGGCGGAATGAGTGCGGCCAGGTCCTTGGCGGTGATGTGCATTTTGGAGTCAGCCCTTACGACGGAGAGTTCATGGGCCGCGGGTCCTTCGACCACGCGATATCCGGAGCATACCCCCGCATGGTTCCCTGTAAACGGGTCCGTCCCGCACCCGCAGACCGGGAGGCGTTCAGAGTCGGGGAGAAGTTCACAGTCACTGGGAGCCGAAGAGGAACTCCTTGGCGTGTGCCACAGCCTTCCGGAAGGCATCGTTCCTGAGCGTGACCAGATGCTCGGTTTCACCGTCTGCAGGTTCAAGATAGCCGGTGTATCCGGGCCGGAGCACCCAGATGTCGGCGGCAGGCGGGAGGTAAAACACTCCGAACGACCGCTGCTGCCGCTCTTCAGCCGTCCACACCGGTACCACGGCGAGTGCTGCGCCGGTGGCCGGATTGATCCATTGCGCGCGGGGAACCGGCTCCTCATGGGCTTCCGGGTCCAGGAAGGGCGCAGTTCCCTTGCCCCAGCGATCTTCGAAACGCTCATGGAATGCCGGAATCAGATGGGAATCGTAGCGACACCATTCGCTCATGGTCTTGTCCGCCTCCTCGCGGGTTGTGGTTGCCTCAACTGGTGCTTCACGCCCACGGGCCGCTTTCCCAGCGCACCGGGGTGATGCGGATGGTGTGGCCGGACGCTGCGGCAGGGCGGCGCACCTTCCGGACCGGGATGTTCTGCGGCGCGGCGCCGGCCGGCGGTACAGTGCCGCCCGGCGGCACAGTGGCGCCCGGCGGCACAGTGGCGCCGGGCGGCCGATCCGGCCTGCCCGGAGCCCGGATGCACCGATCGTAGGCCGCCCTGCGTTCCGGATCGCGGAGTACGGTGAACGCCTGCATGATCCTCAGCAGTTCGGCATCCTGGGCCGCCCGCTCCGCGGGCGCGGTGCCTCCGCCGTCGACGTCGGGGTGGTGGGTGCGCATCAGCGCGCGGTAGGCACGCGAAATCTCCTGCCGGGTGGCGGCGGGCGCCACACCCAGCACGGCATAGTAGTCCGGGAAGCTGTCCATTCCGGCGCCCTGTCCTTGAGCCCTGTCATCGAGCGCTGCCATTCGGCCTTGTTCATTCAACCGACGGCAACGGGCGCAGGCAGCGCGGTGCACAGCCTGCGCCCCAAAGCCCGGAGCCTAGGTTGAGATTTTCGTGCTGCTGGCCTTCCACGGTTTCGATTTGGATCTTGCGGGGCTTGGCCTGTTCCGCCACCGGGATCCGAAGCGTCAGGACACCTTGGTCATAACTGGCCTTGATGTTGTCCGTGTCCAGCGTGTCGCCCAGGATCAGCTGGCGGCTGAAGACGCCCCGGGGACGTTCTGCGGCCACCAATTCAACGTTGGGCTGTGTGGGGTCCTTGCGCTCTGCCCGGACAGTCAGGACATTGCGCTCAACGTTCAGGTCCACGGAGTCAATCTTCACACCCGGAAGATCGAATGCCACCACAAATTCGCCGTCTTCCTGCCAGGCGTCCATTGGCATGGCGGCCGGCCGGGCAGTTGTTCCGAAGACCTGCTGCGTGAGCCGGTCCAGCTCACGGAACGGGTCCGTACGCATCAACATCATTTCCCACTCCTTCAGTTTCTAGATGTTGAATCCAGTCTCATACCCATCACAATTATCTATGGTGATGGATATAGATTTTTTATAGCACCTGTGCCAAACTGAAGCAAGACTGCATCACGGCATTTTGGAGAAGGCATGACGGACAGCGGAGGCGGCCGGGCGCCGGCAGCCATGGCAGGGCAGGGTCTGTACGCCATTTCGGTGGCGGCGAGGCTGACGGGCACGGGACAGCAGAACATCCGGCTCTATGAGACCAGGGGGCTCATCACCCCGCTCCGGACGACCGGCGGCACCCGCCAGTACAGTGATTCGGACATCGGGGTACTGCTGCGCATCGGAGAACTCCTGGACCAGGGACTCAATTTGGCGGGCGTGGCCAAGGTCCTGGAACTGGAGGCAGCGAACGCCAAACTCCACCTGGCCCTGCGGCGGGCCCAGGCACGGCCCAAGCCCTAGCTAGGCGAACCGGCCCACGCGGCCGGCTCGGCAAGCCCCCTAGGCCTGCCGGAAGCAGGACTGCGCCACACGGATCAGTCCCCCGGCGCGTCGGCGCTGGGCAGCTTGCCCGCGATCGGCTCCCCGGGAATCCTTGCCGTCCGCCACGTATCCACGGCGATGACGGCCCCCAGGATCAGCAGGGACAGGGCAATTGAGGCGACAGCATCGCTCAGCCAGTGGTAGCCCAGATAAAGGCGGCTCAGCGTGGCGAGAATGACGCCGGCGCCGGCGGCCGCAAAGCCGACTGCTGCGGCCCTGGGACTCTTCCGGCGGGAAAAAATCAGGAACGTTGTGACCAGCAGGAAGTCGCAGGCCCCCAGGACATGGCCGGAGGGGAACGAAAAAGTGGTGTCGGCCCCGAACAGCATGAGATCCACGGGCGGCCGTGCCCGCCTGACGATCTGCAGGATGATTTGCGATACCAGCACGCCGGTGAGCATTGCGGCAGCAAGCAGTATCGGACGCCAGGCATGCTTGGCCACGAAACCCCACACAACGTTGACCACCAGCACAATGATCGGGAGGCCGACCGGTCCGAAGATCACCGCCAGGAAAATCATGATGCCGGTCAGCGGCTCGGAACGGTGGGTGAGCAGCCATGTCCTGGCTGCTTCATCAGCGCTGGTCGGCCCGGTGCCGCTCTGCATTACCACCGCCAGGGCAGCGCCAAACAGGACCGCTCCGAGCACCATGAGGGCCACGGCGGTGCGATAGAGGCGTTTCCGCGCCCCCGGGTCCACGTAGCGTTCCTCGACGACGAACTTGTCATGAAACATCCGCCACCAACCGGCGCCGCTCCTGGTATCGCCCCGCGTTCCTGTCCCTGACCGCTCTATCACTGTGGTTCCGTCCTGCACTGGTACGTCTTTTGTCCCTGAAGGCTATCCCTATTGGCAGAGTTAGGTTGGTTCGAGCTTGACGGCATGGTGGCGTCTCGTGCGAAAATGTTCGGGACCGTGAGATCCTGTTAGCGATAGCGTTGCATAAATGTGATTTGACTCACAGAGAGAGCGGGAAGTAGGCTCTCTCTTGTTAGCGCTAACAACGCTAACAGCCTGGACCGCATCGTCAGCAGGGGAAATAGTGATCCCGCCGACCTGCAGTCTTTTGATGCTCGGAACTTCGGTTCGGCATCAAGACCAGCAAATGCTGGCCGCTCCACCCTGCAGGCAAGCGCAGATGCTTGCCCGCCTAGCACCACTTCGCGGGCCCAGAGTCCGCGTAAGGAGAATAAACGTGAGAATCAAGAAACTCCTGGGCGCCGTAGCCGTCGTCCTCGCAGTCACGGTGGGGGCCACAGGTTGCGGAAGCCGGGGCGAAACAGCCGCCTCGTCAGCCAGCGCGAAGCCCAGCGACTCGCTGGTGGGTATTTCCATGCCAACCCAGACGTCCGAGCGGTGGATTGCCGATGGCGGCAACGTCGAAAAGTCCCTGAAGGAACTTGGCTACAAGACTGACCTTCAGTTCGCCAACGACGACATCCCCACGCAGGTCTCCCAGATCGAGAACATGCTGACGAAGGGCGCCAAGGCGCTCATCATCGCAGCAATTGACGGGACCACCCTCACCGACGTCCTCGCGAAGGCGAAGGAACAGGGTGTCAAGGTCATCGCCTACGACCGTCTGATCAACGGCACCCCGAACGTGGACTACTACACCACGTTCGACAACTACACGGTGGGCGTCCAGCAGGCCACGTCCCTGCTGGCCGGCCTCGGCCTGGTTGATGCCAGCGGCAAGAAAGTCGACGGCAAGGGTCCGTTCAACGTTGAACTCTTCGCCGGCAGCCCGGACGACAACAACGCCAACTTCTTCTGGACCGGCGCCATGGACACGCTGAAGCCCTACCTGGATGCCGGAACCCTGAAAGTACCCAGCGGCCAGACCAAGTTCGAGCAGGCAGCCATCCTGCGCTGGCAGGCCCCGGTTGCCCAGAAGCGCATGGAAGACATCCTGACGGCGGCTTACAGCTCCGGCACCAAGCTCAACGGAGTCCTGTCCCCTTATGACGGACTCTCCATCGGCATCATCTCGGCACTGACCAGCACCGGTGGCTACTCCAAGGGCAGCCTTCCGGTCGTGACAGGCCAGGATGCCGAGAAGGGTTCCGTGAAGTCCATCATCGCCGGAGAGCAGTACTCCACGATCTTCAAGGACACCCGGCAGCTCGGCTCACAGGCCGTGAAAATGGTTGACGCCCTCCTGAAGGGCCAGGAGCCCGAGACCAACGACACCAAGACCTACAACAACAAGGTCAAGGTCGTCCCGGCCTACCTGCTGAAGTCCGTGATCATCACCAAGGACAACTACAAGAAGGAACTCATCGACTCGGGCTACTACAAGGACTCCGACGTCAAGTAACGACGCCGCGGGGTTGCGGCCGGGCCATCCCAGCCTGGCCGCAACCTGTCCCCAGGCCCCTGCAGCCGCAGCACGGCCCTTTTTCAACGAGTCAGTGGGAATTGACGATGAACACACCCATACTTCAAATGCGAGGAATCACCAAGACGTTCCCGGGCGTGAAGGCCCTGCAGGACGTCACCCTGGATGTTAACCGCGGCGAGGTGCATGCCATCTGCGGTGAAAACGGCGCAGGCAAATCGACCCTCATGAAGGTCCTGTCCGGCGTTTACCCGCACAACTCCTTCGACGGAGAGATCCTCTTCGAGAACGAGCCCTGCAACTTCTCCAGCATCACCGACAGCGAGAAGCGCGGCATAGTCATCATCCACCAGGAGCTGGCACTGAGCCCCTACCTGTCCATCGCGGAGAACATCTACCTGGGCAATGAGCAAGCCAAGAACGGCTGGGTGGATTGGCGCAAGACCAATCTGGAAGCGGCAAAGCTGCTGGCCAGGGTCGGCCTGAGCGAAAACCCGATCACTCCTGTCCAGCACATCAGCGTGGGCAAGCAGCAGCTCGTGGAAATCGCCAAGGCACTGTCCAAGGAAGTCAAGCTGCTCATCCTGGATGAGCCCACGGCGGCACTCAACGACGAAGACTCCGGCCACCTCCTGGACCTGATCCTCCATCTGAAGGGCCAAGGGATCACCAGCATCATCATCAGCCACAAACTCAACGAAATCCGCAAGGTCGCCGACGCCGTCACCATCATCCGGGACGGCAAGACCATTGAAACCCTCCGGCTTGATGAAGGCCAGATCACCCAGGAACGCATTATCCGCGGAATGGTGGGCCGTGACCTGGAAAGCCTCTACCCGGAACGTCACCCCAAGATCGGCGAGGAAGTCCTGCGGATCGAGGACTGGTCAGTCCGGCATCCCCAGGACCACACCCGCACCGTGGTCCACAATGCCAGCCTCAACGTCCGCAAGGGCGAAGTGGTGGGCCTGGCTGGGCTCATGGGGGCGGGCAGGACCGAGCTGGCCATGAGCGTCTTCGGGCGCTCATACGGCACCGCCACGTCCGGCAAGGTGTACAAATACGGCCAGGAAATCAACACCTCAACAGTCTCCGAGGCCATCCGCCACGGCATCGCTTACGCCACCGAGGACCGCAAACGCTATGGCCTGAACCTCATCGAGGACATCAAGCGGAACATCTCCATGGCCGCGCTCCGCAAACTGGTCAAGGGCGGCTGGGTGGACAAGAACCAGGAAACCGTGGTGGCCAACGGCTACCGCAAGAGCATGAACATCAAGGCGCCCTCCGTCGCCGCCATCACCGGCAAGCTGTCCGGCGGTAACCAGCAGAAAGTCGTGCTGAGCAAATGGATGTTCTCCGATCCCGACGTGCTGATCCTCGACGAGCCAACCCGCGGCATCGACGTCGGCGCCAAGTTCGAGATTTACACGATTATTGCCAGGCTGGCGTCGGAAGGAAAGGCAGTCATCGTCATCTCCTCCGAACTGCCCGAACTCCTGGGCATCTGCGACAGGATCTATACCCTGTCCGCGGGACACATCACGGGCGAAGTGCCCATCGCTGAAGCATCACAGGAAACCCTTATGCACTACATGACAAAAGAGAAGGAATAGGCACCATGTCCGCCCTACGAGAATCCCTCGGCTTCCTCGCAAGCCGCCTCCGGCAGGTTGGCATCTTCGTCGCCCTGATCCTGATCGTCCTTCTGTTCCAGGCACTGACTGGCGGAATCCTCCTGGAACCGCAGAACGTCAGCAACCTGGTGGTCCAGAACAGCTATATCCTCATCCTGGCCATCGGCATGGTCATGGTAATCATTGCCGGCCACATCGACCTCTCCGTCGGATCGATCGCCGGCTTCATCGGCGCCGTTGCCGGCGTCATGATCGTCCACTGGGGATGGGCCTGGTGGATAGCCATCCCCGCCTGCCTCCTGGTGGGCGCGCTGGTAGGTGCCTGGCAGGGATACTGGATCGCCTATGTCGGCATCCCTGCCTTCATTGTCACCCTCGCCGGCATGCTGATCTTCCGCGGCCTCACGCTGATCACCCTGAAAAACCAGCAGATCACCCCGTTCCCGGCCGAACTGCGCGCCCTCGGCGGCGGCTTCCTCCCCGACATCTCCGGCGGAACGTCCGTTCTGGAATGGCTCACCGTCATCCTGGGTGTCGGAGCCACGGTTGCACTGCTCATCCAGTCGCTCAAGGAGCGCCGGATCCGCAAGAAATTCGATCTGGAAAACGAACCGATGGCCTGGTTCGCCACCAAGACCACGTTCGTTGCCCTCCTCATGCTGATCATCACGTTCCTGCTGGCCAGTTACCGCGGTACGCCCATCGTCCTCATCGTCCTGGCTGTCCTCGTGATCGTGTACACCGCACTCATGAACAACAGCGTCTTCGGCCGCCACACCTACGCGATCGGCGGCAACCTGCACGCTGCCGAACTCTCCGGCGTCAAGACCAAGGCCGTCACCTTCCGGCTCTTCGTCAACATGGGCGTCCTGGCTGCCTTGGCCGGCCTCGTATTCACGGCACGCCTGAACTCGGCCCAGCCTGCCGGCGGCACCGGATTCGAACTGGACTCGATCGCCGCCGCCTTCATCGGCGGCGCTGCGGTCCAAGGCGGCATCGGCACGGTCGCAGGAGCGATGATCGGTGGCCTGATCATGGGTGTGCTTAACAACGGCATGTCCATCCTGGGCCTCGGCACCGACTACCAGCAGCTCATCAAGGGACTTGTCCTGCTCCTGGCCGTCGGCTTCGATATCTTCAACAAGAACCGCAGCGGTGGCGGCGGAGGAAGCACCCTGGGCAAGCGGTTCAAGCTCAGGACCACGCCTCCGGCCGCCACGGAAACAAAGCCTTCCGCGGGCAGTGAGGTGCAGGCGCAAGACCGGCCTGTCCCCGTTTCCGCGGCCAAGCCTGAATGATGTGACGCACTCACACGTTCGGAACACCGCTGCCTAAAAATAGGCAGTGTCCACAATTTGGGGTCGTAGATAAGGAAAAGCCATGTCCACCTCCGCAGACAGCATCGAGATCCAGGTCACCAGCCGGCACCATCTTGACGGGCAGATCGAGGCGGCCGTCCGTCGCCTTCAGGAAGTTGCCCTCCCCGCGGGAACCCACGGAATCCTGGTCACACGGGTCGGTCCCGGACGCTACACCGCAGCCCTGTCGGACCAGGTCCCGTTCGGAATGACGCGCGAACTGGTTCACTGAGGACAACCGGAGCCGTGTGCGAAGCAGCCGAAGACTGGCAGCTGCTTGTTGGCTGCTGGGTGGAACTGCGCTCGGGGGGAAGGCTGGTCCGCACGGGGGAAGTCGAGGACGTGGCGCCGGATTCATCAGTGATGTGGCTGAAGTTCAATGGCACCCATGGCAGGCAGATGGTGGTCAAAACGGACGGCTACGAGGTTTTCCCGGTTCGCTGCCCGGTTCCGGGCGGGGGTTGAAAGG
>DATCNU010000131.1:0-18048 GCA_036565085.1 Arthrobacter sp.
GTGGCAACAACCAGCAGGAACAGGCCAAAAAACATCATCAGGGCAAGGCCCAGGGTTCCGAAAAAGGTCAGGTTCAGGGCAATCGTCGTCGAATCTCCCACGTCACCTCTCCTATCTGCCAGCAGCGGAGTCCGTGCCGGCACCCATCACCACGGGCAACAGCCCCTCCACTACCTTACGGACTATTTGTGGACGACACCGCCGCCGGACGGCGTGCGCCCGGGGTTGTTTCGAACCTGTTACCGCATATGACGGAAGCCGGCACCTATAGTCGGAATTGACCCCCGGGGCCGCCGCGAACCGGGCCCAGCAACAACCGGACAGGAGCACCATGTTTGAAAACCCGATCAATGCGCGAAGCTGCGTCTGCCTGTCCGGCGAGGAGTACTTCGAGTGCTGCGGGCGCTTCCATGACGGCGAGGCCGAGGCGGCCACCGCGGAGCAGCTGATGCGTTCCCGCTACAGCGCCTTTGTCCTGCTGGACACCGAATACCTCATGCGGACCTGGCATCCGGATACGGCGCCTTCCGAGCTCGAACTGGACCCGGAACTGGAATGGCGCCGCCTGGACATTCTTTCCATCAGCCGGGGCGGCCCGCTGGACGCCGAGGGCACGGTGGAGTTCAAGGCCCATTTCGTGCACGACGGCGAACCTGGAGTCCTTCACGAAACCAGCTCCTTCGTGCGTGAGAACCGTCGCTGGTACTACGTCCAGGCCCTAAGTTTGCCTAACCCTCGTACGCGTCGTCCGGGGTAAAGCCGGCGCGGTCCACCTTGCGGTGGAAGTGCATTCCCGCCAGCCCGCCCAGGACCGCTCCCACCAGCGCTACCAGGGCCACCACGACGGCGGCAATGATGCTCGCGGTGGTCAGCTGGCCCTCGTTGACGGGGATCCGCGGAAAGCTGTTCAGGTTGGCGAGGATGTTGAACTGCTGTCCGGCAAGGAGTCCCAGCAAAGCCACCACGACGGCGGCAATCAGCGCCCAGATCCAGACCATGAACCCTTGTTTGGCGCCGTTGAACCTTGCCATTCTGCCGGCAACGTAGCCGCCTGAGTAGTAGGAGGCGAACAGGATCACCAGCAGGACGATGATGCCCACCAGGCCCACGGTGCCATTGGTTGTCACCTGCCGGACCGCGTCATTGACGTTCGTGTTATTGGCAAGGCCTACCGCCGTTCCCGCTGCGGCCACCAGGGCCGTCAGGAGCACGGACATTCCCGTTGCAGTCAGCCAGCCGAAGAACGCCGAGCCCACTTTGATGCCGCCGAACTGTTCCTTCTCCCTGGCCACGGCGGTCGCCCTGTCGGTCAGGCCCGGGTCTGCAACCGGGAGGACAGCCTGGGTGGAGGCGGCCGGGGCGTAAGCCGCAGGACCTTCGGTAACGTCCGGGTCTGGCTGTGGTTCCCCGCGGTACTCCGTTCCGCCGTACGCTGGCTGCACCTGCTCGTAGGAACCGGTGGGCTCGCCCCCGGCGAACGCTTCGTCACGGGCGGTCTCACTCCGCAGATTGTCATTCCGGGCCCGCCGCGGAAGTTGGTCCTCTGAATCTGTTGGGCTGCTCATGACACAACTCAACCACTGGTCCGGACAGATAACAAGAATGCTTACTATCTGCTAACGGTAGTTCCGGTGCAGGTTCTCCTTCATGGAGGGCCCGGGCGTGGCGTCTGCGATCCACGGCCCGGTGCCTTCGGACTGGTCCAGGACACCGGCCTCCAGCCACGTGTACTCCCCGGCCAGGACCTTGCGCGAGAGCTCATGGTCGCCGTCGTCGGTGTTTCGCCACAGCTGGTCAAAGTACTCGTCGACGCGGACGCGGGCCTGCTCGCAGTACGCCTCGGCCAGTTCGTAGGCGGTCGCGGCCCGTTCCGGCGCGGTGTGCAGCATCATCTCAGCCCTGGAACAGCACGCGGCCATGGCAAACAGTTCCGCGCCGATGTCCACTACACGGCCCAGGAACGCCTGCTTGTACTCAAGCCTGGCCTGCCACCGGCCCATTCCGTAGAAAGTCTGCCGGGCCAGGCGGCGCGAGGACCGCTCCACGAACCGCAGCTGCTTGCCCAGCCGCCCGAAGTCACTGTAGGACCTCGGGTCCATCCCTGCGCCGGCCACCAGCTTGGGCAGCCACTTCGCGTAAAACCCTGAAGCCCCGACGGCGGCCTTGGCCTTTTCGGACAGGCTCGCGTTCACCGACGCGAGGGCACCGGCGGCCGCGAGGTGCGCGTCCACGGCTTCCCGTGCGATGAGGAGCTTCATGATCTCGGAGGATCCTTCGAAAATCCTGTTGATCCGGAGGTCGCGCAGCTGCTGTTCGGCCGGAACGGCCCGCTCGCCCCGGGCCTCCAGGGATTCGGCGGTCTCGAAGCCCCGGCCGCCGCGGATCTGGACCAGCTCGTCCGCAATCCGGCAGCTGATCTCCGTGGCCCAAAGCTTGGCGAGTGCGGCTTCTATCCTCACATCCTTCTGGCCGGCGTCGGCCAGTTCGGCGGACAGTTCAAAGACGGCATCCAGGGCAAAAGCGGAGGCGGCGATAAAGGCGATCTTCTTGCCCACGGCCTCGTGCCTGCCCACCGGCTGGCCCCACTGGCTCCGGGCGTTGGACCACTCGCGGGCAATCTTGAGGCTCCACCGTCCCGATGCGACGCACAGGGCCGGGAGCGCCAGGCGGCCCGTGTTGAGCGTGGTGAGCGCGATTTTCAGGCCCTGGCCTTCACGCCCAAGCCGGTTGGCCGCTGGCACCCGGACCTGGTGGAACCGGGTCACGCCGTTTTCGATGCCCCTGAGCCCCATGAAGGCGTTCCGGTTCTCCACAGTGATGCCGGGGGAGTCCATCTCCACGACGAAGGCGCTGATGCCACCCTTGTGCAGTGTGCCGTCCGCATCGGTATGCGCCGGAACCAGCGCCATCACCACCACCAGCTCGGCGATCACGCCGTTGGTGGTCCACAGTTTCACGCCGTCCAAAAGGTAGGACTCGCCGTCGTCCGCGGGAACTGCCGTGCTGCCCATCCGCGCCGGGTCGCTGCCCACGTCCGGTTCGGTCAGCAGGAAGGCGGTGATGGCGCCCGCTGCGCACCGCGGCAGGTACTCCTTTTTCTGCTCGGGCGTGCCGAACACCTTCACCGGTTCCGGCACGCCGATCGACTGGTGGGCGGAGAGGAGCGCGCCCAGGCTCGGGTGCACGCTGCCCAAAAGCGCCAGTGCCCGGCCGTAGTACACCAGGCTGAGCCCGAGTCCGCCGTACTCCTGCGGAATCTTCATGCCAAAAGCGCCCAGCTCGGCCAGGCCCCTGAGGTATTCGTCCGGGATCAGGGCATCACGTTCGATCACCCGCCCGGACAAGGTCCGGGCGTACTCCGTAAGCCTGGCCATGAACGCCTCACCGCGTTCCACGTCGTCCGGGTTGGCCGCTGGCCACGGGTGGATGAGACTGAGGTCGAAATCGCCCAGGTACAGGCCCTTTGCGAAGCTGGGTCGGTCCCAGCCGGTCTCCCGGGCCGCCTCGGCAACGGCGCGGGCTTCCTCTGCGGTGACCTGGGGGCCGAGTTTCCGGGCGGCAACGGGCGTTTCTGCGGCGGGACTGTCAGTGGCGGAGCTCATGGGGCATCTCCTCTAACCGGAATGGCCGGTAAAAGCACTGGATCCGCCGGGTTGGAGAACCCTTCAGCTGTCCCTCAATATTACCCGCGGGTAGGTTCCGGTGCTAGGGGAGGGCTGTCCCTGGAGGTCGCCGGGAAGCTCCACGGTGGAGGCGTGGTGCACCAGCCTGTCCCAGCCGTGGTTAATCCCATGGACCACGGCCAGCAGCGTGCTGGACACGAGGAACCAGGCCAGTTTGCCCACCCCCACGAGAAGCAGAGCAATGAACCCGGCCGTCAGCACGAACGCGAGAAGGACCAAGCCAAACACCAGCGTTCCGACGAACACCATGGTGGCGGTGTCCACCGAACTTAAGTCGAACTGCATAACTTCCCCCTGCTGCGCCGTTGCTTCCGTTGGACCGGTAGGACTGAGCGTAGGGGCTGGCTGCCGCTCCCAACCAGATCCGGCACGCCCGGCCCGGCTTGTTGATATGGGATCGAAATGCTACCGGGAGGTAGGTCACGGGACGGTTGCGGGATGGTCTTTCGGCGCGGCCGTCCGGCCGGCGGGGTCTGCGTTAACCTTGTAGTTGGCAGTTTTCGCAGTTGGCATTTCGCTGGATGCTCCTGCCCAACGTCCCCAAGCACCTGAAGGAGTGTGTGTGTCCCGCTCCGCCAGGTCATCCGCCGAAGCGATGAGCGCCCGGCTGGGGGAGCTCGAACTCCTCACCAAGGGCCCCGCGTGGGCTCTGACGCGTTCTGCGCCCTGGGTGATCGCGGTCCTGCAGGCATCCTTCACCCGCACCCGGCCGCAGCTTCCGCTGGAAGAGTTCCATGCCGACGTCGACTCCTTCCTTGAGCTGCTCCGCCGCCAGGATCCGGGGGCGGGAGGCGCCGGGAACGGCGCGCCCTCCGGGAAGAAGTATGCCGATGAGTGGACCCGCAAGCAGTTCCTGACCCGTCGCAACCAGTCGGGCCAGATCGTCTATGAAGTCACCGAGCCGGCTGCCCGCGTGCTTGCCTTCCTGGACAGTCTCTCCAGCGACCGGTCCACGCTCAACGGGTCCAGGCTGGGCACCCTCCTGGGTGACGTGGAGAAGCTCGCCAACGAGACCAACCCGGACCAGAGTGCCCGGCTGGAATCCCTCGAGGAAGAGATCGAAGAACGCCGCCAGCTGATCCAGGACATCGGGTCGGGCGACTATGACGGCTTGCTGGACGGCGACGAAGCCGTTGAAGCCGCCGGGAACATCCTGGACCTGGCCGCCAGCCTGCCGGCCGACTATAAGAAGATGCGCGACCGTATCGAGGACCTGGTGGGCGGCCTGCGCAACCAGATCATCGAGGAGTCGCTGAGCAAGGGTGCCACCATGGCGCAGGTGCTGGAAGCGGACAAGCGGTTGCGGCAGAGCCCCGAGGGCAGGACCTTCCGGTCCTTCGCGGCCTTCCTCGAGGACCCCCAGCAACAGCTCCGGTTCCGTTCGGCCATCGGGGAGGTCCTCAGCCGGCAGTTCGCGGATGACCTTTCGCCCGAGGACCGCGAAACCCTGAAGAACCTCGTGGCCGAACTCCGCCAGCAGCACAGCCAGATCCAGCGCATCTACGGGAAGCTGAGCGAGAGCCTCAACACCTACGTCCAGAGCGATGACTTCCGCCAGTCGGTGCGGCTCCGCACAGTGCTGCGTGAGGCCGAGCAGGCAATCCGGTCGCTCCCCTACGAGCGCGAGCGGCCGGGCCTGGTCCGCGGTCCCGTGCTGTTCAATGCCGGGTTTGAGTCCCTGGCCATGGTCAAGCTCTACGACCCGGACGAGTTCGCGGTGCCGCCCAAACTCGCGGACCCGATCGCGTTCAGCGACTCGGACCGCGTGCGCTCGCCGAGGACCGGGAAGGCCAGGCCCGAAGCGGTCCGGTCGGCCGTTGCGGGCGCCTCCACGCTTGCCGGGGCCTGGGGTCAGCTGCCACCGGGGGAACGCCACATCAACACCATCCGCGCCCTCCTTTCGCACGCCCTGCACGCAGGCGCGGACTTCGACCGCGATGCGTGGGACGGCCTGGACTTCGAACAGATAGACGGCACCACCCGGACGGCCTACCTGCCGGTGGTCACCCTTACGAAGGATTCACATGACTGAAGAAATCACGAGGGCGGGGCCTGCCGTTGACGGCGAAGCACCTGCTGCGGGGGCGGCATCCGTTGCTGACCGGCCCTTCGCCGTCGCGCCCCGGGACACCTTTGTTGACGGCGCGGCGCTGTTCCCCGGCGACACAGGAGTGCTGCCCATGAAGGTGCGCCAGGCGCTGGTCAAGCTGCTCAAGGGGCCCTACGTCGACGGGGGCCGGGACGAGAAACTCTGGACCACTCTCCTGGACAACCAGCTGATCCTTCGCAGCCGCCTCTCCGAGCTCTTCCTGACCCTGCAGCTGGACCACGAGCGCAAGATTGCGGTGCTGCGCCCGGTGGACCCGCAGGCCATCGGCGGCAGCACCCGGTCCAGCATCCTGCGCCAGCAGCGCGCGCTGAGCAGGGTGGAGACCATCGTGCTGCTCCGCCTTCGCCTGCTGCTGGACCGCCACGTGACTGCCCAGACGGATCCGACCATCACCCGCGAAGAGATCGCCGACCTCGTGGCCCACTATCAGCCAGCCGGCCAGCAGGACGCGCTCCGGGACTCGGATGTGGTCAACCGTGCCATCACCAAACTCCTGGCCCGCCAACTGCTCCTCGCCACCGGACTCGACGACGTCTACACCATCTCCAACGCCCTCCCGCTGGCTCTCCCCTTCGAAAACATTGGTGACATTCCGGCCCAAATCGAGGCGCTGGTTGCTGCGACCGCAGACTCCACCGGCACCGAAGCGCTGATCGAGCTCGACGGCGACGCATTTCGCGGGCCAGCCGAAACCGACGACGACGACGAAGGGGACCGCAAATGAGCATCGCAGCCATGCTGCCGATGGGCGAGCTCACGAACCCCGGCCAGATGCGCCTGGCGCTGGTTCAGGTAGTCAACTGGGGCACGTTCCACGGTGCGCACACCATGCACGTGGACCGCAACGGCACGCTGCTGACGGGCAACTCGGGCGTGGGTAAGTCGACACTGTTTGACGCGATGCTGCGGGTCTTCGACGCCAGGCCACGCTCCAACGAAGCGGCCGCACAGCGCGCCGGCGGTGCTGTGGAGGACAAGAGAACCACGTTCACCTACATGCGCGGAAAGGTCGGCGACAAAGCGGTGGGCGAAGGTTCTGCAAGTGCCTTCCAGCGCCCGGGCGCCACCTGGTCCGCCGTCGCCCTGACGTTCGATAACGCAGCAGGGACCCGGGTGACAGTGTCCGCCCTGTTCGACCTCCCGAAGAACGGCACGGAGTCCAGTGTTGGCCGTTTCTACCTGATCGACGGCAAGCCGCTGGACCTTCCGGCCATCGAGGACATTGCGGAGAGGCGCTTCACCAGGGCCGCGCTGGAAACAATATTCCCCGACGCCCAGGTCTTCGACGTCCACAAGGCCTTCGCCGAGCGGTTCCGCCGGCTGCTGGGCATCAGCTCGGACCAGGCCTTGCCCCTGCTGCGGGTTATCCAGGCCGGCAAGGGCCTCGGCGGCAGCGTCAACACGTTCTTCCGCGACCAGGTCCTGGACGCCCCGGCCACCCTTGCTGCAGCGGATGACGTGGTGGAGGAATTCAGCAACCTCATGTCCATCCGGCAGCGGCTGGAGGACGTGCGGCAACAGCGGGACCAGCTGGCGCCAGTTCCCGGCCTGAACAAGGAGTATGCGCGGTCGCTGCTGGATGCGAACCGCCTCCGGGACCTCTCCGGCGAGGAGTTCGAGGCCTACAAACAACAGCTCGCGGTCAACGTGCACCAGAAAACCCTGGCCCGCTTCAAGGACTTGGCCCAGGCAAAAGCCAAGGAACTCGGGGCGGAGCGGGCCGTCCGTGACGGACTGGCCAAGGAACTCCGCCAGCTGGAGACCGACTACAACAACCAGGGCGGCAACGCGATCTCCGCGATCGAGCAGTCCCTGGAGAACGCACGCGTAGGCCTCAGGCTCCGCCAGCAGGTGGAGGAAGCAGCCCGCAAGGCATTGGCCGACGCCGGTCTGGAGCTTGAGTGGACCGCCGCGGGCTGGGAGCAGGCCCACGAGCAGGCGGCAGCCCGGTCGGCTGAACTCAAGGACGACTCCCTGGCCCTCCGGGAACTCCGCTTCGAGGCCTTCGATGACCACGCCACCAGGAAACGCGAGCTCGCGGCTGCGCAGCAGGAACTCGTGTCGCTGAAGACGCGCAAGTCCCTGCTGCCGCCGTCGAGCATTGAAAACCGGGCGGCGATCGCCACCGCCACCGGAATTCCCGAGGACAGGATGCTGTTCGGCGGGGAGCTGATTGACCTCGCCGAAGGCGAGGAGCAGTGGCGGCCGGCCGCGGAACGGGCACTCCGGAACCTCGCCACCACCCTGCTGGTCCCGGGCGAACATTTCGCCGCGGTGACCCGCTACCTGAACGGCAACACCGTGCGCGGAGCCCTGCGCGCAGTGGACGTGTCCAAGCCGCCCGCCGGCGGCGCGCTGGCCGTGGAGGAGGTGCGCGACGGCGACCTGCTCACCAAGCTGGACATCCTCACCGCCGGCGCTGCTTCGGATGCCGGGGAGTGGATCCGCGAACGGATCGCCCTCGATTTCGCCTTCCCGTGTGTTGAGGACCCGGATGAGCTGGCTCGGCTGGACAAAGGCCTGAGCCTGGGCGGTGTGGTCAAGCGCAACCGCCACACAGTGGAAAAGGACGATCGTTTCACCAGCCGGCAGGACTATGTGCTGGGCTTCGACAACGCCGTCAAGCTGGAACTCGTTGCCGCCCAGGTGGAGGACCTGCAGCAGGAACTGGCCAAGGCTGCCGGGCTGGCGCAGAGCCGCGAAGAATCGCACCAGGGCATGAGCCGGCAGCTCGAGGCCCTGCGGAGCATTGCCGAGGACCACCGGCCCTGGGAGCAGGTGTCCGCCGCGGTCGCCTCGGAGGAACTCACCAGGATCGAAAAGCGGCTCAAGGACGCTCTCGCAGCCCAGGCGGACCTGGAGCCGCTGCGCGCCAACATCGAGGTGGCGCGGCAGAAACACCAGTCCAGCACCGAGGCGGCCGCCGTCCTGCAGAGCGAATACAAGGCGTTGGACCGGCAGTTGAGCGCCGCCGATTCGCTGTTGGATGCCGCGCGGGCCCGCCTGGAGCAGGCGCCGCCGTCGGCTGCGTCAGTCACGGCGCTGGAGCCGTACTTCACGGACTTCGGCGACGTCACCGAGATGTATGAGCTGGACAACCTGGCCAACCGTGTCCGGACTGCCATCCTGGGCGAGCTGCATGCTTCCGAGTCCCGCGGGCAGGCCACCTCGGAGCGGCTGACCCGGATTTTCGAGGGTTTCGTGCGCGAGTGGGGAACGGCCATCTCCGCGGACCACGGCACCTCCATTGGCGCCGCGGGCGAGTTCGAGACCCGGTACCACGCAATCGTGAGCGACGGACTTCCGGCCCAGGAGGCCGAGTTCCGGCAGTTCTTCAACCAGCGCACGCACGAGTCCTTCAGCACGCTGCTGCATCTGCTGGACGAGGAGCGGCGGTCCATCACCAGCCGGATCCTGCCGCTGAACGGCATCCTGTCCGAGGTCAATTTCCATGAGGGCAGCTTCCTGGAACTTGACATCAAGCAAACACTTCCGGCCACAGCCAGGCAGTTCAAGGACGCCATCCAAAACGCCCTGAAGGCCCGCCACACGCGGCCCGCCCGCGCGACTTCCGGCACGGAAGCGGGGGCTCCGGACGACGACGCCGAGCTGGCTGCCCGCTACAAGACGCTGGAAACGCTCGTGAAACGCCTGGGGTCGCAGGCCCCTGAGGACCGTCGCTGGAGGGCCGAGGTGCTTGACGTTCGCGGGCATCTGTTCATCCAGTGCAAGGAGCACCGGGAAGTGGCGGCGCCGGTTTCGGGCAGGAAGGACGGCAGGAAGACCGAGGTGTATATGCACGCGGATACCGGTTCCATGTCCGGCGGCGAGCGGCAGCGTTTCACGGCGTTCATCATGGCCGCCGCCCTGAGCTACCAGTTGGGCATCGCCGAACAGGGCTTCACCACCTACGGCACGGTGATGATGGACGAGGCGTTTGTCCTGGCGTCCGAGGAGTTTGCCGGCGCCGGCATCAAGGCGCTGCACGAGTTCGGATTCCAGCTGCTCCTGGCCGCACCGGAGAACGTCATCGATCTTTCCCGGCACCTCGGCTCGGTGACGGAGATCCTGCGGGACAAGCGCACCAACCGCTCGGGCGTGCTGACCGCCCCGGTGATCCGGCGCGCGCCGGGAACCGAAGGAGAGTGGCGGTCCGAGGCCAACCCCGTGGACATTGTCCTGCGGTAGCCCACAGGGACCCTCCCTCACTTTTCGCGGGATTTCCGGGCACGCTCCCTCTCATGATGTGAGGGAGCGTCCCGGGGGGCCGCATCAGCGGGACCGCACCCGGTCCACAAACTGGGCCGTGCGGGACTGCAGCCCGTCTACCTGCCGGAGCACGACGGCGGCCGGGTCCGGGTGGATTTCGTTCGCGGGCGGTTCCTTGCGGACGTTTCCACAGCACAGGAAGTCGGCACAGATCAGGGTTCCGACGGTGTTGCCGTCGCGTCCGGACGGTCCCGCTCGCCTGGCGACCCACAGGAACACGTCCGCCTTGGAGAAAACGTCCCGGCACAGTTCGCACAGCACCGAGCGGTTCTTCTTGGCACCGCCTTCAGGAGCGCGGAGCATGATCCCGGTCAGGCCCGTTGGCCCGGGGACCACCAGATAACCGCGGAGCGGCATCTTGCCGTCGCGCCAGCCCAGGAAGTCCAGGCTGTCCCAGTCCAGAATGCCGAAATCCCGGGGCAGGTTGAGCTTGGCGGCCTCAGACCGACTGGCGTTGATGAAGGAGGAACGTATCTGTTGGGCAGTAATTTGCTGCATGGCTGAACTTTCTCAAAGGGTGGAGGACTCCCCTGCGCGGGGACTGCAATGAGTGTCAGCATTTTTCCGGGGCACAGTGAAGGGAATCCCCTGTTGCGCAGTGTCTGAGGCGGGCCGGAAAGGCTAGGGCCGGCCGCCGTCGAGCGTGGAAGCTGACGAGTCGGCCGGCGCAAAGCAGGCCAGACTGGCCACCCCGCTCACCATGGCAGCGACGATCTCGGAGATCCTCTGCATGCTCATTGCCCTCGTTCCATCCGTCGTCAGCCGGTAGAGACCGGCTCCGCCATCCTGCCAGACCGAAAGGGCCGTGTCCACACGTTCCCACCGGCGCGAACAGGCAGCCAATGACCTCAATACCGGAAGAACAGGGCATGATTTCACTGGCGGCAGGGCAAAGCCGAGATGTAGGTGCAGCGGACCGTCATTTCCCAACGCTCCCGCAGATACTGTTGCTGTCCGTTTACCTCTGCGTTTCTTTGGGCGGTTACCTTCGATGGATGGGTTCTAATCCTTTGCTTCCGGACAGGGAGGGCCGGCGGGTATTCGTTGCCCTGGGGGATTCATTTACCGAAGGGGTGGGGGACCGGGACGAGCGGCTCCCCAATGGCGTCCGGGGCTGGGCGGACCGGGTAGCGGAGAAGCTGGCCAAGGACCAGCGCGGCTGGAAGTACGCCAACCTGGCCATTCGGAGCAAGCGGCTGCGGCACATCATCAGCGAGCAACTTGAACCGGCGGTGGCCATGGAGCCCACTCTGGTGACCCTGTATGCCGGCGGAAACGACATCCTCGATTTCGGCACTGACATGGGCGGGCTCATGGACGACTACGAATACCTGGTGGCCCGGCTCGCCGGAACCGGTGCCACGGTGGTCCTGTTCACAGGCTTTGACGTCAAGGTTTCTGCCCTCCTGGAGCCGTTGAGGAAGCGCAATGCCTGCTACAACCAGCGTGTACGCGAAATCGCCGCCAAATACGCCGCCGTACTGGTGGACTACTGGTGCCTGGACGCCTTCAATGACCGGCGGATGTGGGATGCCGACCGGCTGCACATGTCCAAGGCCGGCCACAAATACCTCGCGGGACAGGTGTTGGACCACCTGGGTGTGCCCCACAAAATCCGACCCAAGGAATGGGATCCGCCCGTGGCACTGAGCCTGCGGGAATGGGAAAGACACCAACGGCGGTGGGTCCACGACTGGGTCTTGCCACTTTTCGGCCGCAAGATCCGTGGCGTCACATTGGGCGATGCCCTCACCCCGCGCTGGCCCAGGCCGGTGAGAGTGCCGCGCAAAGGCGGTCTAAAAAGGCTGATGGACCGGGAAGCGGCGCCCTGAGCCCAGAAACCTAGCTGTCCACAAGATTCTCGAAGCCCGGCGCAACCCGGTTTGCGGCAAACTCCATGACTTCGAACTCCGCCACGCCGTTCACGTAAAAGGGGTCCTTGGCCAGGCTGGCGTCCAGCGTCCCGCGGTCCGCCCTCGACAGCAGAAGGCCTCCCGTCCGTGGAACCTTGCGCCCGGCGGCAACAAAGACGCCCTCATCGAAAGCATCCTTCAACCATTCGACATGGGCCTTCAAGTGGAACTCCACTATCTCCTCGGGCACCTTGTAGGTCAGCGAGACAACATACATAAAGTTCAGCCTACCGGGATGCGGCACTGTCACTTGAAGGGTCAAGGACAGGGTGAACCTAGAATGTATCCATGAACGAACCGCGTTGGCTCAATGCCGATGAACGCAGGGCCTGGCTGGCGTTGCTGAGCATCAACACCATGCTTCCCGCCGCCCTGGACAGCCAGCTGCACACCGCGGGCAAGGTGTCCCTGTTCGACTACAACGTCATGGCCATGCTGTCCGAGACTGAGGGCCGTTTCCTGCCCATGAGCGAACTCGCCGCACGCACCAGTTCCTCGCTGTCCCGGCTCTCGCACGTGGTTACCAAACTGGAGAAGCGGGGCTGGCTGGAACGGCGGCCGCATCCCGGCGACGCGCGCGTCACCACTGCCCACCTTTCCGACTCCGGCATGGCCACCTTGGTGTCCCTCGCCCCGGGGCATGTGGAAGCGGTTCGGGCCAAGTTCCTGGACGCCCTGACGGCACGGGACGTCTCGGACCTGGCTCGGATCGGCGAAAAGATTGTGGCCCGGCTCGACAATGACCACTGGATACTGCGCGAAAACTGATACCGCTCCTGCCGGGCACCTGACCGGCCCGGTCCCGCACTTGGTTGCTCCCAGCAACGGATGGCACACTGGCGCTATGGATTTTTCGGCCCGGTACCTGGCTCTCGGTGACTCCTTCACGGAAGGCGTCGGCGATGACGACCCGGCGCGGCCAAACGGGGTGCGCGGCTGGGCGGACCGTGTGGCGGAGCAACTGGGCGCGGCGGATCCGGGCTTCGGCTACGCCAACCTCGCTATCCGCGGTAGGAAACTCCGGCAGATCGTGGCTGAGCAGGTGGACGCCGCCGTCGAGCTCAAACCCACCCTGGTGACCATTTACGCAGGAGCCAACGACATTTTGCGCCCCAGGATCGACATCGACGATCTCCTCGTGGAGTACGACGCCGCCATCCGGAAGCTGAGTGCCACCGGCGCCAAGGTGGTGATGTTTACCGGTTTTGACGCCCGCGGTTCCAAGATCTTCAACACCACCCGTGGCCGCACGGCCATCTACAACGAGCTGGTCCGTGGCATCGCAGGCGATCATGGCGCCCTGCTGGTGGATTACTGGCGCTTCAGCGAATACTACGACTGGGGCATGTGGGCACCGGACCGGATGCACATGTCCGCCGCCGGGCATGCCAACATGGCCAAGCGAGTCCTGACCGTCCTTGAACACGATCACTCGATTGAGGTCCCTCCGATGTCGCCGGTCCCCCAACTGAGCCGTACGGAAGCTATTCGCGCGAACGCACGCTGGGTCCGCGAGTTCGCCGCCCCATGGGTTGTCCGCAGGGTCACGGGAAAATCGTCCGGCGACGGGCTGGAGCCCCGATACAGTCGGCTCACCCACCTCTGAGCGGAGACCTGGTCAAGCGTGGACCACCTGGGCCGGGCGCTAAGCCCGGAACCCGGGGGTCCCGAGCAGCTCTCCGTTGGCCCGGATCGCCAGGACGTCGACATCCCAGCCGGCGGCGGCCCGGTCCAGCATGGGCATTCCGCCGGCGATGATCGCCGTCGCCAGCACGTCGGCCGTCACGATGTCCGCGGCCGCGACAGAAACCTGGACAAATTCGGGCGCCGAAGCTGTGGACGACCAGATGTGGTCTCCCCGCTCGGCCGAGCCTGACGTAGCCAACGCCTTGCGCCGGTCCCCGCCGCCTGCCAGGGGATAACCCGCAATCAAGGTGGCGCGGTCGGCAGGATCCACGATGCCGGCAGGCCAGGGCTCATCCGTCCCTGGAACAGGGGATCCGGCGGCCAGCACGTCACCGCCGGCGTTCAGGCACCAGTCTGTCCGGCCGAGCGCCAACAGGGACACCCCCGCCTCTCGGATGGCGTGGCCCTTGATCAGGCCGGAAAGGTCCAGCACCCGGTCGGTCCTTTCGGGGGTGAATGAACCTTCAGTCAGGAGGCGCCATTCCAGCGCCTCAGCGTAGCGTTCCCGCGTGGAAGCCGAGGCGCCGCGAAGCGACAGCTCACCCCGGGCGATGGCGCTCGCCTCCGAGTCGTTCCGGTAGAGGCTGAACGTCTGGTCCAGTTCGCGGAAGAGGCGTTCGACGGCGGTGGCGGAGGCAGCCAGTTCGTCCTCCGGGCGGTGTCCGTCCTGGCCTTGTCCGTCCGGGCCGCGGTGACCAGCCGGCATCGTCAGGCTGATCACGGTTCCCATGCTGTTGAAGGTCAATGCCCGGAGGGCAGGGCTTTCCACGGCGTCACGGGCTTCAGAGGTTCGCGGCATCGATCGCTGCCTGGAGGGAGGAGAGGTACGCGCTGCTGGTGACGGTGGCCCCGCTGATGGTCCTGACGTTGGCGGACTGGGCTGCCAGGACTTCGGTGCGCAGCAGGGGCGCGGCCCGGTTGCTGATCTGGATTGACTTGCCGTCGGCGTTGGTCAGCGAGAGGGCCGTAACATCGGTGATCTTGCCTGCATTGACAGTGATCTGGACCTGCACGGCGCCGAACCTGGTCGAGACCGCCGTTCCCTTGTACGTTCCGGACGCCGTGCTCCCGGAAGAACCTGAGGAACTCGAGGCCCCTGAAGTGCCCGAAGAACCCGTGGATCCGGACGTTCCCGTGGTTCCCGAGGACGTCGAGGACCCGGACGAGCCCGTACCACCGGTGGTGCCGGTACCGGCGGTGCCCGCCGTCGTCGTCGTGGTTGCTGGGGTGGTGATCCCTTGGACCTGGGTGCCGGCCTGCCAGCCGGCCAGGAGGATTCCGGCGGAGGCAACTACTGCTGAGAGTGCTCCTCGTGCTTTCACCAGTCAAACCTTTCGTGATGGATCTGTCCGGGCCGGACGCCCGCTGCGTGGGCATCGGCGATGACGTTGCTGGCCCAGCGTGCGGGGCCGCAGATGTAGACGTCCGCGTCCGCGATGTCCGGGACGTAGGACTTGAGGTTGTAGCCACTCCGGACGGCGTCTTCCGGGAGCCAACTGCTGGGCGTCCGCCGGGCACGGGGACCGGTGAGGTGGAACAGCCGCGCCCCCCGGTTCCTGCTGATCTCCATGACTTCCTCGCTGAGGTACAGCTCCTGTTCGGAGTGTCCGCGCAGCAGCACCGTGGCATCCCCGGCGGCGAAGGGGGTGGTTTCCAGCAGGGCACGCAGCGGCGTGATGCCGATGCCCGCACCGATCATCACCACCTTGTTCCTGGTCCGGGCGGCGCTGCTGAACAATCCGTAGGGTCCTTCCAGCGCCACCTTGGTACCGCGGCGGAGGCGGGCCAACCGGGCGGATCCCCGGCCGAGGTTGCGTACGGTGATACGCAGCCGGCCTTCGCCGTCGGGACCGTAGGAGACCGGTTCCGCCGAGAGGCTGAACGGGTGGGGGTGCCACCATTGTCCTGGGGCCAGGAACCGCCAGATGAAGAATCTTCCGCCGGCTCCGGCCAGCCGGTCCAGCTGGCGGCCCGTCATCTCGATGTTGACGACGCCGGGCGCCACCGTGGTGACCCGGCTGACAGTCAGCTTGTGCCGCGACGTCGCAATCAGGGGCCGGGCCACCCGGTAGTAGAGCAGCGCGGCGCCGGTGGCGATGCAGATCGCCAGCCAGTAGAGGCGCTGCCAGGTGCCTTCGGCGAAGAGGCCTCCGACGCTGAACTGATGGGGCAGGGAGCTGGCGACTGCTGCGTAGGTCAGCAGATGCACCGCGTACCAGAACTCGTAGGGAAATCGACGGCGGACAGCCACCAGGGAGGTGACCACCACTGCGATGAACAGGGCCATGGAAACGTAGGCGAGCCACATGTCGGCAACAGACGTCCACAGGGTTACCGACTCGGTAACGGGGTCAACACCTTCCGCCATTCCGTACCCGATGGCGATCAGCAGCCCGTGGGCCAGCAGGAAGTACAGGGAGGGCTTGCCGAGCTTCCCGTGGAATTCCAGGGCGCGGTCGTGGCCTACGGCCCCGTCGATGAAGGGAATGCGGGCCGCCAGCAGCAGCATCAGCAGGACCAGGTCCATGCCCACCAGGCCGGCCACGATTCCGGCGGCCGTAAATGCCGCTGCGGGCGAACTGATCGACTGCAAGCCGCCGTCGGCAAGCCAAAGGGCGATGGCGGCAGACACGGATGCCCAGGCAACAACGGTCAGGAAGTCGGCCCGGAGGAGCCGCAGCCGGTGCTGGCCGGCAAAGCGGTTACCGGGCTTACTGCTGCGGGCCGCGGATTTGTTGGCGGGCTCCGGAATGCCGGAGCGGCTGGGGGCCGGAGGTGCCGGCAGGAGCTGTGTCTTCATGTATCCCAGAATCGGCGGGGAAGCTTTCATTCTCCTGTGAAAACACCCTTGCATCAGCTAAGACTGGGAAAATGAGGCCGGCATCACGTCAGCACCGCCGGGCGCAGGATTGGTCTTTAATTGCCCGAACTCGTAGACTTGGTAGGCGCTAAGTGCGCGGAGCGTGCGCAATTGCTCCGGCGGCCCGGTAATTTTCTCCAGGGTAGCCGGCAGTTAGGGGCTCAAGTTGCGTGACTAACCGTTCACCCTGATCACTTTGGGTCGCACTTAGGCGCATGATCCAGCAGCAGATATGCGGATCATTACTTTCAATTCTTGAGGAGAAGTCATGGCAGCACACTGCCAAGTGACCGGGGCCGAGCCGGGCTTTGGGCACAGCATTTCGCACTCGCACCGACGCAACAAGCGCCGGTTCGATCCGAACATCCAGAAGAAGCGCTACTGGGTTCCGTCCCTGCGCCGTAACGTCACGCTGCAGGTTTCTGCACGTGGCATCAAGACCATCGACGTGCGTGGCATCGACGTAGTCGTAGCCTCCATCCTTGCTCGGGGAGTGAAGCTCTAATGGCCAAGGACAAAGACGTACGTCCGATCATCAAGCTCAAGTCGACTGCGGGTACGGGCTACACCTACGTGACCCGCAAGAACCGTCGCAACGATCCGGACCGTATGGTCCTGAAGAAGTACGACCCCAAAATCCGCCAGCACGTCGAATTCCGAGAGGAGCGCTAAACCATGGCTAAGAAGTCAATGATCGCTAAGAACGAACAGCGTAAAGTCATCGTTGAGCGTTACGCCGCAAAGCGCCTCGAACTGAAGAAGGCTCTGGTTGACCCCAACTCGACCGACGAAGTTCGCGAAGCCGCGCGCCTGGGCCTGCAGAAGCTGCCCCGCAACGCCTCACCGGTCCGTCTGCGTAACCGCGACATCATCGATGGCCGCCCGCGCGGTACGTTCCAGAAGTTCGGCATCTCCCGTGTTCGCTTCCGCGACATGGCTCACCGTGGTGAGCTCCCGGGTATCACCAAGTCTTCCTGGTAATTCAGCACCGCTGATTCCAGCTGCTTGAGAAGGGCCGGCAACCGTTTGGTTGCCGGCCCTTCTGCGTCTTAACGCCTGCGTCCGGTGCCGGCCTCCGGTAGCTTCCGTGCACGTCCCGTCACTGTGTCGCAGGACACGGAAATCCCGGACGACGGCGGTGTCCCTTTTTTGCCCCCGGTGACCCCTCTTGCCCAGTAACTGCGCGGATTTGGACCCATTCGGAGGGGATTTGCGATGGGTCCGGAGTGGGTGTATTGTTTTTCTAGTCGCCACGAGGGAGACAGCGAAGAGCTGGTTACCGGGGCGGCGAAACCCACAAACTCAACACCAGATTCTGGTAGCTCTTTAGGGTGCTCCAGTTCGGGTGGCGGGTTGGTTTTTGGCCGGTGCGGATCCTGGAAGATGGATTTGCAAAGCATCCGGAGATCGGGTAAGTTTGAAAAGTTGCTCCGGAGCGATCCATGGCTGTGAATGTTGTGGTGGTGCCGGGTGTGTCTGTTGTTTGAGAACTCAATAGTGTGCCAAGTTTGTTGATACCGGTTTATT
>DATCNU010000132.1:0-7459 GCA_036565085.1 Arthrobacter sp.
AACCCGCTCCGGCAAAATCATCCGCCGCCTCCTCAAAGACATCGCCGAAGGCCGCGAAACAGGCGACGCCAGCACCCTCGCCGACAACACCGTCATGACCCAAATCGCCAACACCCTACGAAAATAACAACCACTCACCACAACAATCGAGCCTGCCGGATACCGAAGTGGTATCCGACAGGCTCGATTGTCATTTCCGGATCGCCGGCGTTTGCCAGCAGAGGACTACCGTCCGCTGTTGATGGCGACCCTCCGGGGAGTGTGGATGCTGCCCATCACCCGGTCCGTGACGTCGTCGACGGCACCCATGCCGTCCACCAGGGAAAGTATGCCCCGCTCGGCATACTTTGCGACAACGGCCTCGGTCTGCCCGTGGTACAGGTCGAGCCGGTGGCGGATCACGGCTTCGTTATCGTCGCTCCGGCCAGTTACCTTGGCCCGGCTCAACAGCCGGGTGACCAGTTCGTCGTCGTCGGCCGTCAGCTGCAGGACAACGTCGAGCTGCTTGTCGACGTCGGAGAGGATCCGGTCGAGATAGTCCACCTGGGCGGTGGTGCGGGGGTACCCGTCAAGGAGGAAGCCGCCGTCGACGTCTCCCTCGCTGAGGCGGTCACGCACCATTTTGTTGGTGATGCTGTCCGGAACGAAGTCCCCGTTATCCATGTACGTCTTGGCCTCGACGCCGAGAGGCGTCTCACCCTTGACGTTGGCGCGGAAGATATCGCCGGTGGAGATGGCGATAACGCCCAGACGTTCCGAAATCCGTTCCGCCTGGGTTCCTTTGCCGGAACCGGGCGGGCCAATAATCAGCATTCTCGTCATTCATTTATCCTTTCGTGGTGCCGTCCCTGACAGGAGTGGTTGCGTAAGAGGAGAGTACGACGGCGGGAGGTCCCGCCGTCGTACACTGGCCTTTTGGTGCTGCTACCGGTAGCTCTGGTGCAGCGGGCGGTCAGGTGCGGCGTGCTCGGCGAGGTTCAGGGCCTAGAAGAAGCCGAGCTTGTTTTCGGAGTGGCTGACCAGGAGGTTCTTGGTCTGCTGGTAGTGGTCAAGCATCATGGAGTGGTTTTCGCGGCCGATGCCGGAGGACTTGTAGCCGCCGAAGGCAGCGCCTGCCGGGTAGGCGTGGTAGTTGTTGACCCAGACGCGGCCGGCCTGGATTTCGCGGCCGGCGCGGTAGGCGACGTTGCCGTTGCGGGACCAGACGCCGGCGCCCAGGCCGTACAGGGTGTCGTTGGCGATGCTGATGGCGTCGTCGTAGTCGCTGAAGCGTGCCACCGAGACGACGGGGCCGAAGATTTCCTCCTGGAAGATCCGCATCTTGTTGTGGCCCTCGAAGACTGTGGGCTGAACGTAGAAGCCGCCGGCCAGGTCGCCGGGGAGCTCGGCGCGGGCGCCGCCGGTGAGCAGCTTGGCGCCTTCCTGCTTGCCGATGTCGATGTAGGAGAGGATCTTCTCAAGCTGGTCGTTGGAGGCCTGCGCACCCACCTGCGTCTCGGTATCCAGGGGGTTGCCCTGGATCATCTTCTCCACCCGCGCCACGGCGTCAGCCATGAACGAATCGTAGATGTCTTCCTGGACCAGGGCGCGGGACGGGCAGGTGCAGACCTCGCCCTGGTTGAACGCAAAGAGCGCGAAGCCCTCCTGGGCTTTGTCGTAGAACGCATCGTTGGAGTCGGCAACGTCGTTGAAGAAGATGTTCGGGCTCTTGCCGCCGAGTTCCAGGGTGACCGGGATCAGGTTCTGGCTGGCGTACTGGCTGATCAGCCGTCCCGTGGTGGTTTCGCCGGTGAAGGCGATCTTGCGGATCCGCGGACTGGACGCCAGCGGCTTGCCGGCTTCGACGCCGAAACCGTTGACCACATTCAGGACACCGGCCGGAAGCAGGTCACCGATGAGCTCCATCAGCACCAGAATGGACGACGGCGTCTGCTCGGCCGGCTTGAGGACCACGGCGTTGCCTGCGGCCAGGGCCGGGGCAAGCTTCCACACGGCCATCAGGATGGGGAAGTTCCACGGGATGATCTGGCCCACGACGCCAAGGGGCTCGTGGAAGTGGTAGGCGGTTGTGTCCTCGTCGAGCTGGGACAGCCGGCCTTCCTGCGCCCGGATGGCACTGGCGAAGTAGCGGAAATGGTCCGCAGCCAGCGGGATGTCCGCGTTGAGGGTCTCGCGGATGGGCTTGCCGTTGTCCCAGGATTCGGCCACAGCCAGCATCTCCAGGTTGGCGTCAATCCGGTCGGCAATCTTGTTCAGCACGGCGGCACGCTCGGCCACGGAGGTCTTGCCCCAGGACGGCGCGATCTTGTGGGCGGCATCCAGTGCCAGCTCGATGTCCTCAGCCGTACCGCGGGCTACCTCACAGAAGGCATTGCCGGTGACGGGGGTGATGTTTTCGAAGTACTGGCCTTTGACGGGGGCAACCCATTCGCCGCCGATCCAGTTCTCGTAGCGTTCCTTGAAGGTGACCTTTGAGCCCTCGGTACCGGGCTGTGCGTAAACAGTCATTGCTAGCTCCTTTGCTCTGCATGAAAGCCGGCTGCCTCATGGTGGCGCCTGCCGTTGCACTCAGCGTAGGAGCTCGAAGGTTGCAGCCGGGTTGCACGGGTGTGAGCCAGCTCACCCGGCGCCAACTCCGGCGCGTTGGACCCTACAGGCCGGCGGGGAAGGAATAGGTTCCCGGTACGGGCGAGGGGGCCGCACCGTAGGAGAGCACGATCTCGTCGTGGGCTTTGAGGACGACCTCGTTCACAGGACCGTCCTGCCGTGATCCGTTCACGTAGGCGCTCCAGCCCGCCGTCCCGCCGTGCGGGGCGCCGGTGCTGTCCTTCCCGTCCAGGACTCCCCATTCCGTGAGGACCTGGCCGAGGGTGTATTTCAGCCCCGGCGTGGGCGCTTCAATGTGGATGATTCCGGTGGTGTCGTGGGTGTGCAGCGCCGATATCCCATTGGGCTGCCCGCCGGCCCCAAAACTGAAGCCGATGTCCGCCGGAACCGTGACAGGTTTGCCGTCCACAAGCACGTCCAGATGGGCGTGATAGTGCTCGGCAGTTCCCTCGGCCTTCAGGACCTCAAGTCCGGCCGCCTTGATCTGCTGACTTCCGGCGGCGGGATTGAGCGCCCAGCCGGCAGCGGATGCGGTGGCTGCAGCGGATGGTGTTGCGGACACGGATGCCGCCGCAGCTGGCGGCGCCGTCTGGGCAGACCCCGTCTGGGCAGGCGCAGTGCAGGCGGCGGTTCCGGCAACGAGTACGGACGCGGTCAGGGCGGTGGCAAGGCGTTTGTTCAGCACGGGTGCAGCTTCCTTCGGTCGGCTTGCTCCCAACAATATCGGCCAGAGGCGCGGGCGTCCCGCTCGGAATGCGCAGCCTGGGGCCACGCCTGCCGGAAATCAGGCGCTCAGTTCGCTTTCCAGCCGCTCAAGGTCGGCGACGACGGCGGCCCGCTTGGGCGAGCGCGGCGGCAGCAGTTTGAGGGCGGCGGTGCGGACGCCGACGTCGTCCTTTGCCTCGGGCAGCTCCGCGTACTTCAGCAGCGTCTCGGCGCTGCCGTCGGTGAGTACCGCTTCGCGCATGAGCGAGGCGACCCTGTTCCGGAGGTCGATGACGCCTGGCGCCTCGGACTTCGGCAGCACGGCCCCGCGGTAGATTTCCAGGGCGATACGGTGCGCTCCGCGTTGCAGGCAGCTCAGCACCTGCCCGCTGTCCGGCACCAGGTCGACGGACAGCTTGTACGGCCTGGACCCGGGAACGGCGGCCGGGTTGAGCTGCTGGAGGACCTTGCGGAGCCGGACCATCTCGGCGCGGAGGGTCATGGTGGACGCGTCACCCGGGTAGAGCAGGACGCAGAGCTCCTCTGCGCTCAGACCGTCGGGGTTGGTGCTCAGCAGGGCAAGGATCTCGCTGTGGCGGGCAGACAGCGCCACGGTCTTTCCTTCAATGCTCAGCAGTGCCTGGTCGCGACCCAGGAGCTGCAGGCTGTTACGGTACAGGCTGCCTTCCTTCGCGTTGCTCCAGGCGGAACCGGTCCGCGCGGATCCCGGCCTGGGCGCCGAACTGGCGTTCCGACGTCGGGCCGGCCGGCTGGCGAGGCTCGCCGCCAGCTGGAGCCGCTCGACGCGCAACTGCGCCTGGGCCGCTGCCACGGTCGCTTCCACGAGGGACAGCGTGTGCGGTGCCACCGCGGTGGCTGTTCCCGTGATGTCCACCACGCCCAGCAACGCTCCGGAATCGGGGTCGTGGAAAGGCACGGCGGTGCAGCTCCACGGGTGTACGGACCGCTGGTAGTGCTCCGGCCCGGAAATCTGGATGCCGCGGCCCAAGGCCAGGGCGGTGCCCGGGGCGCTGGTGCCCACGGTGGCTTCGGACCAGTCGGCGCCGGGGACGAACATCATGCCTTCGGCCCGGCGGCGGAGGGCAGCGTCGCCTTCCACCCAGAGCAGCCGTCCCACCTCGTCGCCCACCGCCACGAGCAGTCCGCTGTCGTGGCTGGGCTGGACCAGCAGTTTCTGGATGACCGGCATGATGCTGGCCAGCGGGTGCTGCCGGCGGTATTCCTTGAGTTCGTCCGTGTCCATCGCCAGCGGGGCCTCGGGGTTGTCCGGGTTGGCCCTGAAGCTGGCGGAGCGCTGCCAGGATTCCCTGATCAGCCTGCGCAGCCCCGGGATTTCCTGGGTGCCGGGGAAGACCAGGCCGGTGCCGTTGCCGCGGTCGAGCTGCTCATGCGCGGCGAGCGCAGTGTGCCGGATCAGCCCCGCGGCGTCGCCGCCGGCAGCTCCCGGGTGAATCAGGTTCCTCATCGAACTCCCACGTGCAGTCGGTCTGCGGGCACGGCATATCGCCGCCGGACCAAGTGTGGAGTAAGTCTAACCCCGTCCCGCGTCCGCCGCCTAGGATCGGAGTTTTCGTGGCTAGGCCCGGGAGATGTTGATCATTTCCTCGCGGGGCACAACCTTGATGCGTTCGCGGACAACACCATCGGTCTCGTCCGAGTCCGACCATTCGGCTCCAAGCGCGGCCTCGTGGGCGTCCAGCTTGATCCAGCCCTGCCAGGTCGTGTACTCGATGCCCCGCTCTTCCAGGAGGCGGATGATCGCCTGCGGATCCGGGTTCTGGGCCGGCGGCAGTGTGAGCCGGTCCTCCAGCAGGAAACCGATTGTCTCCAGCGCGTCACCCTTGGTGTGGCCGATCAGGCCCACCGGTCCGCGCTTGATCCAGCCCGTGGCGTAGATGCCCGGAACCGGATTGCCCTCGGCATCCAGCACCCGGCCGCCTTCGTTGGGGACCACGCCGCGTTTGGCATCGTACTCCAGCTCGTCCAGCGGAGAGCCGTGGTAGCCGATGGCCCGGTAAACGGCCTGCACCGGGTAGTCGACGAATTCGCCGGTCCCCTTGACGTTGCCGGTGCCGTCGAGCTCCATCCGCTCGAATTTGATGCCGGCCACCTTGCCGCGCCCGCCGGTGCCGCTGCCGTAGATCTCGACCGGGCTGTGCAGGAAATGCAGGTGGAGCCGGCGGGAGGACGGCTGGTCTGACTCCGCGTGCTCCTCCACGAGCCAGTTGGTCAGCGTATTCACCATGGTCTTGATCTGGTTGTTGCTGCGGATCGCTTCGTCGGAGGCTTCGTCGAATTCGAAATCCTCCGGGTACAGCACGATGTCCACGTCATTCATGTGGCTCAGTTCCCGCAGCTCCAGCGGGGTGAACTTCACCTGGGCGGGCCCGCGGCGGCCGAAAACGTGTACGTCGGTGACCGGGGAGCCCTTCAGGCCCTTGAATACGTTGTCCGGGATCTCGGTGGTGAGGAGCTCTTCCGGATGCTTGACCAGCATCCGGGCCACATCCAGGGCCACATTGCCGTTGCCGATCACGGCGATTTCCTTGGCGTCCAGCGGCCATTCACGCGGGACGTCCGGGTGGCCGTCGTACCAGGAGACGAAGTCCGCGCCGCCAAAGGACCCTTCCAGGTCGATGCCCGGGATCGCGAGGTCCGCATCCTTGATGGCTCCGGTGGAGAAGATCACGGCGTCGTAGAAGGCGCGGAAGTCGTGGAGGGTGAGATCACGGCCGTAGGTGACATTGCCCAGGAAACGAATGTCGCCGCGGTCCAGGACCTTGTGCAGGGCGTTCACGATCCCCTTGATGCGCGGGTGGTCAGGGGCCACCCCGTAGCGGATCAGGCCATACGGCGCCGGGTAGGCCTCGAAAAGGTCAATGCTGACCTCGAAGTCGCCGTCCTTGACCCCGTTGGACTTCGTCAGGATGTCCGCAGCATAAACACCTGCCGGCCCCGCCCCCACGATGGCAACGCGGAGGGGACGCTTGGTGGTGGTTTCGCCTGGGTTGGACACCGGGAGCCCTTCTGGAACGAGGAGGGTGCGCCTGGATTGCGCACTCAGTGCAGGTAGCACAATATTTCATTCTAATTGTCTGCCGAGCCGGACACGGTAACCCGTGACGAAGGCCTCAGCCGCTGTTCCGCAGCGGAACCACGTCGCCTTCGCGGAACAGCAGCACGCGCAGCTCGGCCTCGGCGGAGTCGAGGCGCCCGGGGTCGATGGCCTCCCCTGCGGCAAAGTGGTCCAGCAGCCGGGGGTCCACGTAGCTCTTGCGGGCTATCGACGGCGTGTTCCCCAGCACCGTGGCGGCGTCCAGCATCGCCTCGCTGATGGCGTGCTTCCGCGCTGCCCCGGTTTTCTGCGGGCCGCTGCGGGCCAGGCTGACAGCCGCCGCTACCGTTCCCCGCAGGGTACGGAAATCCTTGGCCGTGAAGTCCGAGCCCGTGCGCTCCTTCACGTAGCCGTTGATGTCGGCGCTGGAGACCGGGCGCCAGTTCCGGCCGTCCTCGAAGGCGAGCAGCCTGGCGTTGCCGCCGCGGCGCTTGAGCTGGCGCACCAGGGCGGCGAGGTCGGCGTCGCTGATCTCCGATTCCCAGTGCTTTCCGCTTTTCGCCGGGAAGCGCAGCTGCAGGCAGTCCTTCCTGACCTGGACGTGGGCGCACAGCAAGGTGGACAGGCCGTGGCTGCCGTTCTCGTTGGTGTAGCGCTCCGACCCCACCCGAAGAGACCCACTGTCCAGCATCCTGAAGGCCGCCGCCAGAACCCGGTCGCGGGTGAGGCCTTCGCTGCGCAGGGCAATGGTGACGAGCCGCCGGGCCGCGGGCAGCGATTCCGCCAGCTGGAGCGCGCGGTCGAACTTCAGCCGGTCCTTGCGGTCACGCCATTCCGGGTGGTAGAGGTACTGACGCCGGCCCACGGCATCCAGTCCCGTGGCCTGGATGTGGCCGTTTTCGTACGGCGCAATCCATACGTCGGTCCACGCCGGCGGAATCCCGATGCTTTCCAGCCGGTCGCGGACGGGCCCCGGCGGCAACGGGGAGCCGTCCGGACCGCGGTAGCTGAAGCCCTTGCCGGCCCGCACCCGGCGGTAGCCGCGGCCGGACGCATTGCTGCGCCGGAGTC
>DATCNU010000133.1:0-1760 GCA_036565085.1 Arthrobacter sp.
CACGGCTTCGGCCCCGTCAGATGCCGCCGCGGCACCCCTGACCGTCATCGACAAGAACCTGCGCACGGCGCAGGGCGGAACAGTGAAAATCAAGATTGAAGGCGACGGTAACTTCATGCTCGCCGCCGGCCGGCCTGATGACGTGGACGCCTGGGTGGGCAAGACAGCCCACAACACCGTCACGGGGGTTTCCGCCGACGAGAAATCGTTGCAGGTGGGGCACACCGACGGCGACGCCACGGCACCGAATCCCTCCGGATCCGACCTCTGGGTTTCCACCGAGAACGCCAGCGGCGAACTGGAGTACTCGTGGACCCCTCCCGCTGACGGCGAATGGTCGCTGTTGCTGGCCGCCGATGGCACCAAGCCTGCGCCGTCGTCGATCTCCATGACGTTCCCGAACGATACCTCCACGCCGTGGGCCGTCCCGCTGATGGTCATCGGCGGGCTGCTGATTCTCGCCGGCATCGCCCTGACGGTCCTCCCGGCACGCAAGGGCAACGGCGAAGGTAACGGCAGCGGGAGTCTGTTCGCCCGGCGCGCCCGGGCGAAGGCCGAGGCCAGGTCCTCATCGCGGCTCGGTATGGTTTCCGGTGGAATGATCACCGCGGCCGTGACCGCTGCCGTTATGGCCGGAACCGGAACTGCTGCCAACGCGGCCACCACGCCCGCCCCAGCGCCGGAATCCGGTTCCGCCACCGCTGCCCCTGCAGCATCCCCGGTCCTCCTGGATGCCCAGTTCCGCCGGATCCTGGAGCAGGTCTCCAGCGCCGCGGACGCCGGCGACGCCGCAAAGGACGCAGCCAAGCTCGCAGACCGCGTGGGAGGCATGGAGCTTGAGGTCCGCACCCAGAACTATAAGATCCGCTCCCAGGTGGGCACGTATGAAGCCCGGATGCCCGTCCGTTCCACGAAGCTCCTCACCACGGTAGTCACCAGCGACCGCAGTTGGCCCCGTTCGGTCCTCGCTGTCACACAGGGGGACGGCAACGTGGTCCCGCAACTGCTCACCCTGGTCCAGCCCTCGCCCCGGGAGAACTACAAGCTCACCGAGACCACTCCGCTGCAGCCGGGAACCACCTTCCCCGCCATCAGCCGGGGCGGCACAAACACGCTGGCCGCCAACGATAAATCGGGCCTGCTGTACAGCGGGGACGAAGCCCTCGCCGGGCTCGCCGACCGCCTGACCAATGCGGAGTCGACCTTCAAGGACAAGGTGGTGGAGGGTGCATCCTCGCCGTACATCGCCGACACCCTCGCCTACCAGGCCGAGGTGGTCAAGGCTGGCGAAAACGGCACGTTCTCCTTCACCCACAAGGTGGTTCCTGAGAGCACTGTCGTTTACAGGACGGCCGACGGTGGCGCGCTGGTGCTGGGCCGGATCAACTTCGGCTTTGATGGCACGCCCAAGGCTCCCGGTGACAAACTCACCATCGGTGACGACGCGGCTGCGCTCGCCGGCGGAAAGGAAACCACCACCGGCATGGTTCTGAACTTCGCCGAATCGATGGCGGTCTACATCCCGCCGACCGGTTCCACCGATCCCATTAAGCTCGTAGCCGCCACGCGCGGGCTGATAGGCGCAAGCTTCAAGTAGGTTCTTGGGGGCCAGCACCCTGATGCAGTACCCCCGGCAGCGGCCGGAGTGGCTAGAGTGGAAAGCATGAGTTCGCCAGCTTCCCGTCCAGTCCCTCCAGCCGCTGCCAGCCTGCTTAACCTGCGTGGCGCCGTCGACCTTTCATCCTTGAAACAGCGCCAGG
>DATCNU010000134.1:0-11138 GCA_036565085.1 Arthrobacter sp.
GTCCTGAACTGTTACGTGGTGAACCCTGGCGTCCCGCCTGTGTCATGACCCGTCCTTCGATATGCGGCCGGCAAGTTGTCCGAAAACAACCCTAGCCAGCCATGCAGAATATTTCTGCCCTAATGAATACTCTTGCTGCAAACGGGCATTTGCCCGCCTACATTCTTCCGGCGTCGTAGAACTCCTCGATGCCCTCCAGCCCCGGAAGATGGGGAGAAAGCTGGGGAAGTTCGGCGATGGAACCGATTCCCATCCGTTCCAGGAAGTATGACGTGGTCCGGTAGAGGATGGCCCCCGACTCGGGATCGGTTCCCGAATCTTCGATAAGTCCGCGCTGCGCCAGCGTCCGTACCACCGAATCAACGTTGACTCCCCGAATTGCTGACACGCGGGCCCTGGACACGGGCTGGCGATACGCAATGACGGCCAGTGTCTCAAGGGCCGCCTGCGTCAACCTGGCTGTCTGGCCTTCCAGCACGAACCGGCCGACGACGTCGGAAAATTCGGTACGGGAATAGACGCGCCAGCCACCGGCGATGTTCCGCAATTCAAAACCCCGGGGGCTGGAGCTGAAGCCAGCATCGCTGGCGACGTCCGTGTCCGGGGCTTTAACAGTATAGCCGCTATACTCACGCTGCAGTTGCGCCAGCAACTTATCGACGACGGTGACCGTCAGGTTCAGGCCCGCGGCCAGTTCGCTGGCGGTGGCCGGCTGGTCCAGCACCATCAGCACCGCCTCCAAGGCTGCCTTGGCTCCGCCGGGAAGATCCCGAACATGGGCCCCTTCTTCCATGGCGGCCTGTTCTTCCACCCTGTCCCCGTCATTCTCCGGCAGGTCCCCATTCACGGCTGCTCCTCGTATTCTTCACTCAGGTTCACGGTGGACCAGTCCTGGACGTCCGCTGTCCAATGCACGGTGAGGTCGCCAAGCGGGGAGAGCTGGTCGAAGGACACCACCTTGTCCCGGAACATCTCCAGCAGGGCCAGGAACCTGGCCACCACTACAGGCGTGGATTCGGCATCTGCAATCAGAGCACGGAAGGACAGCGGCTTTCCCAGCCGTAACCGGAGCCCCAGGATCTCGGCCTGCTCCTTGACGCTGATGGCGCTGCCGTGCAGATGGCTGAGCCCGACTTCGGCGGGCTGGGGCGTTTTTGGTTTCAGCGCGGCTTCGGCCAGCCTGGCGAACTGTTCCGGCGTATGTTTCCACACCAGCTCGGGGAGCATGGCGGCGAAATGCTCTTCCAGGGCAACCTGGCGCGGAAACCTCGTCGACTCCTGCTCAAGCGTGGCGCCCAACAGTGCTGCAACCTGCTTGAATGCCTTGTATTGGAGCAGTCGGGCAAAGAGCAGGTCACGAGCCTCCAGCAGTGCGATGTCCTCATCGTCCTCGACTTCACCGGCCGGAAGCAGCCGGGCGGCCTTCAGGTCAAGGAGCGTGGCCGCAATGACCAGGAACTCACTGGCCTCGTCCAGAGCCCACTCCTCGCCCAGCTTCTGGAGTTTCCGGATGTACCTGATGAATTCATCGGTGACCGTGGCGATGGCCACCTCGGTGATATCGAGCTGGTGTTTGGCGATGAGGCCAAGCAAGAGGTCGAAAGGACCGGTGAAGTTGGCCAGCCGTACCTCAAAGCCGGGCCTGGATTCAGCCACGGCCTGGCTAGGGTGCGCCGCCGCGCGAAATCAGCTCTTTGGCCAGGCGGCGGTACGCATCGGCTCCGATGTGGTTGCCTGCATAGCTGGTGATCGGTTCCGCTGCCACAGTGGCGTCGGCAAACTTGATGGAACGCTTGATGACGGTTTCGAAAACCTTGTCTCCGAAGGCTTCCACCAGGCGGGTGATGACTTCGCGGCTGTGCAGGGTACGGGCGTCGTACATGGTGGCGAGGACGCCGTCCACCTGCAGGCGCGGATTCAGCCTGTCCTGGACCTTGTCGATGGTCTCCACGAGGAGCGCCACGGCGCGCAGGGCGAAGAATTCGCAGATCAGGGGGATGATGACGCCGTGGGCGGCAGTCAGGGCGTTCACCGTCAGGAGCCCCAGCGACGGCTGGCAGTCAATCAGGACAACGTCGTAGTCATCCTCGACCTTCCTGAGCGCCCGGTCCAGGACCTGCTCGCGTGCCACCTCATTGACCAGCTGCACTTCGGCGGCGGACAGATCGATGTTCGCGGGCAGCAGGTCAACGTTCTCCACGTCCGTATGGTGAATGGCGTCGCGGATATCCACTTTGCGGTCCATGAGGACGTTATAGACGGTCAGATCGAGTTCATGCGGGTTCACACCCAGTCCGGCCGAAAGTGCGCCCTGCGGGTCAAAATCAACCAGGAGGACCCTGCGCCCGTACTCTGCCAGCGCAGCGGCCAGGTTGATGGTGGAGGTGGTCTTGCCGACGCCGCCCTTTTGGTTGACCATGGCAATGACGCGGGCCGGGCCGTGGGACGACAGCGGCGCGGGCTCCGGAAATTCGCGGTAAGGGCGCCCTGTGGGTCCCATCACGGCGTCTTCCAGATCGAGTTCCGTGCCTTCCAGAGTTGCTGAACCCTGTTCGCTGCTCACGTATCTATCCACACTTTCGATGACGGTCATTTCCTGCCGCTGGATACCCAGCGCCGTTCCTTCTCCCATTTAGGCTACAGCGCCCGACACGCTATTTGAGGCAACTTGACTTTGGCATCACTTTGAGCCTTTACCCTCTAGTAGAAGTCGAAGGTTAGTCCCGTGCATGCCGGAACCGCCCGTACAGCCGGGGCTGTACGGGCGGTTCCGGATGCACTGCCAGGACCTCGCGGGTCCTGTTGATCTAGGCCCTGGCTGGCACAGCCGCGGTCTCAGGGGAGCCGCCAAAGCGGTCGCTGTGGCTGGCTGCCATGGTGGTTTCGTCAAAGGGCAGGCCGCCGGACAGGACACGATCAACCTGTTCACCGTCGATTTCCTTGACCCACGTACCCACCAGGACCGTGGCTACTGCGTTGCCCGTGAAGTTGGTCAGCGCGCGGGCCTCGGACATGAAGCGGTCGATTCCGACGATGATGCCCATGCCGCCCAGGAGTTCCGGACGGTGTGCCTGCAGTCCCGCTGCCAGGGTGGCGAGCCCGGCGCCGGTGACGCCGGCAGCACCCTTGGAAGCGATGATCATGAAGATCAGGAGCGAAACCTGCGCGCCGAGGTCCAGGGGGGTTCCCATGGCGTTGGCGACGAACAGGGAAGCCATGGTCAGGTAGATCGCGGTGCCGTCGAGGTTGAAGGAGTATCCGGTGGGTACCACGACGCCGACAACCGGCTTGGAAACCCCGAGGTGCTCCATCTTGGCGATGAGACGCGGCAGGGCTGCCTCAGAGGAAGAGGTGGAGAAGATCAGGAGGTATTCGCGGGCCAGGTACCGCATCAGCTTGAAGATGCTCACTCCGGCAACAACCTGCAGGAGGCCGCCCAGGATGACGACGATGAACAGTGCACAGGTGATGTAGAACGCCACCATGAGCGTAAACATGCTCACGATTGCCGCGAAACCAGTGGCGCCGACAACGGAGGCGATGGCACCGAAGGCGCCGACCGGAGCGAGCCACATGATCATGATGAGGATGCGGAAAACGAGTGCCTGGCCGTGGCCGATGGCCTTGAGGATAGGGGCACCCTGCGTTCCCATCTTCTGCAGCGCGAAGCCGATCAGGATGGCTGCGAGAAGGGTGGGCAGGACCGGAATGTCGCTGGGAATGATCCCCAGCAGGAAGTCCACGGTGCTGTCCGTTGCAGCCTTCTTGTTCGGATCATAGGCCGAGAGCTTGAGGCCCTCTCCCGGGTGGACGATGTTGCCGACGACGAGGCCGATGGCCAGGGCGAAGGTGGACATGATCATGAAGTAGCCCAGCGCCAGTCCGCCGACCTTGCCGACTGTGGTGGCCTTGGCTATTGAGCCGATGCCCAGCACGATAGTGCAGAAGATGATCGGCGCGATCATCATCTTGATGAGCTTGATGAACCCGTCTCCAAGCGGCTTGAGGTTCTTGGCGAACTCCGGGAACAGCAGGCCCACGATGGCGCCCAGGATCACGGCGCCGATAACGGCCATGTAGAGGTAGTGGGATTTGTCGAGTCCCTTGCGGGCGGCCTTCGCAGGCGCTGGTGACTCTCCTCGTTGAGAAGCCATGATGTGTCTCCTTATGGATAATCTGGTAGACGCTGCGGCACAGTCTCTGGGCTCATCACGTGCGTCCGGTGTGATATCCATCATTGGGCACAGCGTGACATAGCTCACCGTTGCGTTCATATTGGTCATGGGAGGTACGGATGATCCACCGCTGGAGTATCGCCCGAAGGCTGTTTGTGGCCAACCTGCTGATTGTGCTGGCCTTCACGGCCATCGTGGGCACGGCCACTTTCATCGATGCCCGGGACCACGCCTACGAGGAAGCGGGGAGAAGGATGACGGGCGTGGCAGCCGCCGTTGCTGCCAATCCCCTGGTGCTCCAGGCTGCGAACAGTCCTGATCCCTCAGCTGCGCTGCAGCCGTACGCGCTCCAGGTCATGGCCGGTGCCGGAGCCGATTTCGTCACCATCATGGCGCCGGACCGGACTCGCTGGACACACCCGAACGCAGCCGAGATCGGCAAACCGTACATCGGCTCGATTGACGCGGCGCTCCGGGGGGAGGTGTTCACCGAAGTCACGGCAGGAACGCTGGGTCCGTCCGTGCGCACCATCGTCCCGGTCAAGGACGGGAGCGGAACCGTCAAGGCCCTTGTCGCCGCCGGCGTGACCGTGAGGACGGTCGACGTCGCCTTTTCCGGCCGGCTCCCGGCGTTGCTGGGCATCGCACTGGTTCTCCTGTTGGGCGGGTCGGCGGCATCGTGGCTGTTGGGCCGCTATCTCCGCAGGGTCACAAGGGGCTGGGGGCCCGAGCAGCTGGCCCAGCTTTTTGCCTACTACGAGTCCGTGCTGCATTCTGTTCGGGAAGGTCTCATCCTGATAGACACCAAGGGCCGGGTGGTCATGTACAACGACCAGGCTGCCGAGCTGCTCGGGCTTGAGCGGCGCAACTCGGCGGACGATCCGGCCCGCCCGCCCGATCTGGCGTCGCTCCCGCTCGCCGCGAGCCTGAAGGAGCTCTTTGAATCCGGCCGGGAAGCCCACGACGAAATCCACCTGACCGGCTCCCGGATTGTGGTGGTGAACCAGGGCCCGGCGCTCGGTCCGGTCTCCCCCGGCGGCCGCCGTCCCGCTGTCTTCGGCACGGTGGCCACTCTCCGTGACCGGACGGAAATTGAGTCCCTGGGCAGTGAACTCGAGACCATGAGGACGCTCTCGGACGCCCTCAGGGCACAGACCCATGAACATGCCAACCGGTTGCACACCATGGTGTCCCTGCTTGAGCTGGGCCGGACCCGCGAAGCACTGGACTTCGCAACCAAGGATCTTGAACTCAGCCAGAAGCTCACGGACGAAATGATCAGCTCGGTGGACGAGCCGGTGCTGAGCGCCCTCATCATGGGCAAGGCGTCCGAAGCCAATGAACGGGGAGTGAAGCTGACGCTCAGGACTGTGGGCTCCGCCTCCGTCACAGGCCTGGCGGTCCAGGACCTTGTGACTATCCTGGGCAACCTTCTGGACAACGCCATCGACGCGGCCGCGGAAGGCCAGGCGCCCAAGGAGGTGGCGCTGACGGTGGAGTCCGACGCCGAGGGCCTGGATATCACGGTCCGGGACTCCGGCTCCGGGGTCGACCCGGAAGCCGTGGAGCATATCTTCAAGCATGGATTCAGCACCAAGGAGCCTGGCGTCTTCGGCCGCGGCATAGGCCTGGCCCTGGTTCGGCAGGCCGTGCAGCGGCTGGACGGTACGATGACCATCACAGGTTCGGGCGGAGCGCAGTTTCATGTCTTCCTGCCGGCGATGGCGACCGGAACCGACAAAGAGGAGCTGTACCAGTGAGCGATATCCGCGTCCTCGTGGTGGAGGACGAGCCTGTGGCGTCGGCGGCGCATGGTGCCTACGTGGGCCGGCTCGAGGGATTCACGCTTGCGGGCACGGCACCGGACGGCCAATCGGCGCTGCGGCTGCTCGCCGAGTTCGCCGCATCGGGCGAGCCGGTGGAACTTGTCCTACTCGACATGAACCTTCCCGATCTCCACGGCCTGGACATAGCCCGCCGGATGCGGTCATCCGGGATCCTCGCGGACATCATCGCAATCACCGCTGTCCGGGAACTGGCCATCGTCCGCAGTGCAGTGGCCATCGGGGTGGTCCAGTACCTGATCAAGCCGTTCACCTACGCCACGTTCGCTGACAAGCTTGCGAGCTATCGGCTGTTCCGCCAGCAGCTTGCCTCCCCCGGCCCCGGATCCGGCAGGGCCGGCGCATCCCAGAGCGACGTGGACCAGGCGTTTGCCAGCCTTCGGGCACCGTCGGAGATGCCCCTGCCCAAAGGACTGTCCGCCTCAACACTCATGTCCGTGCAGGAGTATATGAAGCAGCACCCCCAGGCCGTCTCAGCCACAGAGGTCATGGAGGCGCTGGGCATGTCCCGGGTCACCGCCCGGCGGTATCTTGAGTACCTTGCCGACGCCGGAACGGTGTCGCGTACTGCCCGGTATGGAACTCCCGGACGGCCCGAGAACGAATACCGTTGGAGCGGCCGCTAGGGACAAGAAGACTCCTTTTGTATACATAGGCCGCATTTTTGTCCAGAAGTTGCGCTGAAGTATGGCTATCGGTCGGAGCTATGTATACACTGATGATCGGATGCAGTTAATCGGATTCAGTGATGGAGAACACGCATGCGCGCCAGCGATCGGGCCTACACGGCGCTCCGCGACGACATTGTCGAATGGCGGCTTCGTCCCGGCACCCTGCTCGCCGAAGTGGAGCAGTCCGAGCGGTTGGGCGTCTCACGCACTCCCCTGCGGGAGGCGCTCGGCCGGCTTACCTCCGAGGGGCTGACGACGGCGGCAGGGGGCCGCGGCGTCGTCGTCACAGACATTTCGCTGGAGGACATCGACGAGCTGTTCGAGCTCCGTGAGACGCTCGAAGGCAGGGCGGCAGCGCTGGCCGCCGAACGGGGTGACCCGGCGGAATTCGGGCAATTGCATCACCAGCTGCAGGCAGCTCCGGAGCTTCTGGGCACCGACGACCCCGCACGGCACGGCTACTACGGCCTGGTGGCGCGCCTGGACGCAGCCATCGATGTAGCAATTTCAAATGCGTATCTGGCCCAGGCCATGGGCAGCCTCCGTGTCCACCTGGTCCGGGTCCGCCGGCTGGCCGCCGATGACGCGGCCCGCCTCACCGCGGCCGCCTCCGAACACGCAGCCATCGCAGAAGCCATCGCGGCCCGCAATCCACGGCTGGCCGAAGCCGCCACCATCGTGCACCTGCACCGCAGTCTTGCCCACATCAAAGCCACACATACGCCACGTTAGAAGGATCCCCATGGTTAAGGAACACCACGTCCGTGTCCACAAGAGCGAGGAAAACCTGGCCCGCGAGGACCAGCTGGCCCACAAGATCGCCGTCGTGGCCGCGGATCCGGTCGAGGTGACCGGCGAAGTCACCGACATGGTGATCAACCGCGTCATCGACAACGCGTCCGTGGCCATGGCCTCCCTCAACCGGAGCCCCATTGTCGCTGCCAGGGCCCAGGCGCTCAGCCACGGCCCCAGCACCGGAGGCAAGGGCGCCAAGGTCTTCGGCATCGGCGAGCGTGTCTCCCCTGAGTGGGGGGCCTGGGCCAACGGCGTGGCCGTCCGCGAACTGGACTACCACGACACGTTCCTGGCCGCGGACTACTCGCACCCGGGGGACAATATTCCGCCAATTCTTGCTGTTGCCCAGCATGTGGGTTCGAGCGGCCGGGACCTCGTCCGGGGCATCACCACGGGATATGAGATCCAGGTGAACCTGGTGAAGGCGATCTGCCTGCACAAGCACAAGATCGACCACGTGGCCCACCTCGGCCCGTCCGCGGCCGCCGGCATCGGAACGCTCCTGGGGCTCGACGTCGAGACGATCTTCCAGTCCGTGGGCCAGGCCCTGCACACCACCACCGCCACCCGCCAGTCCCGCAAGGGCGAGATCTCCACCTGGAAAGCCCACGCCCCGGCCTTCGCCGGCAAGATGGCCGTCGAAGCCGTGGACCGTTCCATGCGCGGCCAGACCTCCCCCGTCCCGATCTATGAGGGCGAAGACGGCTTTATCGCCTGGATGCTCGATGGCCCGGACGCCTCCTACACCGTGCCGCTGCCCGGGGCCGGCGAGCCCAAGCGGGCCATCCTGGACACCTATACGAAGGAACATTCGGCCGAGTACCAGGCCCAGGCCTGGATCGACCTCGCCCGCAAGCTCCACGGCGAACATCCGGAGACCACCGACCCTGCCAATGTGAAGTCCGTGCTGATCAAAACCAGCCACCACACCCACTATGTGATCGGGTCCGGCGCGAACGACCCGCAGAAATACAGCCCCACGGCCAGCCGGGAGACGCTGGACCACTCCATCCCCTACATTTTCACCGTCGCACTGCAGGACGGCACCTGGCACCACGTGGACTCCTACTCCCCCGAACGCGCCGCACGGCCGGACACCGTGGAGCTGTGGCAGAAGGTCACTACAGAGGAAGACCCCGAGTGGACGCGGCGCTACCATTCGCTGGACATCAGCGAGAAGGCCTTCGGCGGCTCCGTGGAAATAACCCTCACCGACGGCACTGTTATCACGGACGGGATCGCGGTGGCTGACGCCCACCCCCTCGGTGCCCGCCCGTTCGGCCGCCAGCAGTACATCGACAAATTCCGTACCCTGGCCACCGGCGTGGTGGAAGGGGAAGAAATCGAACGGTTCCTCGCCGCCGCCCAGCGGCTGCCCGATCTGGCCGCCGGGGAACTGGACCAGCTCAACATCACCGCCGCCCCCGGCGTGATCGACTTCGCGGCCGCACCCGAGGGACTGTTCTGAATGCTGTACTCCAAAGTCACCCCCGAACAAAAGCGGATCCGCCTGCGCGAGCTCCTGGCGTCGGGGACCATCCAGCAGTTTCCCGGGGCGTTCAACCCACTCTCCGCGCGGCTCATCGAGGAAAAGGGCTTCGCCGGGGTCTACATCTCCGGCGCCGTGCTCGCGAACGACCTTGGACTGCCGGACATCGGCCTGACCACGCTGACCGAGGTGGCCACCCGGGCAGGGCAGATCGCCCGCATGACCGACCTGCCCTCCCTTGTCGACGCGGACACCGGCTTCGGCGAACCGATGAACGTGGCCCGTTCCGTCCAGGAACTCGAAAACGCGGGCCTGGCCGGGCTGCACATCGAGGACCAGTTCAACCCCAAACGCTGCGGCCACCTGGACGGCAAGAACGTGGTGGACCTGGACACCGCCACCAAGCGCATCCGCGCCGCCGCGGACGCCCGCCGGGACCCCAACTTCCTCATCATGGCCCGCACCGACATCCGGGCCGTGGAAGGAATCCAGGCTGCCCAGGACCGTGCCAAGGCCCTCGTTGAGGCCGGCGCAGACGCCATTTTCCCCGAGGCCATGAAGGACCTCTCCGAGTTCCAGGCCATCCGTGATGCCGTGGACGTGCCCCTCCTGGCCAACATGACCGAGTTCGGCCAAAGCGCCCTTTTCACCGTGGATCAGCTGTCCGGCGTCGGGGTCAACATGATTATCTATCCCGTGACGCTGCTCCGTAGTGCCATGGGCGCCGCGGAGCGTACTCTGGAATCGATTAAGGCCGATGGAACCCAGGAGGCACAGGTCGGGAGCATGCTGACCCGTGCGCGTTTGTATGACCTTGTGGATTATGAGGCGTACAACCGCTTTGACACCGGGATCTTTAACTTCCAGATTCCTGGCAAGTGAAGTCCACCCACAAAATCCGGCTCCGGCCGGCTCAACAGACGACAGGAACAAAGGAGTCTCAGCATGGCTGATCAGGACATCAAAAAGGGCCTCGACGGCGTCGTGGTGGACTACACCTCCGTGTCGAAGGTCAACCCGGACACGAACTCGCTGCTGTACCGTGGCTATCCAGTCCAGGAACTGGCCGCCAAGTGTAGTTTCGAGGAAGTGGCCTACCTTTTATGGAACGGCGAACTGCCCACGGCGGAGCAACTGGCGGATTTCACGGCGCAGGAACGCGCAGGACGGCCCCTGGACCCGGTGGTCAAGCAGGTGATTGACGCGCTCCCCACGGGCTCCCACCCCATGGACGTCTGCCGGACCGCAGCATCCGTCATGGGGGCACGCCACCCGCTGGCGGAGGATTCCTCCCGCGAGGCCAACATGGCCAAGGCATTGGACCTGTTCGCCGCCATGCCTGCCGTGGTGGCATACGACCAGCGCCGCCGTCACGGCCAGGACCTTGTGGAGCCCCGCTCGGACCTGGACTACTCCGCCAACTTCCTCTGGATGACGTTCGGAGAGGAACAGGTTCCGGAGGTCGTGGAGGCGTTCAACGTGTCCATGATCCTGTACGCCGAGCACTCCTTCAACGCTTCCACGTTCACGGCCCGGGTGATTACATCAACTCTCTCGGACCTGCATTCGGCTGTGACCGGCGCCATCGGTGCACTCAAGGGTGCGCTCCATGGCGGAGCCAACGAAGCCGTGATGCACACCTTCGATGAGATCGGAATCCGTCCGGAGGAATCCTTGGAGGACGCTGCCGCCAGGGCAAGGACCTGGATGGAGCATGCCCTGGCACAGAAGAAGAAGGTCATGGGCTTTGGCCACCGCGTCTACAAGCACGGCGACTCCCGCGTGCCCACCATGAAGGCCGCCCTGGACAAAATGATCGCCCACTACGGCCGCCCGGAACTGCTGGGGCTCTACAACGGGCTGGAATCGGCCATGGACGAGGCCAAAGGCATCAAGCCTAACCTCGACTACCCCACCGGCCCCACCTACCACCTGATGGGCTTCGACACCCCGACGTTTACTCCCCTGTTCGTCGCGAGCCGGATCACGGGCTGGACTGCGCACATCATGGAGCAGCTGGAATCGAACTCCCTGATCCGCCCGCTGAGCGAATACAACGGCGTCGAGGAGCGGCACCTGCCGTAGCCGGGCGTCCACCAGGCCAAGAGCAGGATCAACAGGACGGCTCAACAGCACGACGGCGGCCGGTCACGTTTGAGGGGGA
>DATCNU010000135.1:0-12900 GCA_036565085.1 Arthrobacter sp.
CCAAGATCCAGGAACAGACCAAGTAATATGGCTGAGCTTGAGGTTGAGATTGTCGCAGCGGACCACTTCGTGTGGTCCGGAGCGGCCAAGATGGTCAAGGCCCGCACCAGCGATGGTGAAATCGGAATCCTGCCCGGCCACGCGCCCCTGCTGGCGATCCTGGCCGAAGGTGAACTGGCGATCCAGCCGGTTTCCGGTGACCGCATTGCCGTGGTAGTTGACGGCGGATTCTTCTCCGTTGACAACAACCGCGTGGTTATTGTTGCTGACAACGCCCAGCTGGGTGACGCGGCTACTGCTGGGATTCGCTAGCACGACTTTGATGGACGCTCCAAGTCTTCCGTTCATCGCCCTGGCAATCACCTTTGGATTGTTGATCATTGCACTGTGCCTTTCCGGGGTACGCCGCTTCAACCTGCGGCGTGCCCTGGGCACCGTGGACGCCTCCATTTGCATGGCTGGAAACAGCTGGCAGATGGGGGTTTGTCGTTACCAGGACAACGACCTCGAATGGTTTCGGCTGCTGTCGCTGAGCGTGCGGCCCAAGCACAAGTTCAAGCGGAGTTCCCTTGAGCTCCTGGGGCGCCGTACTCCGACGGAGGCCGAGTCCGTCAAAGTCCAGCCCGACGTCGTGATCGTGGAGCTGAGGCACGAAGGCCAGGACCTGAAGCTGGCCATGAAGTTCGACGCATACACCGGGCTGTCCTCCTGGCTTGAGGCCGGCCCGGTTATCGGCGTGGGGACCTGGCGCTAACCGTCGTGGAATTTCTCGCCGACGTCCGCCTGATCGACGGCCCGGTTTTCTGGGCCGCCTGGGTCCTCGGTGCCGCCGCCGGCCTCTTTCTGCTGTGGCCTCCGGCCGCTTTTGGTACCCGCCGTTGGCTGGTGAGCGTGTTTATTTCCGTCATCGCCGGCGCCGCCCTGGTTGCCGTGACGCATTGGGCACTGATAGACGTTTTCTCCATCTTCCCCGAGGACCTTCCTTTCGAGGTCCTCACCTGGTCCGTTCCCGCCCTCGCCGCCCTGGTCCTCATGCTGCTGCGCCTGCCGCGGACTTCGTGGCAGCAGCGATCCCTTGGGCTGGTGGCCTTCCTGCTCGTGGCCCTGCTGTCCGCCGTGCAGATCAATGCGTACTTCGGCCTCAACCGCACGGTCAGCGACCTGATGGGCACGGACTTGTCCCGGATCAGCACCCTGGAACCTGCGCTCATGCGCCAGGCCGGTGCTGCACCCCTCGTCCCCCTCGATGGCTGGCAGCCCCAGGGTGACCTTCCGCCGGAGGGAGCCCTGAGGAAGGCAAGCATCCCCGGGACGGCCTCCGGACTGAACACACGGGACGCTTACATCTACCTGCCTCCCGCCTACTTTGCCGCGAACCGTCCTGCCCTGCCCGTGCTCCTCCTTTTCGCGGGACAGCCTGGCGGGCCAGCGGATTGGCTCTCCGGGGGAGCATTGCGTGCCCACATGGACGACTTCGCCGCTGATCATGGCGGGGTGGCTCCCGTCGTCGTGGTGGCCGATCCAAACGGATCCCAGCAGGCCAATACCCTCTGCCTGGACAGCAGGATCGCCCACGCGGACACGTTTTTGTCGAAGGACGTCCCCGCGTGGATCAGCTCTGTGCTGGACATCAGTTCGGACCACAAGCAGTGGTCCGTGGGAGGATTCTCGTTCGGCGCAACATGTGCGCTGCAGATGGGTACGCGGCATCCGGACATCTACACCTCAGTGCTGGCGTTCTCGAGCGAATTTGAGCCTGCCCTCGCCAAGGAGCGCCAGAAGACTATCGACGCCGCATTCCCGGGGGACGCCGCCGCCTTTGAGCGCCAAACACCGCTGGACATTCTGGGCAGGACCCATTTTGATTCCAGCGCGGCGTACTTCGCAGCAGGCGAGCGCGACCCGGAGTTCATCGGATACATGAACACCTTGGCCAATGCCGCCAAGGGAGCCGGCTTCGACGTTGAGTCAAAGCAGGTGCAGCACGCCGGCCACTCCTGGGACACACCGTCCAAGGGGATGGCGGACGGGCTGGCGTTCCTTGTGCGCCATTGGGGCCTGAAGCCATGACGGCGGGCACCGGAATCCGAACGGCCGGACTGGCGTGGACAACTGTGGGCCGCCCTGCACTGCGAAGGGCCTTTGCACGGCTGCTTTCAGTGCCGTTCACCCTGGCGGTGCTCGCTGTTTTCCTCGTCACCGGCGCGGTGACGGGGAGCTTCCTCAGCGGCCCGCCGGAGTCAATGCTGGAGATAGCCTCGGTCAGCGGACCCGGGCTGAAGTCCGGCTACTGGTGGTCGGTGTTTACCTCATTGTTCTTTGCCACCAACCCCCTGGCCTATCTGGCAGCGGCCCTCATGATCCTCGTGCTGGTCGGCATTGCCGAGAAGCGCCTGGGGGCGCCAGCCGCTGCCATGCTGTTCTTCGGCGGCCAGTTCGCTTCCGTCACGGTATTCCTCCTTCTCACGCAGCTGGCACGCTACACGGGGGACGGCTGGCTGGGCCTCATGGCGGACAACAGCCTGATCGGCCCCTACGCCGCCGTGCTCACCGTCTCGATGGCTGCGAGCGCCAGGCTCCCGGTCCTCTGGCAGCGGAGGCTCAGGACCACATTGCTGTCCATCTCCCTGCTGCTGGTTCTCTATGTCGGACACGCCGAGACGGTGATCGGCTTCCTGGGCGCAGTCCTGGGCCTTGCGGCCGGCTGGTGGATGCGTGGCGAGCACGCACAGCTCCACCGGCCCCGCTCAACGGGCCGCGAGACAAGGAACCTCCTCGCCCTGACTGCGGCCGTTTTCGCCGCGGGCCCCATCCTGACTGCCGTTGCGGCGACGCCCACCGGTCCGCTGGCCTTGCTGCGCGACGTGGTCCTGAACCCGCTGCCCACGTTGAGCCAGCTTGAGTTCAACTGCGGCGCGACGGTGGAGGCGTCGTGCCTCCAGGCCGGAGGACAAGGCTTCGCAGGCCCGTTCGGCCTCGCGCTTGCGGTGGTGCCGGTGGTCCTATTGCTGATCTGTGCCGACGGGATGCGCCGTGGCCGCCGGATGGCGCTGCGCATCACCCTGGCCCTCCAGTTGGCGGTAACGGCATTGGCAGCTGCCTACCTCGGCCTGTTCGCCCTCATCCCGCATTATCCGACCCGCCCGCACACGGCAGCCATGGGCTCGGGTTTCGCCCACATCCTTCCATTGGTGACAGTTCCTTTGTTGCTCGCCGTCCTCTTGTGGGCCAACAGGCGCCAGTTCAGAGTGGAGACGGTCCCCTCTGCACGGCGGGCCTTTGGGGCTGTGGTGGGAGGCGTCTGGCTACTCCTTTCGGGCAGCTATGCGCTGGCCTGGTCAGCGGCCGGCGGGATGTCGCGCGACGGGGGACTGCTTGGCCTGCTTGCCGAGCTGTCCCGCCAATATCTTCCGATTCCGCTTCCCAACCTGTACCGCCGGGTCTTCGCGGACCGCAACAGCATCGAGTCCTTCATCTTTGCGTATTCCGGGCCGGTTTTCTGGGTGGTCGCACTGGCGGGCGTCTGGTGGGTGCTCCTGGGCCGGCACCACATCAATGACTTTGGCAGGAGCGGAAGGGTCGTCGCCCGGACCCTCCTGCACCAGGGAGGTGATTCCCTGTCCTGGATGGCTCTCTGGGAGCCCAACAGCTACTGGTTCAGTCCGGACGGCGACGGCGCCGTGGCATACCAGCAGCACGGCAGTGTCGCGCTCACGCTGGCCGGCCCATTCGGCCCCAGGAGGAACCACCAGGCCACGGCTGAAGGCTTCCTGGCCTATTGCAGCAGCCACGCCCTCATCCCGGCGTTCTACTCCTGCAATGACACGCTGTGGCCGCTCCTGCGTGAACGGGGCTTCCACCGCGTCGCCGTGGCGCAGGAAACCAGGCTGGCCGTGAGGGAGCTCGAATTCAAGGGCAAGGAGTGGCAGAACGTGCGCACAGCCCTGAACCGGGCGGAGAAGCTCGGAGTGAAGGCGGTCTGGGGAACCTACCATGGGCTGCCCGTTACTCTTCGTGCCCGGCTAAGTGAGGTGTCGGAAGAGTGGGCGGCCGCCAAAGCGGTACCCGAAATGGGCTTTACGCTGGGCGGCATCGATGAACTGATGGATGACGAGGTCTTGTGCTGCCTCGCCGTCGACGGGGACGGCACCGTCCACGGGGTGACCAGCTGGCTCCCGGTGTACGAGGACGGAAAGCTGGTCAGCCGGACGCTCGATGTCATGCGCCGGGGTGCTGACGGATTCCCGGGGGTGATGGAGTTCCTGATCGCCTCGGCCGTGCTGGAACTCAGGAAAACGGTGGAGGTCATTTCTTTATCAGGGTCGCCATTGGCCCAGATGCCCGCGGAACAGGAGGCGGAGGAATCCACCGAATCCCTGCCCGCCGAAAACGTGCTCCGGATCCTCGACGTTGTGGGCCACGCGCTGGAGCCTGTCTACGGTTTCCGGTCCCTGGCGGCGTTCAAGTCACGCTTCAAGCCGGACTACCGCACACTGTACTTGTACTACCAGGATCCGCTGCAGCTGCCGGCGATCGGCAGGGCACTGACGCGTGCCTATCTGCCCGGCCTCTCGCTCAGGCAGGGAGCCCGGTTGCTGCGGGGGCGGGTGGGCTGACGGCGCCCCGGACAATTCAGAATATGACGGCGTTTGTGACAAATAATGTGCCGGGAAAAAATCGATGGACGCGGGCCAGGCAAACAGCCAGGCTGCGGGACCAAAAAAGTGGTCCCCGGCAAGGATGCCGGAGACCACTGATTCGCGGCCAGACGCTAACGCGTCCGGCCAGCCGGGACTAGACCAGCGTTACGCCGGTAGCCTGGGGACCCTTGGCGCCCTGACCGATTTCGAACTGAACGCGCTGGTTCTCGTCGAGGGTCTTGAAGCCACCGGTCTGGATCTCGGAGTAGTGAACGAAGACATCGCCGTCGGAGTCATCCGGGGTGATGAAGCCGAAGCCCTTTTCAGCGTTGAACCACTTGACGGTTCCCTGTGCCATTTATTTCTCCTCATTTATGGAACTTGTCTAAGGCCGGCACACTGCGTGCTGGCCTAGGTCACTCCGCGAGAAGAATCCTGGATTGCCGGTTCCGGGAACCTGCGTTGCAGGTGCTTCACGCTCGCAACATGTCTTGCGAGCATGAAAAACACGTACACAAAGACTTAGACAAGAATTTCATGACAGTACCGTCAGGTCAACGGTCTAAACCGCCAATCCGATAAATATTGCGTAAAGAGCGAGTGAACGCCGTTGTCAGGGGCCAGCGGAGGGCCATCAGGAGATCCCTGCAGCCATGGCTGAACGGATCTTTGGAAGGATCCTCGGCTTTGGAAGAATGGCTTTGGAAGAATGTCTTTGGAAGAATTCCTGCGGAACAACAGGGATTCAGAACAGGCGGGATCCGCTGTCGTCCACGCCCCGCATGGCATCGTAGTCAAGGGTGAGGCAGTCGATTCCGCGGTCGTTCGCGAGGACCTTGGCCTGTGGCTTGATCTGCTGTGCCGCAAATATTCCCCGGACAGGTGCCAGCAGCGGATCCCTGTTCAGCAGTTCAAGGTAGCGGGTCAGCTGTTCGACGCCGTCAATATCGCCCCTGCGCTTCAGCTCGATGGCCACCGTGGCTCCGCTGGCATCCCGCGCCAGGATGTCCACGGGACCGATCGCGGTGAAGTATTCACGCCGGATCAGCGAGAAGCCCGGGCCCAGGGTCTCGATCTGTTCGGCCAGCAGCCGCTGAAGGTCCGCTTCCACGCCGTCCTTGATGAGGCCCGGGTCCACGCCGAGATCGTGGGATGACTCATGGAGGTGCTCGTGGATGTTAATGATGAGCCGGTCGTCGGTCTTGGCGGACTGCACCGTCCACTGCTCCGTGACCCCCAGCTCCACGTCAATTTCCTCGGGCGAGGACACCCGGAGGGTGGCCGGCGGGCTCATCCAGTTCAGCGGCTTGTAGGAGCCGCCGTCGGAATGGACCAGCACCGACCCGTCGGCCTTCACCAACAGCAGCCTGGTGGCTAGGGGGAGGTGGGCTTTGAGCCGGCCAACATAATCAACTGAACATCGGGCTATGACAAGTCGCACGCCGTACAGACTACCGGTTAGACGGGGGCCGGGCGGCCGGACGGCCCTCTTTGGGGCCGGCGGCGCGCAGGGAAGCACGCGGCTGGGGCAGAATGGAGGAATGCCGCGCTCCAACCGTCCCCGCCGACCCAATGCCGGGAAGATCGGGAGACCAGCAGGCAAGGCGGCCGGCAGGAACGGAAGCGGCGAGGTGCCGGAGCTCGACCTGGAACGCGCCCGGGCAGGTGTGGCGCGCCGCGAAAGTGCACCCGACGGTGAATGGATGGTTAGGACCATGACCGCGAAGAACGCGGAAAAGTCCTACATTTGCCCAGGCTGCTCCACCGCCGTGCTTCCCGGAGTCGCCCACCTGGTGGTGTGGAAGGACGACCACCTGTTCGGGGCGGCAGCCGGCCTTGCCGAACGGCGGCACTGGCACACGAACTGCTGGATGTCGCGTAGCTACCGCTACCGCTGAGAGCCCGCGTCCGGTCCCGTGCAGGGCCGGGGACGCGCTCCGGTGCTGCGCAAGTCGCTAAGCTGGCTGGCATGACTTTTGATCCGGCGTCGTATGAATTCAGCCAGCCTGCAGCTCTTTCACCGATCCGGGCATCCACGGTCCTTCCGGCCAGGCGCGAGAACGTTGAACTCCATACGGAGGATGGCCACACCCTGGTGGGGGAACTGGCATTGCCGGAATCTGGCCGGATCCAGGCGACACTCATTACCCTGCACCCGCTGCCCACCCACGGCGGTTTCATGGACTCCCACGTGTATCGCAAGGCGTCCTACCGGCTCCCAGCGCTCGCCGGTGTTGCTGTGCTGAGGTTCAACACGCGAGGTACGGCGTCGCCGCGGGGAACCAGCGACGGATCGTTCGAGGAAGGAATCGGTGAGCGGTTCGACGTCGAGGCTGCGGTGCGATTCGCCGTCGAACGGAAGCTGCCCAACCGCTGGCTGGTGGGTTGGTCTTTCGGGACCGAGCTGGCACTCATGTACGGGGCTGTCGAACCCGTGGCCTCCCAGGTTGAAGGCGCCGTGCTGCTGTCACCGCCGCTCCACCGTGCCAATGACACCCACCTCAGGCAGTGGGCGGAAACAGGCAAGCCGCTGACCGTGCTGGTGCCCGAGCACGATGACTATCTGCGGCCGGCGGCCGCGGCTGAGCGCTTCCGCATGGTTCCCCAGGCCCGGGTTGTGGGGGTCGACGGCGCCAAGCACCTTTGGGTGGGTGAGAAATATGCCGCGCGGGTACTCAACGAAATCGTGGATGAGGTGACAGAGACCGGAGCCGGCCCCGGCGGGCTTCCCCAGGAATGGGACGGGCCAGTGGCCACAGCGGCAGCGTAGTCTGCCCCGGGCCGGCGCCCTCCGGTGCTAGTGCTTGTCCTGGCTGACGATGTAGATCTCCTTGACCAGCAGCAGGATGGCTGCGGCCGTGGGAATGGCGATCAGCGCACCAAGGACGCCCAGCAGGCTGCCGCCGGCTATCACGGAGATGACGGCCACGGCACCCGGTACCGCTACCGCCCTTTGCATGATGCGGGGCGAAATGAAGTAGGCCTCGAACTGCAGGTAGGCGAAGTAGCAGACCGCATAGATCGCCGCCGTCTGCCATCCCACGGTCAGCGATACCAGGAGCACGACGACGGCTGCGATCATGCCGCCGACCAGGGGGATGAATGCGAGGAGTGCCACCACGAAGGCAAGCAGGAGCGAAAACGGGATGCCCAGGATGGTCATTACGATGAAGGCGAACGTGGCGTTCAGCAGGGCGACGCAGGCCTGGCCGATCACGTAGTTGCCCACGGAACGGGTGATTTCCTCGGAAAGTGCCTGCACCCGCGCCCGGCGTGAGCGCGGTGCGAGCCGGTAGCCCCACTTCTTCATGGCAGGGAGCGCCGCGAGGAAGTACAGGCTCAGCACCAGCACGATCAGGGTGCCGAAGAGCCCGTTGGCCAGGACTGAGCCAAAGCCCACCACCCCGCCGAAGATGCCACCTACGGCGTCGGGGTTCTTCACGAACTTGTCCAGTTCCTCATTGATGCGGTCCCGGAGGCCGAACTGGTCATCCAGGCTGCGGAACAAATCCGAGTTGGTGAAGTCCCGTACCCAGACCGGAGCCTTCGCCACGATCTCGGTGACCTGTTCCACGATGGTAGGGATCAGGGTGGCAAAGAAACCAGCGACGGCGCTGACCAGTACCGCAAGGGCCACCAGGATGCCGACCGGTCGGGGAATCCGCCGGCTCTCCATCCAGCCGACGACCGGTTCCAGGCCCAGGGCGATAAAGAGGGCCGCGACGATCCACAGCAGGAGCTGCGTGGTGTTGGAGCCGATCCAGTAGACCAGCAGGGCCAGTCCAACGCCCACTGTCCCCATGAACCCCAGGTAGAGCGGGTGCTGGGTGGACATCCGGGGCCCCGGGCTGCCGAACTGCGGGCTGACGGGGGCCTCGACCGGGTCGGCCTGGTCATACTGCGAATATTCGGGCGGCATCTCAAAACGCAGCCTGGGCTGCGCTCCCGGGAGTGGCTGGCGAAGACGGCGCATGAAAGCTGCCAGGGCGGCAGCAGCGGATCTGCCGCGCCTCCTCGGCGGGGTCTGCGTGGCCTGCCGCGAGTCGGAGGCGGGGGTATTTTCCTGTCCCGCGGGGGAATCTTCCGTCTTGTCAGTCACTGCGTTTTGGGGCCTGTTCCGTATACGGCACCGCGGCTGCGTGCCTGTGTGATGATCATCGCAAACACTATCAGCAGCCTTGTCAACAGCAGGAAGGGAAGCCGCTTCCCAGGGCATGCTGAGGCCCGTCCCAAGCCCTGAACTGAGCTATTGGTAACAAAACGGTTACTATTGAAGCTAAACCCCCGCTGATGATAGGTGTTTCCTTTGCGTTTCAAGACTGCAGTCGCACTCGTGCTGCTCGGCCTCCTGACACTTTTGGCCGGGATCGGCCAGAAAACCTTCTGGGCTCCATCCGAGACCTTTACAGCCTCCGCCCCTGCCGATGCCGCCGGGGCACCATTGACCGTCATTGACCAGCACCTGCGTACGCTGCACGGCGGAACAGTGAAAATCAACATCAAGGGCGACGGCAACTTCATCCTGGCCGCCGGGCGCCCCGATGATGTGGACGCGTGGGTCGGTAAGACAACGCACAACACCGTCACGGGGGTTTCCGCGGACCGGAAGTCGCTCCAGGTGGAGCACGCGGACGGCGATGCGACCGCGCCCAGACCTGCCGGTTCCGATCTGTGGGTGTCCAGCGAGAACGCGAGCGGCGAACTGGATTACTCCTGGACTCCTCCTGCAGACGGCGAATGGTCGCTGCTCCTGGCCTCGGACGGCACGAAGCCCGCACCGTCGTCCATTTCCATGACGTTCCCGAACGATACCTCCATGCCGTGGGCCGTCCCGCTGCTGGTCCTGGGCGGGCTGCTGATGCTCGCCGGCATTGCCCTGGCCATTCTCTCGGCCCGCCGCCCCAACGGTGATGGCGGCGGAGAGAACAGCCGGGGAAGCCAGTTCGCCAGGCGGGCCCGGGCCAAGGCGGAAGCCCGATCCGCTGCACGCCTCGGCAGCGGGACCCCTGGCGCACCCGAACCCGGCGCCGGATCCGGTGCCGGCTCCAGCGCAGAGTCAAGATCCGCAGGTACTTCCAGGTCCACCCTGACAGCTGCCGTTGCCGCAGCCGTTGCCGCCGCAGTGGTGGCCGGAACAGGCGTTGCAGCCAACGCCACCACGACGCCCGCTCCGGCTCCGTCCACTGATTCCAGCGCCAGCACTTCCCAGCCTGCCGCGCCTGCCTCCCCGGTCCTCCTTGACGCCCAGTTCCGGCGCATTCTGGAGCAGGTCTCGAACGCCACAGATGCCGGAGATGCGGCCAAGGACGCAGGCAAGCTTGCCCCCCGGGTTGGGGGGACGGAGCTTGAGGTCCGAACCCAGAACTACAAGATCCGGTCACAGGTGGGTTCCTACGAGGCCCGGATGCCGGTGCGGTCGACGAAGCTCCTCACCACCGTGGTCACGAGCAAGCGGGACTGGCCCAGGTCTGTCCTTGCGGTCACGCAGGGCGACGGGAACGTTGTTCCGCAGCTGCTGACGCTGGTCCAGCCATCGCCCCGCGAGAACTACCAGCTGGTTGAGACCACGCCGCTCCAGCCGGGCACCACCTTCCCCTCCATTGCCAGAGGGGGAACGGAGTCGATGGCTGCGAAGGACAAGTCGGGCCTGCTGTACAGCGGCGAGGAGGCCCTGGCCGGTCTCGCTGACCGGCTCACCACAGCAGATTCGAGCTTCAAGGACAAACTGGTGGAAGGCGATTCCTCGCCGTACATCTCTGACACCCTGTCCTATCAGGCCGAGGTGGTGAAGTCCGGCGAGAACGGCAACTTCTCCTTCACCCACAAGGTGGTACCTGAAAGCACCGTCGTGTTCCGCACGGCCGACGGCGGGGCCCTCGTGCTGGGCCGGATCAACTTCGGATTTGACGGCACGCCCAAGGCATCAGGTGACAAACTGACCATCGGGGACGACGCCGCAGCCCTTGCCGGCGGCAAGGAGACCACCACGGGAATGGTCCTCAGCTTCGCCGAATCGATGGCCGTCTATGTTCCGCCCGCCGGTTCAACCGATCCGATGAAGCTGGTTGCCGCAACCCGCGGGCTGGTGGGGGCCAGCTTCAAGTAGGGGCCGCGGCCAGGCCGCAAATATCTGATTACCACCGGCAGCGGCCGGAGTGGCTAGAGTGGAAAGCATGAGTTCGCCTGCTTCCCGTCCAGTCCCTCCAGCCGCTGCCAGCCTGCTTAACCTGCGAGGCGCCGTCGACCTTTCCGCGCTGAAACAGCGCGCTGCTCCACCCGCGGGCCGGGGAAACACCCCGGTCGCTGCCGCAGCTCCGGGCGACGCCGCTGCGGCCGGGACTCCCGACGCCGGTACCCGCCCGTTGCGCGTGGACGTCACCGAAAACAACTTCCAGGAGCTCGTGGAGCTCTCCGCCCAGGTCCCGGTTGTCTTTGCCCTCTGGGCCGCCTACTCGCCGGAATCCACGCAGATGCTGGACACACTTGGGCGGCTGGTGGAAAGCTACGGCGGCCGGCTGGTGCTGGCGGCCGCAGACATCGACGCTTTCCCGCAGCTCGCACAGGCCTTCCAGGTTCAGGCCGTACCCACCTCGGTGGCCGTCCTCAAGGGCCAGCCGGTGCCCCTGTTCCAAGGCAGCGCCGACGAGGCACAGGTGCGCACCCTCCTTGATGAGCTGCTGAAGGTTGCCGCCGCCAACGGCGTCACCGGAAGCCTTGGCGGAGGAGAAGCGGAACAAGCGGGGCCCGCTCCGCTTCCGCCGCTGCATCAGGCCGCCTTCGACGCCATCGAGGCAGGGGATTACGAAACCGCAGCCGCTGCTTACCGCAAGGCGCTGCTGGAGATGCCGGCCGATGCCGATGCCAAGGCGGGGCTGGCCCAGGTGGAGCTGATGCTGCGGCTTGAGCCGCTGTCCGCGCAGGACGCCGAGGAGGTCCGTGCGCTGGCCGCCGACGAACCCGACAACCTTGACGCACAGCTCCGCGTAGCGGACCTGGACGTCGCGGGCGGCCATGTGGAAGACGGGCTGAACCGCCTGGTCGTCTTTATCGGCCGGAACTTCGGCCCGGAACGGGAAACTGCCCGGGTACGGCTCCTGGAGCTGTTCGACGTGGTGGGCACCTCCGACCCGCGGGTGGCCAAAGCCCGGCAGGCTCTGGCGAGGGTGCTCTTCTAGTGCCGGCACTTTTCCGGCCGCTGAAACTGCGCTCCCTGGAGCTCCGGCACCGCGGCTGGGTGTCACCCATGTGCCAATACAGCTGCGGGCCGGACGGCGCGCCAGGCGTTCCAAACGACTGGCACCTGATGCACCTGGGCTCCTTCGCCACTGGCGGAGCTGCGCTGATCCTGACCGAAGCGGCCGCCGTGAGCGCAGAGGGCAGGATCAGCCCCCGCGACGCCGGGCTCTACAACGATGCGCAGGCCGAGGCATGGCAACGGATCACCGGGTTCGTGCACAGGAACGGCGCCGCGGACGCGAAGATCGGCGTCCAGCTCGCGCACGCCGGACGAAAAGCGTCCACGTATTGGCCGTTCTCGGGCAAGCAGGGAAGCGTGCCCGGGTCCGACGGCGGCTGGGCCACTGCGGGACCTTCGGCTTTGGCCTTTGACGGCTATGCCGGGCCGGCTGCAATGACGGAGGCGGAGATCAGGGACGTGATTTCCGCCTTTGCCGCAGCGGCCGTCAGGGCCGTTGACGCAGGCTTTGACACGATGGAGCTCCATGGTGCGCACGGCTACCTCCTGCACCAGTTCCAGAGTCCGCTGGTCAACGACCGTACTGATTCCTGGGGCGGTGACGAAGCCGGACGGAACCGCCTCATGCTGGCCGTGATCGATGCCGTCCGCGATGTCATCCCCGAATCGATGCCGCTCCTGCTGAGGATATCGGCTACGGACTGGGCGGAAGGCGGGATCGACATCGAGGCCTCCGTCCGGCTGGCCGCGCAGGCGGCCGAGCACGGCGTGGACCTGGTGGATGTGTCCAGCGGGGGAGCCGTGCCCCATCAGGAGATCAAGCCGGGCCCCGGATACCAGACAGGGTTCTCCGCCCGCATCCGGCGGGAAACGGGTGTTCCGACCGGAACGGTGGGTCTGCTTACCTCTGCCGGGCAGGCCGAACATGCTGTGGCCACGGGGCAGGCTGACGGCGTCTTCATCGCCCGGGCCGCCTTGCGGGACCCGCACTGGTGGCTGCGCGCTGCCTTTGAACTCGGACACGACATCGCATGGCCGCCCCAATACGAACGTGCCAGGCCGCGG
>DATCNU010000136.1:0-4001 GCA_036565085.1 Arthrobacter sp.
CGGCTTCGTCCACCAGGTCCACGTTGTGGAATTCCGCTGTCTTGCCGCTAAGTTCTGCGACCCGGCGCAGTGATTCCTCGCTGGAGTTCACGAGGTTATCGATCACCACCACGTCGTGGCCGGCTTCCTGCAGGGACAAGACTGTGTGCGAACCGATGTACCCGGTGCCGCCTGTGACCAGAATTTTCATGTACATCCTCAATTTGAGCGAAGAGTACCCCGACGTTCCGGCGGCTCCGGACAGCGGGGAACGTCGGGGCAGGCCTTCCAATTGCTACAGGGCGATGATTTTAAGCAGCAGTGCGTGCTCCGGGTTGAGGGCGGGCATGGGCAGGCCCACCTCGGCGAGGAAACGCCCGCTGGCCACTGCGCCGTCCGCTAGCCACGCAGGAGGCTGGACCTGGGTGAAGGTGTGCGCGTAGTCGGCATCGGCCGGGGCCGGGAAGATGGCTTTTACCCGGTAGTCCCGCTCCGGGTCCAGCCCGGGGAGGGCGATCCGTCCCGGCTGTTCCGAGAAGGCGGTGCGTGTGCTGACCAAGCCGAACAGCGCCGCCGTCGAACCTTCACCCATGTCTGCACCGCCGTCGGCCACCACACCGTGGAGCATGAGCGAGTCATCAGCGACGTCGGCGCGGATCATCCGGCCACTATGGATCAGGCCGCGGTGTTCCTTGTACAGGCCGATGAAGCGTTTGAGCTCCTCCCGCTCGGCGCCCTGGACCCCTCGGACGTCCCATTCCATGCCGAAGTGGCCGAACAGGGCGGTGATGGCGCGGAAGGACAGGTCGTGCGTGCGCGCCGTGGTGTGCGAGGTCGTGGGGCCGATGTGTCCACCCACCAGCTCGGGCGGAACCACCACGCCGGTCCAGCGCTGGATGGTCTGGCGTTCCAGGGCGTCGTTGCAGTCCGAGCCCCAGATACGGTCGGTGCGTTCCAGGATCCCCAGGTCCACGCGGGCGCCGCCTGAGGAGCAGCTCTCAATCTCGACGCCGGGATGCGCCTTGCGGAGTTCGTCAAACAGGCGGTAGGCGGCGAGCGTCTGTTCGTGGACGGAGGGGCGGCCGGCGTGGCCGTGTTCCAGCAGGTCGCGGTTCTGGTCCCACTTGAGGTAGCTAATGTTGTTCTCCCGCAGCAGTGCATCCACGCGGTCATAGATGTACTGCCACGCATCCGGATTGACGAGGTCGAGGATGTGCTGGTGGCGCCACTCCAGCGGCAGGCGGCCGCCGTCCTTGTAGCTCTGGGCCGAGGGCCCCGCGATCCACTCCGGATGGGCCCGGACAATGTCCGAGTCGAGGTTGACCATTTCGGGTTCCACCCAGAGGCCGAATTCCATTCCGCGGGAGGTCACCGCTTCGATGAGCGGTGTGAGCCCGTTGGGCCAGAGTGTTTCGTCCACGTACCAGTCGCCCAGGCCGGCGTGGTCGTCGCGGCGTCCGCGGAACCAGCCGTCGTCGAGCACGAAACGCTCAACGCCCAGCTCCGCGGCTGACTCGGCCAGGTCCATCAGGATGGACAGGTTGTGGTCGAAGTAGACCGCTTCCCAGACATTCAGCACCACCGGACGCGGCTTGCCGGCGGGCAGGCCGGTGGCGGCGGAGGGAAGGACGTGGTGGGGGCGGGAGCGGAACCAGCTGTAGAAAGCCTCGCTGATGCCGTCCAGGCCGCGGTCCGAGTAGGCGGCGAACAAGGCGGGGGTGGTGTAGCTGGCGCCGGGTGCGAGGGTGACTTCGGCGGGGCCCAGGAGTTCGGAGCCGCCGATCATGGTGCGGCCGTCGCCGATGCTGTCCGCGAACTGTTCGTGGTTGCCGCTCCAGGCCAGGTGCGTGGCCCAGACCTTCCCGTGGCGGTTGCCGAACCCGGCGGTACCGGCAGCGAACAGCAGCGAGGAGTCGTGCCCGGTGCGGCCGTGCCGGCCGGTGCGGACCCAGGTGCCCTGCTGGATGGGGCGGCGCTGCGGGTGGCGTTCCCGGCACCAGCGCCCCGTCAGGTCCAGGAGTTCGACGGCGTCCGGCGCCACCGGGAGGACGGTGGCCAGTTCGTCGACCTGGTAAGGCGTGGTGCCATCGTTGGTGAGGGTGTGGCGCAACTCCAGCAGGCCGCCGTCGTGCAGTGTGAGTGAAGACGAGACGGTCAGGCCGGCGTCGGGATCGGACTGGACGATGACAGCGGAGTTGCCCTCGGAGCTGGCTGTCACGGTGCGGAGACGGGCTGAGAAGTCCAAGCCGGAGACGCCGTCGGCGAGGCGGTGGCCGCGCAGGGCGGGGCGGCCACGCCAGCTTGAGGAAGCCTGCGGCAGCAGGCCTGCAGGCACGGCGGCGTCGACGGACGACGGCGGGATGGCCGCCGTGAGGGTGGCGAGGTCCGGCAGCGTGCTGCCAAGGTCCGCGCCCCAGTGGATGACCTCAGCCTCCCCGCTGTCGAAGCTGATCACTAGGCTGGTTCCGGCGGAACGGAGGTGGAGGGGATCCATGAATGCTGTCCTTCTGTGTGGGAGTAGGGGGGGTGGAGGACCGAGTGCCGCGGGGGAATTCGACGCCCGCGGCACGCAAGCTATAGGGCTGGTGGCCTACTTGAAGAGGGCGTTGACCTTCTCGTTGGCCTCAACTTCGAAGGCCGCGGCGGCCTTCTCGGAAGAGGACTTGATGGCGGGGAAGACGACGGCCTTGGAGGCTACGACGTCCTGGCAGTCAGCCGAGGCGAGGTACTCGACCCACTTGACGGAAGCAGCGGGGTTTTTGGTGCCGGCCCGGATTGAGTTGGCAAGTCCGTTGAACGCTTGCCCTCGGGGCCTTCCGGGATAGGGGCGATGCCGGCCGGCACTGATGATGGTGAGGCGGGTGCCAAGGCCACGGGTCAGGTCCCGGCCGGACACTTTAGCTGCACCTGCCGACAGCGGAGCTCTTCTCCGCCCGGGGGTTGATATCGGACTCGACGGCGACTTTGTCGATGGCCGTCAGCTCGTTCTGTGTGAACTCCAGATTGTTGATGGCGGAGAGGGTGTCTTCCAACTGCTTGACGCTGGATGCCCCCGCGAGGGCAGAGGTGACGGGTGTTCCCTTGGGCTGGTCGCGGAGGATCCAGGCGATGGCCATCTGCGCCAATGATTGCCCGCGGCCGGCGGCGATTTTGTTAAGCCCGCGGACCCGGTCCAGTTTGTCCTCGGTCAGGGCAGATTTGGACAGGAATCGTTGTTTGGCCGCCCGCGAATCGGCCGGGATGCCGACCAAGTAGCGGTCCGTCAGCATGCCCTGTGCCAGTGGGGAGAACACGATGGAACCGGCGCCTACCTGTTCGAGTGCCTCGTAGAGGTTCGGCGTTCCGTTCTCGGTCCAGCGGTTGAGCATGGAGTAGCTGGGCTGGTGGATGAGCAGCGGGGTGCCGAGCTCCTTCAGGATCCGGGCAGCCTCGATGGTCTGCTCCGGAGTGTAGGAGGAGATGCCCGCGTAGAGCGCCTTGCCGGAACGCACGGCATGGTCCAGCGCTCCCATGGTTTCTTCCATGGGGGTTTCCGGGTCCGGCCGGTGGCTGTAGTAGATGTCTACGTAGTCCAGGCCCATCCGCTCCAGGGACTGGTCCAGGCTGGACCGCAGGGATTTGCGGGAGCCGAAGTTGCCGTAGGGGCCCGGCCACATGTCGTAGCCGGCCTTGGTCGAGATGATGAGTTCGTCGCGGTACGGGGCGAAGTCGTCCTTGAAGTGACGGCCGAAGTTGGTCTCTGCCGAGCCGTCCGGGGGTCCGTAGTTGTTGGCTAGGTCGAAGTGGGTGACGCCGAGGTCGAAGGCACGGCGGAGGATGGCGCGCTGTTCATCGAAGCGCTTGTCGTCGCCGAAGTTGTGCCACAGGCCCAGGGAGATAGCGGGAAGTTTGAGGCCGCTGCGTCCGACGCGGCGGTAGGGCATGGACTCGTAGCGGTTTTCCGCAGCGGGATAAGTCATAGGTTCTTCCTGTCGGGACCGCTCACGTGCAGGTCCGCGGTCACGGGGTTCTCTGTTGGTTGA
>DATCNU010000137.1:0-10512 GCA_036565085.1 Arthrobacter sp.
CGCCGAGGCCCCTGGGGTGTATTCAATCGAGATGACCGGACGTTCCCTGGCCGATCTGCGGGTCCGCGGCGGCCAGTTCTTCATCTGGCGGTTCTGGTCCCGCGGGCTGTGGTGGCACGCCCACCCGTTCTCGCTGTCGGCGGCGCCGGGGATACTGCGCCTGAAGGTGACCGTCCGCGAGCTGGGGGGCGGGACCTCTGAACTGGGTGCCCTGCGGATCGGCACGCGGGTGAGCATCGAGGGTCCGTACGGGCTCTTTACGGACCGGGCCCGCACCACCAGGCGTGCGGTCGCCGTCGCGGCCGGCATCGGAATTACGCCGATCATCTCCTTGCTCGAGCAGGGCGATTTCGCCCCCGGCGAGATGACCGTGATCGTCCGGGCGCCGGACGACGAGGGGCTCTACCTGCACCGGGAGCTGCAGAAACTGTGCACCAAGAAGTCCGCAGAACTCTACGTCCTCCTGGGGCGCCGCCCGAAGAAAGGCCATGACAGCTGGCTGCCCGCCCGGGAGGCCAGCCGCCACGTGGGCCTGTCCACCGTCGTCCCCGACGTCAGCGACGCCGACGTGTTCATATGCGGACCCCGGGACTGGACCGACCTTGTGGTCGAGGACGCGAAACAGGCCGGCGTACCGAAGTTCCGGATCCACTACGAAAGGTTCAGCTGGTGAGAGCGCGCAGCGCAGTACTGGCCTCCCTCGCCTCCGCCGCCATCCTCCTGGTCGGATGGCAGACAGGCAGCGAGGCCTCTTCGACACCCGGCGGCACCGCAGGCAATTCGATGCCCGGCGCCGGAACGCCTTCCGGCTCAACGGGGTCGACGGCGCCCGGGAAGAGCGCCGGTCCCTCCGCCACCGGTGCCAAGGACGGGACGTTCGACGGCCGCCAGATCAAAACACCGTACGGCACCATGCAGGTCCGGGCCACGATAGCGGGCGGCAAGATCACCGACGTCGTGCCGCTGAAGCTGACCGACGTCGGTTCCCTGTCCGGCTCGATCGACCGGCAGGCCGTGCCAATGCTCAGGTCCGAGGTGCTCTCCAGCCAGTCGGCCAAGGTGGACACGGTCGGGGGCGCCACCTACACCAGCCAGGGGTACCTCAGCTCGTTGCAGGCAGCACTGGACGCCGCAAACTTCAAGGGGTAACGGTGGCGGATCCGGTGAGCGCGGGCCCTGAGAACGGGGACCCCACAACAAGGATGACCTTTGACACCATGGGCACCACCGTCAGCCTGGTCATAAGTGGCCAGGACGACGGCGGCGGGCCTGGAACGCTTGATCGGATCAGGAAGATATTCGATGATGCCGACAGGCGGTACAGCCTGTACCGCCCGCAATCCGAACTGTCACGGGTCGCCCGCGGTCTGCTGCCGCTGTCCCAGGCGTCGGTTGAGCTGCGGCACATGTACGAACTGGCCATCAGCTGGCGCAACGCCACGCATGGGGCTTTCACACCGCACCGCGGCGACGGAACCCTCGACCTCTCCGGTGTGGTCAAGGGCTGGGCCATCGCCCAGGCCGGAGAGGTTTTGGCCTCCGCGGGCCTGGGCAACTGGTGCATCAATGCCGGCGGCGATGTGCTGGCGAGTGGGACGAGCCGGACCGGGCCATGGACAGTAGGGATCGTCGACCCGGCCGACCGCAGCGCTTTGCTGGCATCCGTGTGCGTGCCCGGACACCTGGGAGCCGTTGCCACGTCCGGATCGGCCGAGCGCGGAAACCACATCTGGACGCAGACCGCCGCGGGCAGCCGGCCGTTCCTCCAGGTCACTGTGGTCGCGGCCGACATCCTCACCGCCGATGCCCTCGCCACCGCCATCATCGCCGGTGGCCGGGAAACCCTGGATCTGGCCACATCCGGCTGGCCGGTGGAGGTATTCGCCGTCGAACGCAGCGGGGCGCTGCTGGCCACTCCCGGTTTCCGGCGGATCCTTGCGACAGCCCCCATGCCGTAGGCGGTCAGGCGTCCGCCCCGGAGGCGCCTTCCAGCGTCGAGGGTGCAAATATTGCCTCCGCGACGTCTTCGCGGAGGAAGTAGTTGCGGCGTTCCAAGGGCTCCAGGCTGCCGCGGACCACGTAATAGCCGCGACCTTCACCCGGACCACCGGCGGCACGGTCAATGGCATCAAGCATGTCCCGGTCAAGGCGCTGGTCCGGGCCGCGCTCCTGCAGTACGGCCAGGTCTTCGGGGAGCAGCGAGCTGATGAGCCCTTGGATATCTGTCATGGTGAGCATCCTTTTGCCGGCACCGCGCGAATAGAGTAAATCCCCCCGGCGGGCGTGGCCGGCGGTGCCCTTGCCGGTTGCGTCCACCCCGATTGTATGGCCCCGACAACATGCGGACCAGACCCAATCCCGGCCAAACTCAGGTCAAGGGAAACGTGCCGGGCCAGAGGAAATGTGCCGGGCCGCAATCTGGCGTTCACCAACCTGCCAACGCGGGTTCATTACCAGAAAGTAACTTGGGGAACTCATGTTGAGACCCAACCCTGAGAGGCTCCCCCATGAGCACGACTCGCACCCGAGGCATCCTCACGGCCGCCGCATCCATCGTCCTGGCCGCGGCCGCAATAGGCGGGACAGCGGCCGCCCAGGCCGCAGGCAACAATGACCGGCAGCAAGGCACCAACGTCGATTCGGGCAACCACAGTGAAACGGACACTGCCCTGGCCGACGCCTTCAACAGTGTCGACCGGAGCACGAACTGGCAGCAGACGTCCAAGCTGAAGCTGGACTTCCCGACGTTCCACACCGAGGGAATCGCCTACAGCCAGGACCACATCTTCCTCTCGGCCGTTCAGATCATCGAGCCGACCACGAAGTTCCCGGCCCCGCAGGACGGGTTCGACCGCACACCGGGCAAGGGCATCGGCCATTTGTTCGTCATGGACAAGGCCGGAAACCTGCAAAAGGACATCATCCTCGGCGAGGGCGACATGTACCACCCGGGAGGCATCGATTTCGACGGCACCAACGTCTGGATCCCCGTAGCCCAGTACCGGCCCAACAGCAGCGCCATCATCTACCGTGTCGACGCGGCAACGCTGGACGTGCACAAGCAGTTCGAGGTGAAGGACCACTTCGGCGGCATCGTCATGGACAAACAGACCGGCCACCTGGTCGGCAACACCTGGGGCTCGCGCCGCTTCGCGGAATGGGACATGCAGGGCAAGCAGCTCTCCACCTGGGAGAACCCGAACTACTTCATCGACTACCAGGACTGCCAGTACGTGCCCGGCTCCAAGATGCTCTGCGACGGGATCACCAACCTCCCGCAGACCCCGGCGGCCGGCGGAGCCGGCGCCACTTACGAGCTCGGCGGCATGGCGATGATCGACCTCAAATCCCACAGCGTGATCCGCGACGTCCCGTTCCAGCAGTGGTCCACCGCCGGCCACGTGGCCACCCGCAACCCGTTCAAAATGACCGCCGACGGGAACCACCTCACCATGAAGGTCGCCCCCGATAACGGCGACGAAGGCAACGGCACCGAAATCATCACCTACGAAGCCACCGTCACCCCCGCCAAGTAACAAGAACGATTGGATATCCTCATGCCTCGTCCAGTACAACGATTCACCACGAAGCGGGTCGCCGCCGCCACCGGCGTGGCAGCCCTGGCGGCGTCGGCACTGACAGCCGGCCTGTTCGGCCTCGGCACAGGCACGGCCACCGCCGGCGAAGACCACGACGGCACTGCCACCCCGATCAAGCACGTGGTGGTGATCTTCCAGGAGAACGTCTCCTTCGACCACTACTTCGCCACCTACCCCAAGGCTGCCAACACCCCGGGTGAAACCCAGCAGGGCGGCGGTACACCGGCGGCCTCCTTCACTGCCGCGAAGAACACGCCCAAGGACATCAACACCCTGGCCACCGCGGGGCTGCTGGCACCGAACAACCCCAACTCGGCGCAGCCGGCCCGGCTCTCACCGATGCAGGCCGTCACCTGCGACCAGGACCACGGGTATGCGGCCGAACAGAAGGCCTACAACGGCGGGGCGATGGACAAGTTCGTCCAGTTCACCAGCCGTGACACCTGCGGCACCAACCAGTACGGACGCCCCGGCCTGACCATGGACTACTTCGACGGCAACACCGTCACCGGGATCTGGAACTACGCCCAGAACTACTCGATGAGCGACAACCACTTCAGCACCGTCTTCGGCCCCTCCACACCCGGCGCCCTGAACCTCGTCTCCGGCCAGACCCACGGGGCCACGGAATACACCGCCGCCGGAGAGCCCGTGGCCACTCCGGCAGCCGGCAGCAGCACCGTCCGCGAGCCCGATGCGAACGGCGTCGGAACCGTCATCAACGATCCGGACCCCGTCCACGACGACTGCTCGAACAACAGCCACGCCAAAACCAACAACCTGGCCGGCATGACCGGCACGAACATTGGCGACCTGCTCAACGCCAAGGGCACGTCCTGGGGCTGGTTCCAGGGCGGCTTCACACCGACCACCGCCGCCACCGGGACCACCCCGGCGTCGTGCCTGTCCAGCCACACGAACGCCGCCGGCGCCAGCGTGGTTGACTACTCCCCGCACCACCAGCCGTTCCAGTACTACGCCTCCACCGCCAACCCACACCACCTGGCACCGGCGTCCGACGCGGAAATCGGCCACAACGGCCAGGCGAACCACCAGTACGACCTCAGCGCGTTCAACAAGGTGGTCAACACCGACAACATGCCCGCCGTGTCCTTCCTGAAGGCGGGAATGTACCAGGACGGCCACGCCGCCTATTCCGACCCGGTCGACGAGCAGAACTTCATCACCAACACCGTGAACCAGATCCAGGAATCCCCGAACTGGGACGACACGGCCGTGGTGCTGGCGTATGACGACTCGGACGGCTGGTACGACCACGCGGCCGCCACGGTTAAGAACTCCTCCAACACCGCCGACGACGCGGCCTGGTGCCAGAACGCCGCAGCCAGCGGAGTTCCGATGGCCGGCGGCTACGCAGACCGCTGCGGTCCCGGCCCGCGCCAGCCGCTGGTGGTCATCTCCCCCTACGCGAAGAAGAACTTCGTGGACCACACCCAGACCGACCAGGCCTCGATCCTGCGCTTCATTGAAGACAACTGGCACACCGGCCAGATCGGCGATGCCTCCGCCGACGCCACCGCCGGTTCGGTGAGCGCCATGTTCAACTTCGACAAGGAGCGCAACGACAAGGTCCTGCTCAACGAACAGACAGGCGCCGTAGCCTCCATCACCAACTCCGGCAATAACGAAGACAGTGACGACGACGGGCCCAACACCGCCGGTAAGTAACCACCCGCCGCGGGCCGGTCTGTGACCGGCGGCGCATAGCACTCCAGGAAACGCCACCCGGCCAACTGCCGGGTGGCGTTTCCTTTCACATCGGTGCTATGACTTTCGTTTTTGGCCGCTTCCCTTGCCGTTATCGGGCGACGGGGGCACTGACGGCGCAGGCGTCTGAACGGAAGGTGCGGGTGTGGCCGGAGCCGTCGCTGCGGCCAGGTCAGCACGGATGAGGTCGATGGCGTTCTGGATGTCCTGTTGCCGCCCGGCTGAGAGCTCGCCGCTGGCCGCGGCCGTGGAGACGTCGCCGGCGAGCCGGTCCAGTTCGGTCCTCGCCGCAGGGATGTCGTTGTCCGCGGCCGAGCGGGCGAGTGACTGGAGGCGGTCCTGGAGCTTTGCCGCGGTGCCGGCGTGCAGGTCAGCGGGTGTGTTCGAACACCCTGCGAGGATGCCCGCGGCCAGCACCGCGACCACCGCCGTGTTCAGGATTCTGTTCGGTATCCGGATCATGGCGTGAGGCTCTTCTTCAGCTGCTCGAGGTGTTGCCCGAGGGGACCGGAAATGCTCGGCAAAGGCTGGGGAACCGGGGGTGCCGTGGCCTGCGCCTGGAAGACGGCAAAGATCGCGACCGCCAGAATGGCAAGGGCGAGGCCGGCGACGACCCAAGCTGCCCTGCGTGGCAGATTCAGCAGCTTCCGGCGCCGCTGGCCCGTTACGGCAGCGGCCGGCCTTGCGGCGGTGTGCTCTTCGTCTTCCGCCGGCAAAGTGGGAATCAGGACGCGGGTGCGGGCGTTTTCGTCGAGCTTGCGGGGCGGACGATTCGGCATCCCGGGGAGCGCCTGCGTCGCACGTCCGGCGTCCGCGGGCAGGGTTGCCGGGACGCCGGGCCCGGTAACGGCCCGGAGGGCTGCTTCGATGTCCCCCGCTGCCGGGCGGTCCGAAGGTTCCATCGCTGTCATCGCCTTCAGCAGGGCTGCCCACTCCGGGCCGAAGGTGTCGGGGATACGGGGCGGCCTGTGCAGCCGGGCGACCGCTGATTCGACGCTGGTTCCGGGGTATTCGAGGTTTCCGGTCAGGCATTCGAGCAGGACCAGTCCCAGCGAATAGATATCGCTTGCCGGCCCGAGGACGGTCCCGGTGGCCTGTTCCGGACTCAGGTAGGCGGCCGTTCCGACCATGAGGCCGGTGGCGGTCAGGCGCGTGCTTTCGAGGGTCCGGGCGATCCCGAAATCCGTGAGCTTGGTCCGGGGCAGGGCGCCGGGGCGTGAGTCGGCCAGGAGGATGTTGGCTGGTTTGATGTCCCGGTGGATGATCCGCCTCGCATGGACGTATTCCAGGGCCGAGGCCACCTCTGCTCCGATGCCGGCCACTTCATCGGCCTTGAGCGGTCCGCCCCGCAGCCTGGCGTGCAGGTCCCGTCCTTGGATCAACTCCATGCTCAGGAAGGTCCGGGGCTCGTCCGGGACCCTCGTGTCCGTCCCGGCGTCGTACAGCGTCACCAGCGTGGGGTGGTTAAAGTTGGCCACGAGCCGCATTTCCGCCTCGAAACGTCCCGGTGAGGCCACATTTCCAGGAGTAAATACTTTAAGGGCGACATCCCTGCCCAGTTGTTCATCCCGGGCCCCGTACACGGATGCCGTGGCGCCTCGGCCGATCACGGCGCCGATCCTGTACCGACCGGCGACCAAGCCCTCCGCGGACCCGGTAAACAAAACCTCCGACACGACGACTACCGCTTTCAGTGAACCGACGGAAAACCGGACCGGCCTTACGTCCTGGCCTGGCCCGGGCTTGGCCCGCCAGGGTGCCCGGAGCGCCAGACACAGCAACCAGCATACGTGCCGCTTGGGTGCAGGGGTGTACCCGGGTAGCGTGAACTTCGGCCGGGCGTACCGCCGTCGTAACGCGATTCCAAGGAGCGAACCATGACCAGGTCACACCGGACGTCGTCGCATGAACCCGACAGGGGCGTTGAGCTGAACCCGTTGTTCAGTAGACCCGGGGAATCCACCATCTTCCCGCGCTTCAAGATCCCGGACGGGGAATCCCTGCCCTCAACCGCCTATCAGGTGGTCCACGATGAGGCGATGCTGGACGGGAACTCCCGGCTGAACCTGGCGACGTTTGTCGGAACGTGGATGGAATCGGAAGCCTCGCAACTCTATGCCGAGACTTTCGACAAGAACATGATCGACAAGGACGAATACCCGCAGACGGCGCTGATCGAAACCAGGTGCTGGCGGATGCTGGCGGACCTGTGGAACGCGGCCGATCCGGCCAAGGCCATCGGGACCTCCACGATCGGCTCCTCCGAAGCGTGCATGCTTGGGGGCCTGGCGCTGAAGCGCCGATGGCAGCACGCCCGGCGGGCAGCAGGCCTGCCGACAGACAAACCCAACCTCGTCCTCAGCTCCGCCGTGCAGGTGTGCTGGGAGAAATTCTGCAACTACTGGGATGTCGAAGCCCGGTATGTTCCGGTGTCGAAGGAACACCAGATGCTTGACGGGCACGACCTGGACCGCTACGTGGACGAGAACACCATCGGCGTTGTCGCCATCATGGGCGTGACCTACACCGGCGCCTACGAACCGGTCGCGGAAATCTCGGCGGCCCTGGATGAAATCCAGTCCCGCCGCGGCCTGGATGTCCCGATCCATGTCGACGGCGCCTCCGGGGCCATGATTGCCCCTTTCCTGCAGCCGGACACGGTCTGGGACTTCCGGCTCCCCCGGGTCGCCTCGATCAACACCTCGGGCCACAAATACGGCCTGGTGTATCCCGGCCTCGGCTGGATTGTCTGGCGGGACGAGCAGGCGCTCCCCGATGACCTGATCTTCCACGTCAGCTACCTCGGCGGGGACATGCCGACCTTCGCGCTGAACTTTTCGCGGCCAGGAGCCCAGGTGCTGCTGCAGTATTACCTCTTCCTCCGGCTGGGATTCGCCGGATACGAGTCGGTCCAGGCCACGTCCCGGGACGTGGCGCTCTATCTGTCCGGTGAAATCGGGGCGATGGCGGCCTTCACCCTGTGGAGCGACGGATCCGATATCCCCGTCTTTGCCTGGCAGCTCACCGACGGGCACACCGGCAACTGGAACCTCCACCACCTGTCCGAGCGCCTCCGGATGAACGGATGGCTTGTCCCGGCCTATCCGATGCCTGAGGGGCTGGGCGAGGTCACTGTGCAAAGGATCGTGGTCCGCAACGGCTTTACCCGGGACCTCGCCTCCAGCTTCCTGGCCGACCTCAAAAAAGAAGTCGCCTACCTGGACGGGCTGACCGCGCCGATGCCCGCCGGCGGCCAGGCCCAGGCCTTCCACCACTAGCCAGCACCAGCCAGCACTAGCCAGCACGCCAGCAACTTAGAGAAGGAGTGCCATGTGCCGACTGTTCGGCCTGCATGCAGGCCCCAAGCCGGTCCGGGCCACGTTCTGGCTCCTGGACGCCCCGGACAGCCTCTCGGACCAGAGCCGGAGGGAGCCCGACGGAGCCGGGATCGGCACCTTCGACACGGACGGCAGGCCGCATGTGGCCAAGCAGCCGATGGCCGCCTGGGAGGACCACGCCTTCGCGCGGGAGGCCCGGAACCTGAAGAGCACAACTTTCCTGGCACATGTGCGGTACGCCAGCACAGGAGCGCACACCATGGTCAATACACATCCGTTTGAGCAGGACGGGCGGCTGTTCGCCCACAACGGCGCTTTCGGTGGCCTGGAACGGCTCGATCAGTACCAGGCGATGCTCGGGGTCACCGGCCTTGTGCACGGCCAGACCGACAGCGAACGCCTCTTCGCCCTGATCACCGCCGAGACCCGGAGGGCCGGCGGCGATGTCGGGGAAGGCATTACCCGGGCCGTCACGTGGGTCGCCGGAGAATTGCCCGTCTTTAGCCTGAACATCATCGTGACGACTGCCACGGACCTCTGGGCTCTCAGGTACCCGGCCACCCACGAGTTACACATCCTGCAACGCAACCCGGCCACTGCTCCCGGCCCAGCTCCCCTGGAGGCCCGCAGTGCACGCATCAACGCCCGAAGCAGGGATCTCGCCCGTTCCGCACACGTCCTCATCGCCACCGAACCGATGGATCAGAATCCGGATTGGCGGCCCATGACGCCCGGCGAGCTGGTGCACGTCGGCCCTGATCTTGCGGTGACTGCCAGCTTCCCCTTCCCGGCCAGCCCCGCGCACCCGCTCACCCTCGCCGACCTTGAACCGTCCGCCGCCGCGTCCCAGAAGCCCTGACCAGCACTGATGACTTTGGTGGGGTGTCCGCCACGCGATTACGACGCCGGCAGACGTCCGTTCCGCCGCGGGCGTCTCCGGATCAACTCGGTTGCGGCGTATCCGGCGCCAAGGACAACCATGCTGGCCAGCCATCCGGCGCCCAGGAACAGCTGGACCATACGGTCGGTGTCCTCGTAGGGGGTCAGCGACTGACCGGCGACGACGACCTGGCCGCCCGCCGGCCGCGCGACGACCGCCATCCGCAGACCCGGCTCGGGCTGCCACGTCACAGCATCGGAGCCGTAAGTTCTTGCCGCCTGGAGCACACCGGCGGGAAGAACCGGAAGGGACCCGTGGAGGGTGACAGTCCCGGCCACGGGTTTGTCGTCCGCTCCGTACACGATGAGGAAGACGCCGCTGTCCGGTGTCAGTTCCAGCCGGGGCGCCGTCGGGATCTGCGAAGCGTTCGATTGAACCTGGGCCGCAGCGGCCGCCGTCGGCGCTGCATTCGCCGAACGGCGGCCGAGCTGCTGCATCGTGACATAGGTGCTGCCAAAGATGAGCGTGATGATGACTGCCGCCGCCAACCAGCCGATGACCCTTTGCATTCCTCTATCATCGGCCGCGGCGGGCTGCGGCGTACGCAGAGACCCGGAGAAATGTGCGTACCGCTCCGCCCGGGACTTAACCGCGGTTGAAACCCAGCGTTACTTGTTGAGGCCATCCGTGCTTGCAGCGGCGGTCAGGTCGATGACCGCTGCCTGGCCGTCGGTAAAGAATCCGTCCCCGGTGGCGTTGTGCCCGAGTTGGGCGTCAACCACCCGCACAAATCTTGGCGTGGTGATGTTCAGCGATTGCAGAATGAAGGTCCTTTCCGCATCGACATTGGGGTCGATGTGGTGGGTGGGCAATCCCGACTTCGTTCCGATCCCGATGCCCTTGTCGAAGCTGGCAGTGGCGACCCAGACGGGCTGGCTGTCGAGGGTGAAGTCGGTCTTCCAGAGCC
>DATCNU010000138.1:0-32173 GCA_036565085.1 Arthrobacter sp.
GCTGACGGCGTCGAGCCCCGCCTCGCGGACGGCGCCGCCGCCGGCAAGGTGTGGGGTTCCGGCGTCGAGCCAGTCCGGCCGGCCCACGAGTACCCCGGCGCCGAAGGGCGCGTACAGCTTGTGGCCGGAGAAGGCAAGGTAGTCGACGTCGTCGGTGCTGATGTTGATGCGCCGGTGCGGTGCCAGCTGGGCGGCGTCCACGACTATCCGGGCGCCGTGTTCGTGCGCCAGCGTCGCCAGGGCCCGGATCGGCAGGATCTCGCCGGTCACATTGGAGGCGCCGGTGACGGCCAACAGGCTCACCCCGCCCTGCTCCAGTTCGGCACGAAGCGCCTCAAGGGTGCCGGTGATGGTGTCAGCGGCCACGACGCTGCGGTGCGGTACACCCTGCCACGGCAGGAGATTGGCGTGGTGTTCGATGTCGAGATAGAGGACGTCTCCGTCGGGACGTCCTTCCGTCACGGGAAGGCAGCCCGCCAGCAGGTTCAGGGCATCGGTGGTGTTCCGGGTGAAGACGACCGAATCGTCCGCCCGGCCGCCGACGAAGTCCCGGACGATGTTGCGGGCGTTCTCATAGACGGAGGTACTGATCTGGGATGCGTAGCCGGCACCGCGGTGGACGCTGGCGTAGAACGGCAGGATCTCGTTGAGGTACGCCGACACGACCGAGAGGGCAGGGGCCGAGGCGCCATAGTCCAGGTTGGCATACCGGACGTGGCCGCCCTGGATCAGGGGCGCCTGGATCTCGGCGCCGGTGACCGCGGACAAGGGCCTCCCGGCTACGGCACTGCGTTCGCTGAACGGCGTCGAAGTGTTTGCGGTTTTTGCGGGGGCGGCTTTGGGGGAGACGGTGGCAGTTGTCACAGAGACCTCACTCTAAGATGGACTCCCTGTGCCGGGAATCCGCGCTTGCCGGGTCCGTTCCGGACCGGCCTGGTCGTCACCCGGGGCACCCCACCGCGAATGGAGGGTTGCCGGCCAGCAAACCGGGGTTTCGCGCTGGCACTCGTGACCTGTTAAGAGCGTAGGACATGGGCCGGGCGAGGAAGAAGCCCGGTCAAATGTTAAGGCTTTTGTTACGACGTGCCGGAAATATCCGCTTTGGACGAAGATACGACGGCGGACGCCCCCTTCTGGAGGCGTCCGCCGTTGAAAATTCGGTTGCCGGCTAGAAAAGGTCGTCCAGGCCCGGGTTGAGCCGCTTGAGCACTTCCGAGTGCAGGATCGAATTGGTGGCAAGGGCGTTGCCTCCGAACGGGCCGTCCTCACCTTCGAGCGAGGTAAACCGTCCTCCGGCTTCGACCACGATGGGGACCAGGGCCGCCATGTCGTAGAGGTTCAGCTCCGGCTCGCAGGCGATGTCGACCGAGCCTTCGGCCACCATGCAGTAGGACCAGAAGTCGCCAAACGCCCGCGTCCGCCACACGTCCTCGGTCAGGCCCAGGAAATCGCCGAGGTTTCCCCGTTCCTTCCAGCCGCCCAGGCTGGAGTAGGAGAGGGAGGCATCCGAGAGCTTGGACACGTCCGACACCCGCAACCGGGTGGCGGCGGCAAGCGATTTGCCCATGTACGCGCCTGCACCCTTGGCCGCCCACCAGCGTTTCCCCAGCGCCGGGGCGCTGACCACGCCCACCACGGGTTCGCCCTCGTCCACGAGGGCAATGAGCGTGGCCCAGACGGGAACCCCGCGGACAAAATTCTTGGTGCCGTCAATAGGATCGATGATCCAGCGCCGGGCGCCGTGCCCCGAACTGCCGAATTCCTCGCCCAGGACGGCGTCGCGCGGACGGGAGCGGGACAGCTGGCCGCGGATGGCTTCCTCGGCGGCCTTGTCCGCGTCGGTGACCGGTGTCAGGTCCGGCTTGGTCTCGACGTGGAGGTCCAGCGCCTTGAACCGGCTCATGGTCTGGTCATCCACGGAGTCGGCCAGCACATGGGCCAGGCGCAGGTCATCGTTATAGCTCGAAGCGGGTTGGATCATGGTTCCAAACTACCGTCAAAGCGCGACGGCGTAGGGGACATCGGTGCCTCGAAGCCAAGGAAACGTCGCTGACCTGATGAAAACACGGTCCTTCGGCTAGCTGATGCTGCCGAGTTCCTTGGTTTCCTGGCCTTCCAGCCGCGGATCAGTGCCAAGGAGGCGGCGCAGGGACGCCAGCCGCGCTGCTCCGGTGGGGCCGGCGTGACCGCCGGACACCCACGCGTCGAGCCCGCAGTTCACGGCGGCGGCGGTGTGCTTGCAGCCGCGCTCGCAGGCATCCGTGCCCGGCTCGAGGTCCGGAAAGGACCGGAGAATCCGGTCCGGGTCCACGTGCGCCAGGCCGAAGGAGCGGATGCCCGGAGTGTCGATGATCCAGCTGCCGGCCGGCGCGTCAATCAGCTTCAACGCAAGCGCCGACGACGACGTGTGGCGTCCCCGTCCGGTGACCGCGTTGACGCCGCCCGTAGCGCGCTCCGCCCCGGTCAGAGCGTTGACCATGGTGGACTTGCCCACGCCGGAATGCCCCAGCATCACAGTGACCTTGCCATCCAGATGGGCGCGGAGCTGGGAAACGGCGTCGATGTCCAGGCGGGCGGAAAGGCCGTCGTCGGAGCGGGCGTCAACGCCGGAGGCCTTGGAATCGGCCGTCCGGCTGATGATCACCGGAAAATCAAGGTGCTCATAGTTGGACAGCAGTTCGGAGGGGTCTTTGACGTCCGCCTTGGTGACGAGCAGCAGCGGCTCGATCCCGGCGTCGTAAGCAGCCACCAGGGCGCGGTCGATGAAACCGGTGCGCGGCTCCGGATTGGCGGCCGCCACGACCACCACCAGCTGGTCCGCGTTGGCCACCACCGCGCGTTCGACCGGATCCGTGTCGTCGGCACTGCGGCGCAGGAGCGTTTTGCGGTCCTGGATCCGGACAAGGCGGGCGAGGGAATCCGGGCCGCCGGAAACGTCGCCCACCAGGGAGACGAAGTCGCCCGCCACGACGGGGGAACGGCGGAGTTCGCGTGCCCGCGCTGCGACGATCGTGCGCTCTTCCCCGGATCCTTCGCCGACAACAGCTGTGTAACGGCCGCGGTCCACCGTGATGATGCGCCCGGTTACGGCATCGTCATGGCTGGGACGGTCCTTGGTGCGCGGGCGCGAGCCCTTCTTGCTGGGGCGGATCCGGACATCGGATTCATCCCAGGAATCAGTGCTGCGTGCCAACGTCCGTACCTTCCGCCCCGTCTTCGGAGGCGTTGCCCTGTGCCAGCATGTCTGCCCACAGCCGGGGGAAGTCCGGCATGGTCTTCGCCGTGGTGCCGATATCCTCTACCTCGATGCCTTCCACCGCCAGGCCAATGATGGCACCTGCGGTCGCCATCCGGTGGTCGGCATAGCTGTGGACGACGCCGCCGTGCAGCCTGGCCGGACGGATCACCAGGCCGTCGCTGGTCTCCTCAGCGTCGCCGCCAAGGCGGTTGATTTCGGTGACGAGCGCAGCCAGCCGGTCCGTCTCGTGGCCGCGCAGGTGTGCGATGCCGCTCAGCCGCGAAGGCCCGCTGGCCAACGCGCACAAGGCGGCAACAGTCGGGGCCAGTTCGCTGGTTTCGGCGAAATCCGCGCCCTTGATTTCCGGCCCTCCGGTAACAGTCAGGACGCCGTCGGCAAGGCTGACTTCCGCACCCATCCCGGCCAGGATGCTGCGCCACAGATCGCCCACCTGGGTGGTTCCGGCAGGCCAGCCGGGAATGCGTACCGTTCCGCCGGAGGCCAGGGCCGCAGCGAGGAACGGGCCTGCGTTGGACAGGTCCTGTTCGATGCGCTGATCGAAGGCGCGGATTGGTCCCGGCGCCACCACCCAATGGTTCGGCACCGAATCGTCCACCGAAACCCCCACGCCCCGCAGCACAGCCACGGTCATGTTGATGTGGTCCAGGCTGGGTACCGGCTTGCCGACATGCTCCAGATGAAGGCCCTCGGTGAACCTGGCACCAACTAACAGCAGGGCCGAGACGAACTGCGACGAGGCGCTGGCGTCGACCACCAGGTGGCCACCGCGGACTTCGCCCTTACCTTCAACTGTGAAGGGCAGCGACGCCGGGGTGCCGCCGTCGCCGGCGGTCACGGAAACACCCAGGGCCTTGAGTGCCTCGATGATGGTCCCCATGGGGCGCTTCCGGGCGTGGGGATCACCGTCGAAGATGCTTGTGCCGTTCCGCAGCGCCGCGAGCGGCGGAACGAACCGCATGACTGTGCCGGCAAGGCCGCAGTCGATCTGCGTCCGGGATGAGGGCGTCTGCTGGCTCAACGGAGTGACTTCAAGATCCGGCCCGAACGCGCCGTCTCCCGGCACTTCCGTGATGGTGGCTCCCAATTGTCGGAGTGCCTGGATCATCAGTGCGGAGTCCCTGGAGTGCAGTGGGGCCCGCAGCCGGGACGGTGCGTCGGCCAATGCCGCCAGAACAAGGAACCTGTTGGTCAGCGACTTGGAACCCGGCACGGTGACGGTGGCGTTGACGGGCCGGGAGGCAAACGGGGCAGGCCAGTGCCGGGCCGCCCCGGCAGTTTCAGCCTGGGGAGGGGCTGCGGTGGATCCGGTCATGCGTCCTTAGGCCCCCGTCGCCTGGTCCACCGCACGCCGCACGGCCTTGTCGGCCTTGTGCAGCTTCCTGCCGGAGGTCTTCCGGGCGTCCGCCGCGAGGTGGGAAGCACTCTTCCTGGCGTCCGCAGCAAGGTGCTCCGCCCGCCAGGCAAGGCCCGGCTTCCCTGCTGTATCCACCGACGCAAGCAGGATGCCGCCGCTGAGGGAAAGGTTCTTGAGGAGCTGGCTGCGGCGGGTTTGGCGGCCCTCCTTGGTGCTGATGTCCGCGCTGCGCCACTCCACAAAAGTGTTGAGGGCAGAAATGACTGTGAGCAGCATGGCCGAGAGCCGGCTGAATTTGCCCAGGCCGAACAGCACCCCGGCGCCTACCTGCGTTCCGCCGATGACCCGTGCCATTGTCTTGTCGTCGGTGCGGAAGGGCAGCGACGCGGTTGCCTTGCGCAGGAGGGGCGACAATTGCTCGGCGGTATCATCAGCGTTCTTGAGCTTGTCCAGTCCGGCGAGAACGAAACTGGAAGCCAGCATTGGCCGGGCGAGTGTGCGGACAAAGGACATGGATTTCCTCCTGGGTGGACGAACCGCGTCGAATGCGGCGGAATCCGTTCTAGTCTTGCACTTTTGAGGAATATTTGCCTGCCGCCAAGGGTTATGGCTTGCGGGTCCGGAATCATGCTTGCCGGGACAAAAGCGCCGGATCAAACGAATGCCGGTCAATGAGTACCGGTCAAAGAACGGCCCGTCAATAAGCTGGCGGGAATAAGAGTGGAGTAGCCCTTGAGGTTGGTAAAGGACGGAATAGATACCGTGGGCCCCGTGGCGTTGGAGACTCTGGAATCTGATCCTCCGGAGTACGGGTCCCCGCGTGCCCGGGGCGTGACAGTAGACTTGAACGCAATGAGCACCCTGGATCCGGCCGTTGAGGCCATGTATGAGGCCTCCGGAAGCGAAGCCAAGAGCAGCATCGACGCGCAGTCAGGCGTCGGGACGGAACCCCTTTTGGGGGCGGGACCGGTGGAACCTGATTCCACGACGGCGGCTTCCTCGGAACCTGAATCCGCCGAACGGCCCGTTGATGTGGCCACCGAGACCACCGAAGACCGCCGCGTCCGTTTTGAGCGTGATGCCATGCAGTATGTGGATCAGCTCTACTCGGCCGCCATGCGGATGGCACGCAATCCTGCCGACGCCGAGGACCTCGTCCAGGAGGCCTATACCAAAGCTTTTTCGGCATTCCAGCAGTACAAGCCGGGGACCAACCTCAAGGCATGGCTGTACCGGATCCTGACCAATACGTACATCAACCTTTACCGCAAGCGGCAGCGCGAACCATTGCAGTCCAACTCGGACACCATTGAGGATTGGCAGCTGGCAAGGGCGGAATCGCACACATCGAGCGGCTTGCGGTCCGCCGAGGCGGAGGCCTTGGACCATCTCCCGGATTCGGACGTCAAGCGCGCACTGCAGGCCATTCCGGAAGAATTCCGTCTGGCGGTTTACTTCGCCGACGTCGAAGGGTTCGCCTACAAGGAAATATCGGACATCATGAACACGCCCATCGGCACCGTGATGTCCCGGCTCCACCGCGGCCGGAAGATGTTGCGGGACATGCTGGCGGACTATGCCGCCGAGCGGGGATTCAAAGCCGCCGTCGAACCCCAGGACGCGGCCGCAAGCACAAAACAGGAGAACAGGAAATGAGCGAGTGCCAGGGATTGGGCGACTGCGACGACGCCCGGATGCAACGCATCTATGAGTATCTTGACGGGGCATTGACCCGTGAGGACATCACGGAAATCAAGAACCACCTCAACGACTGCCCTGAATGCACGCAGCAGTACGACCTGGAGTGCGTGATCCGTAACCTCGTGAAGCGCTCCTGCACCGAGGCGGCGCCGGAAAACCTGAAAAACGCCATCCTGGACCGGATCCACTCGATCCGACCGGTGGACGCGTAACAGGTTCGTCACCTGCACAGAATTCGTCGCCTGCACAGCATCCAGGGCCCCGGAAAGGGACACCGGTAAGATCGGCGGGAAGACGAAGGACCCCGGAAGCCGTGTGGCTTCCGGGGTCCTTCGCTTAAACCGTCATTCCAAGCTTTGCTTAGGCGTTGGGGCGCTTGCCGTGGTTCGCGCCGCCACGCTTACGGTCACGACGTTTACGTGCACGTTTGCTCATAGCTGGCCTCCTTAATATCGGTACTCAAAAGAGCTGCCCTCAAGTCTCCCACATGATGGGACAGGCTGCGAACCCGGAACGGCCCGTGACCTGCGGCTCAACCGTGCAGCGAGTTCCTGATCGAGATGCGCGCCTGGTCCAGTACCGTCCTGACAGTTTCGAGCGCCACGGGGCTCAGTGGTTCCCTGCTTGCCTGAAGGCGCAACTCGACGCGGAGGTCGTCACGGAATGACTGGAGCAGCGTCTCGGCCTCCTTGAGCGTCCGGTACTCTTCCTGGGACGCCCGGCCGCCCTTCGCCGTGAAGTTGGCCGCGCGTGCCGTGGAACGCGCTGCCTCGGCCGTGGCTGCGAGGTCCGCCCGCAGTCCCCGCATATTGCTGCGGATATCCTCCCGCAGGTTATCCGCCAGGCGGCGCACGGATGCCGAGATGTCGTTCTCGACGCCGGCCAGCTCATCCCTGCGGCCGTTCAGTTCGGCGAGCCCGGCGGCCGTGATGCGGTAGTTGGTGCGTCGGCCGGCTGTTTCCGTAGCCACCAGCCCTTCCTCCTCCAGCTTCCCCAGACGCGGGTAGATGGTGCCGGCACTGGGGGAATAGGTGCCGCCGAATCGTTCACTCAGCGCCTTGATGAGCTCGTAACCATGCTTCGGACCGGACTCCAGGAGGGCCAGGAGGTACAGCCGCAGGGCTCCGTGGGCAAACACGGGAGGCATCAATGCCCCGCTTCCGGGTTGCCGGCTTCGTCGTTGTTGGCTTCCGGGTTACGTGCAGGCTGGCTGTGGAAGATCGATGTCTTGCCCGACACCGAGTTGGTCCGGACCAGCATGAGCTTGCCGTCCGGTCCGGCGATGGTTTCCACCCTGCCTCCGGGCTGGGAATACCGCTGGTTGTCGATGACCACGGCTCCGCCGGCCGACTTTGCCACGATGTCCACGCCGACGTCGTGGGGGAGGCGGATGGTGAGGTCTCCCGAGACAGAGTTGGCGCCGAAATCACGGGTGAACCCCAACAGGTCGAAACTCATGTCTCCGCTGACAGTGTTGGCGCGGATGTTGCTGAACCGTCCGGACGCAGTGACCTCGCCGGAGACGCTCTTGGCGGTGAGGACGCCGTCGTGGTTGCGCGCAATCACTTCACCGCTGATGGTTTTGACGTGGAGTTCGCCGGCGGTGCCGTCAGCCATGACGGATCCCGAGACCGTGTTGAGGCGCGTGTGCCCGCTGATCCCCGACACGAGGCCGTCACCGCTAACCGTTCCGGCTTCCACCTCTACGCCCGCCGGGAGCGCGATGCTGATCACGGCGGAGTTGTGGCTGCCGTGATTGACCGTCTCCATGAGGCTCTTGAACCAGCCCTGCGGGCCGTGGAGCTGATGGCGGACCTCAAGCCTGCCGTCAACGACAGTGACTGACACAGGGTCACCTTGGACTTCGGAGATCTCCACTCGCGCAACGGCTTCCGAGTGGGTCACGACATCGAATCTTCCGCGGACGATGCCTAGTTTCAGGGACCTGACACCGTCAATGTCGATGGTTTGCGGACCAGTAACGGTCCAGCTGCGCTCGGTCATGGATCCTCCAATTCGCGATATATCGTGTATCCAAAGATATAGGGACAATGCCGGCCCAGTCAAGATATATCGCGAAAGTGGCCCGTAAACCCTTAAGCGGGGGCGTCCATTCCGAGCCACTGGAACCAGCCTCGGTGGAGGACCAGCCAGGCCATCAGGCCATAGCCGGACTGCCCCGGGATCCCGGTGTTGGCGGCCAGGTCCTGGCGCCATTGCTCATGGTTCAGGAGGGGGGAGAAGGTATCCACGTAGAGGTGCTTGCGCCGTGTGGTGACATCCGCGAACGCCGTGTTGAGGTCCCCGAGGCGCCTGTTCTGGGCAGGATCCAGTGTGGGCGGCGGGCCCACCACGAACACTTCGATCCTGTTTTGGGAAGCTGAGTCCAGGATATTGGCGAGGTTCAGGCGGCTGCGTGCCGTGGAGAGGCCGAATTCAATGTCCCGCCCGGAGAGTCCGATGACGAGGCGGTTTTCATGCTCGTCGCTGAACCGCCGGCCGGCTTCCTCCAGCCATCGCGCAGCAAGCCCCTCTGTTCCCTCCTGGGGGCAGGGGAGGGCATAACTTTCCAGCGTCAGGCCGTCCTGCGGAGTACGGGCCAAGACACGGCCCAGCCAGCCGAGTGCACGGGGATCGCCCAGTCCGGCCAGCAGTTCATCTCCAACAGCTGCGATGCGCAGCTTCCTGTCTTCCACAAGTTCCTCTTTACGTCCGTGCCGGATGGCATTCGATGCTGCCCCTGTGGGCATCAGCCTTGGGCCTGGTTGTTCTTGGATGGCCGTTCACCCCATTAAACAGAACTGCCCGGCCGGAGTCTGGTATTTCGACGTCCGGCCGGGCAGGCCCGTGGCTACTTCCGTGCAAATGCCTGCTTGAGGAGCGCATCCTGCTCGGCTGCGTGGCGTTTCATGGAACCGGCCGCCGTTGAAGCGGACGCAGGCCGTGAGACCAGGCGGACGGCGCGGCCAAGCGCCTCCGGAAGGTTGAGGCCCATGAACGGCCAGGGTCCCTGGTTGGCGGGCTCGTCCTGCGCCCAGATAACCTCGGCGTTCGGGTACTTGGCCAGTTCGGCAGCGATGTCGGCATGCGGCAGCGGGTAAAGCTGCTCCACGCGGACAATCGCCGTGGTCTTGTCATCGGTCTTCTGCCGGGTGGACAGAAGATCGTAGTACAGACGGCCGGACACCAGGAGCACGCGTTCGACGGCGTCCGCCGCCAGCTGCTCATGGTCGCCGATGACGGGACGGAAGCTGCCTGTGGTGAAGTCTTCGACAGGCGACGCTGCGGCTTTGAGGCGGAGCAGCTGCTTCGGGGTGAAGATGATCAGCGGTTTCCGGGGGCGGCTGTACGCCTGGCGGCGCAGCAGGTGGAAGTGCGAGGCTGCCGTGGTGGGGTTGGCGACGACCATGTTCTCTTCCGCACACATCTGCAGGAAACGCTCGATCCGCGCAGAGGAATGATCCGGGCCCTGGCCTTCGTAGCCGTGCGGCAGCATCAGGACCAGTGAGGAACGCTGGCCCCACTTCTGCTCGGCCGAGGAGATGAACTCGTCAATAATCGTCTGCGCGCCGTTGACGAAGTCGCCGAACTGCGCTTCCCACAGCACCAGTGCGTCCGGCCGCTCCACGGAGTAGCCGTACTCAAAGCCCATGGCGGCATATTCCGAGAGCAGGGAGTCATAGATCCACAGCTTGGCCTGGTTGTCCGAGAGGTTGCCCAGGGGCAGCCACTCGTCGCCGTTGGCGCGGTCGTGGAACACGGCGTGGCGCTGAACAAACGTTCCGCGCCGTGAATCCTGGCCGGCCAGGCGGACCGGGACGCCCTCCATGATGAGCGAGCCGAATGCGGCGATCTCGCCGAAACCCCAGTCGATGCCCCCTTCACGGGACATCTGCTCACGCTTTTCAAGAAGCTGCCTGAGCTTGGCGTGGACGGTGAAGCCCTCGGGAACTTCCAGGTGCGCCTTGCCGATGCGGGCCAGGGTCTCAGGGGAGATGGCCGTGGATGCCGGTGCGTTGGTGCCGAAATCTGCCTGCTGGGCGATGGGGCGCTCGATGTCCGATACCGCGGCAGAGTCCGCCGTAACGATCGGGATCGGGGAGGTCTGGGCTGCGTGGGTTTCGGCGAAGACCCGTTCCAGCCGTTCCTGGTAGTCGCGAAGCAGTTGCTCGGCTTCTTCCTCGGTGATGTCCCCACGGCCGATCAGCGACTCGGTGTACAGCTTGCGGACGGAGCGCTTGGCTTCGATCAGGTTGTACATGAGCGGCTGGGTCATCGAGGGGTCGTCGCCCTCGTTGTGGCCGCGGCGGCGGTAGCACACCATGTCGATCACAACGTCCTTGTGGAAACGCTGGCGGAACTCGTAGGCGAGCTGGCCGATGCGGACAACTGCCTCCGGATCGTCACCGTTCACGTGGAACACCGGAGCCTGGATCATCTTCGCGACGTCCGTGGAGTACGTGGACGAGCGGGATGAGGAGGGCGCGGTGGTGAAGCCCACCTGGTTGTTGACCACCACATGGATGGTGCCTCCGGTGCGGTAGCCGCGGAGCTGCGAGAGGTTAAGCGTCTCGGCAACCACGCCCTGGCCGGCGAAGGCGGCGTCGCCGTGGACCATGATGGGCAGGACCGGGAAGGCCACACCCTGGTCCAGGCGGTCCTGCTTGGCACGGACGATGCCTTCCAGCACTGAGTCCACGGCCTCGAGGTGGGACGGGTTCGCAGCGAGGTAGACCTTGGTCTCCTTGCCGTTGTCGGAGGTGAAGGTGCCTTCGGTGCCCAGGTGGTATTTGACGTCACCGGATCCCTGAACGGAGCGCGGATCCTGGGTGCCTTCGAATTCACGGAAGACCTGGGCGTAGGTCTTGCCGGCGATGTTCGTCAGGACGTTCAGCCGACCGCGGTGGGCCATGCCGATGGCCACTTCGTCCAGGCCGTCGTCCGCTGCGTCTGAGATGATCGCGTCCAGGAGGGGGATCAGGGATTCGCCGCCCTCCAGCGAGAAGCGCTTCTGCCCAACGAACTTGGTCTGCAGGAAGGTTTCAAACGCTTCGGCCGCATTGAGCTTGGACACAATGCGCAGCTGCTCTTCACGGCTTGGCTTCGAGTAGGCGTGTTCCAGCTGGTCCTGGAACCACTTGCGTTCTTCCGGTTCCTGGATGTGCATGTACTCAATGCCGGTGGTGCGGCAGTAGGCATCACGAAGGACGCCAAGGATGTCGCGGAACTTCAGCATCGGCTTGCCGCCAAAGCCGCCGGTGGGCCATTCACGGTCAAGGTCCCACAGGGTGAGCCCGTACGTCAGGACGTCGAGATCGGGGTGCTTGCGCTGGACGTACTCCAGGGGGTCAGTGTCCGCCATGAGGTGTCCGCGGACCCGGTAGGAGTGGATCAGCTGCTGGATCCGGGCAACTTTGTTGATCTGGTCAGCGGGGTCTACCTGGAGGTCCGGGCTCCACCGCACAGGCTCGTACGGGATGCGCAGGGACTCGAAGATCTCATCGTAGAAGTTCTGCGCGCCGAGCAGCAGCTGATGCACCAGCTTCAGGAATTCGCCGCTGCCGGCACCCTGGATGACGCGGTGGTCATACGTCGACGTCAGGGTCAGGACCTTGCTGATGGCGTTCTGCGCGATGATCTTCTCGCTGGCACCCTGGAATTCGGCCGGGTAGTCGAGCGCGCCGACGCCGATGATGGCAGCCTGTCCCTTGGACAGACGGGGTACTGAATGCACCGTCCCGATACCGCCAGGGTTGGTCAGGGAGACCGTGGTTCCGGAGTGGTCATCCGCGGTCAGCTTGCCGTTGCGGGCACGCTTGATGAGGTCCTCGTAGGTGTGCCAGAACTCGGAGAAGTTGAGGGTCTCCGCCTTCTTGATGTTGGGCACCATGAGCAGGCGGGTGCCGTCGGGCTTGGGCATGTCGATCGCGATGCCGAAGTTCACATGTGCGGGCTGGACCGCGACCGGCTTGCCGTCCACTTCGTCGTAGTAGACATTCATCGACGGGAACTGGGACAGAGCCCGGATGACGGCGTAGCCGATCAGGTGGGTGAAGGAAACCTTGCCGCCGCGTGCACGGGCCAGGTTGGAGTTGATGACCACACGGTTGTCGATCAGCAGCTTCGCCGGGATGGCCCGCACGCTGGTGGCAGTGGGGACCTCGAGGCTCGTAATCATGTTCGTCGCGATGGCCTTGGCCGGGCCGCGCAGCACTGAGACGACGTCCTCTTCAGGTGCCGTCGGAGCCTTGACGTTCTTGGGGAGCTGGGCAGGGATCGGCTGTGATCCGGTTCCGGGCTCTGTCTTCTTCGCGCCATCGCGGGCAACAGTTGCGGGAGCCTTCTTGACAGGTGCAGGTGCAGGTGCCTGGGCGGCGGAAGCCGACGGCGCGGGGGCGGCAGGAGTCGCGGGCTGCGCTGCCGGCGACGGTGCCGGTTTTGCAGGTGCGGGTGCAGCTGCTGCCGGCGCTTGGGTTGGTGCTACAGCCGGCATTTCACGGGTTGCGGGGTGGGCTACGGCGAGAGCCGTGTTCCCGTTGGAAGAAGAACCGCTGCCCGAGTCGAAGGATTCGAACAGGGGCCACCACTTGGCATCCACGGCGTTCTTGTCCTGCTGATACTGCTCGTACAGTTCGTCAACGAGCCACTCGTTTCCGCCAAATTCCTCTGGTAGACGGTGGCTAGGCTGCTCTGGCACTTGAAATACGCCTCTTCCATGAGTTGATTTCTCTCTGGCCGCCTCGGTGCCGCAGCACAACATTCGGACCAGTCTCTGCGTCCTCTGAACCCAGACCTTTGCCAGTCTAATGAGCATCCTGTGTTAACTGCCAATAAGGGTGACCCAAATCATGAAGTGACGCGGACAATGCCGAATATGGCGTCCCGACGCCCGTCCCGTGCCCGCGAAGGATGGGCCAGTGCGACCCGGCACGGTGAGCCGACGGGTGCCCGGATCCGCTCCTGTAGACTGAACTTCTTATGGACAGTAAATCTAGGTGCCGGCCTGGGGGCTGTCAGCGGAGCACGAAAACCAGCGCCGCGCAGTCCACCCGCAGAGCCGGCAAACCCCGAACACGCGCCCATCATTCTCCGGTGATCCACCTTCACGGAGCTTCAGGGGAAATTGCGTCGGCTACGGCTGACCAACCTCCGCCGGGCAGTTCCCGCCCGTATCTTCTCCACTGCAACGTCGCGCACAGCAGTGTGCCCTTCACCCTTGCGGCGGGATGCTGAATGGAATGGTTGCTCCTCGCGGCAGGATTCCTGCTGATCGCCGGCACGGGGTTTTTCGTCGCCGTCGAATTTTCCCTCATTGCCTTGGACCAGGCCACAGTCCAGCGTGCTATCGAGAACGGTGACGCCGCCGCGGTTCCGCTGCTCAAGTGCCTGAAGTCCCTTTCCACCCAGCTGTCCAGCTGCCAGTTGGGCATTACCCTGACCACGCTGCTGACCGGTTACGTGATGGAACCGTCCGTGGGCAAGCTGCTGGAGGGCCCGCTGGGCGCCGTCGGAATTCCCGAAGTGGCAGCCGTCTCCATCTCGCTGGTCATCGCCATGGCGCTGGCGACCCTCCTGTCCATGCTGCTCGGTGAACTGGTGCCCAAAAACATGGCAATCGCCCTGTCCTTCCCGGTCGGTAAGGTGCTGGCCAGGCCGCAGCTGGTCTTTACCGCCATTGTCAGGCCTGCCATCGTGGTGCTCAACGGCTTCTCCAACAAGGTGCTGAACGTGTTCGGCCTCGAAGCCAAGGAAGAGATTTCCGGCGCCAGGACCCCGGCTGAACTTGCGTCCCTGGTACGGCGCTCCGCCGCCATGGGAACCCTCGACGCCGGGACCGCCAACTTTGTGGCCCGCACCCTGAATTTCTCCGCCCGGACCGCGGCGGACGTCATGACGCCGCGGATCCGTGTGGAAACGATCGACGCCGACCAGCCCGTCTCGGACATCCTGGACGCCGCCCGGCGCACCGGCTACTCGCGTTTCCCCGTCATCGGGGAGTCCTCGGACGATATCCGGGGGCTTGTCCACGTCAAGAAGGCAGTGGCGGTGCCCTGGGACCGGCGGGCGAACCTGGAGGCAGGGGCGATCATGACCGACGTCCTCAGGGTGCCTGAGACCATCCACCTTGACGCCCTGCTGGCCGAACTCCGCGAGGGAAACCTGCAGCTCGCCGTGGTGCAGGATGAGTACGGCGGAACGGCCGGAATTGCGACCCTTGAAGACCTCGTGGAGGAAATCGTCGGTGAAGTGGCCGACGAACATGACAAAGTCAGGCCTGGCCTCCTCCAGAGTGCATCCGGGGACTGGTACTTCCCTGGCCTGCTGCGGCCCGATGAGCTGTCCGAACAGATTCCTGGCCTCTCGGTGCCCGATGAGGCTGCCTACGAGACGGTGGGCGGCTACGTCATGAGCGAACTGGGACGCATTGCCTCCGTGGGAGACGCGGTGGCCGTGGGCGGCGGGACGCTGAGCGTCACCCGGATGGACGGACGAAGGATCGACAGGATCTGTTTCCGGCCGGCCGCACCCCATGCCGGCCATGCTCCTGATGAGGGGACCGCACGATGAGTGACTGGGCAGGAATTCTCTGGCTGATTGTTCTCCTGCTGGGCAACGCGTTCTTTGTTGCGGCCGAATTCGCCGTGATGTCGGCCAGGCGCAGCCAGATCGAACCACTGGCCGACGCCGGATCCTTGAGGGCCCAGACCACCCTGCGCGCCATGGAAAACGTGTCCCTGATGCTGGCATGCTCCCAGCTGGGCATCACGGTCTGCTCGCTGCTTATCCTGCAGGTCGCCGAACCGGCCATCCATCACCTGATGGCCGCCCCCCTGGGGGCTGTCGGCGTGACTGCCGAGATCGCCGACGTCGTGGCCTTCGGAATCGCCCTGATGGCCGTGACTTTCCTGCATGTGACCTTCGGCGAGATGGTGCCCAAGAACATTTCAGTATCGGTGGCGGACAAGGCCGCGCTGTTCCTGGCGCCTCCTCTGACGTTTGTGGCCAGACTGGTCAAGCCGGCGATCGTGGCGCTGAACTGGTCTGCGAACCACATCCTGAAGCTCCTGCGCATTGAGCCCAAGGACGAAGTGAATTCGTCCTTCACGCTTGAAGAGGTCCAATCGATCGTGCAGGAGTCCACCCGCCACGGGCTCGTGGACGACGACGCCGGGCTGATCACCGGCGCGTTGGAATTCTCCGAGCACACGGCATCCCACATCATGGTGCCGCTGGACAAACTGGTCATGCTCAAAGCGGCCACCACGCCGGTTGAGTTCGAGAAAGCCGTCAGCAGAACGGGGTTCTCCAGGTTTCCCATGCTGGACGACGACGGCCTGCTCTCGGGCTACCTGCATGTCAAGGACGTACTGTCCATTCCCGAGGCTGACTATCAGCACCCCATTGCCGAGAGCAGGATCCGCTCCCTGGCCAACCTCGCACTGGACGACGAGATCGAAATGGCGATGTCGGTCATGCAGCGCACCGGCTCCCACCTCGCCCGGGTCATCGGCCCGGATGGCCAGACCCATGGCGTCCTGTTTCTGGAAGACGTGATCGAGCTGCTTGTCGGAGAGATTCGGGACGCCACCCAGGCCACGGGCATCAGGAGGCTCGGGCAATCAAACGACGCGTGAGCGTTTTCTAAATAGGAATCATTCCCATTTAGGGCTAGACTTTGGGGAAGTGAGAAGTCCATTCCCTGAACTAAGTTGAGGTTTCCGTGCGCCGTCCCGCCGCCGTTCGTACATCCCTGGCCGTCGTGGCCGGCCTGAGCCTGCTCCTGACCGCATGCGGTCCTGCTGCAAACGTTCCGAACAGTGCGTCCGCTTCGTCGTCCTCAGACGGGAAGATCGACGTCGTGGCCTCCACGAACGTCTACGGCGAAATTGCCCGAGCCGTTGGCGGGGATAAGGTCAACGTTGCGGCAATTATCAGCAAATCCGGCCAGGACCCTCATTCCTACGAGGCCACAGCGCAGGACCGTTTGATGGTTTCCAAAGCACAAGTGGTCATCGAGAACGGCGGCGGCTACGACGACTTCATCCTCAAAATGGCCGATGACAGCAACATTCCGCACAGCAATATCGTCAATGCCGTGGACGTATCCGGACTGGCTGCCGCGGCGGACTCCGGATCCACGGCAACTGCCACTTCGTCCGCGGACGGGCACGGCCCCGGTGGGGTAAACGAACACGTCTGGTACAGCATGGACGCGATGCGCCGGATGGCGGATGCACTGGCGGCCAGATTCGGAGAAGTGGAGCCGGCGTCCGCGCCTGCGTTCAGCGCCAATGCTGCAACCTTCAAGGCCGGGCTGGACGGGCTGGCCGCCAAGCTCACGGCGCTGAAGGCCAGCTGGGCCGGATCGCCTGTGGCCGTCACCGAACCCGTGCCGCTCTACCTGCTGGAGGCGGCCGGACTCGAGAACAAGACTCCCGAAGAGTACAGTGCTGCGGTTGAGGAAGGCACCGACGTCCCGCCTGCCGTCCTGAAAGCCGCGACCGATCTGGCCGGATCCAAGGACATCCGCTTGCTCGCCTACAACACACAGACGGAGGGGCCGCAGACGGAAGCGCTCAAGAAGGCCGCCGAAGCTGCCGGCGTTCCGGTGGTCGGCTTCAGCGAAACACTGCCGGAGGGCAAGACGTACCTGCAGTGGATGACAGACAATGTGGAGAACATCAGCAAAGCTTTGGAGAAAAACAGTTGAAACCCGTGGTGAGCCTCCGCGGAGCGTCCCTGCAGTTCGGCAAGCGGGCGCTCTGGGAGGATCTGGACTTGGATATCCGGCCCGGCGAATTCTTCGCCGTCCTTGGCCCAAACGGGAGCGGTAAGACCAGTTTCCTGAAGGTCCTGCTCGGCCTCCAGGACCTGCAGGCCGGCCGGGCAACCCTGGGAGACCGCCCGGTGGAGCGGGGGAGCAGGCTCATCGGCTACATCCCGCAGCAAAAGTCCTTTGCCCCGGATACGCCCATGCGCGCCCGGGACCTGGTGGGGCTGGGCGTGGACGGCCACAGGTGGGGACTGCGCCTGGGGGTTGCCAAGGCAAACCGCAGGATCGACGAACTCCTGGAACTGGTCGGAGCCAGTGACTACGCCAAGGTTCCGGTGGGTCTGCTCTCCGGCGGCGAGCAGCAGCGGCTCCGGGTCGCACAGGCCCTGGCCACTGACCCGAAGGTTCTCCTGTGTGACGAGCCCCTCCTGTCCCTGGACATGCACCATCAGCAGGCTGTCAGTGCGCTGATCAACAGGCAGTGCCGCGAGCAGAACAGTGCCGTGGTTTTTGTCACGCATGAGATCAACCCCATCATCGACTACGTGGACAGGGTGCTGTACCTCGCCGGAGGCAGGTTCAGGGTGGGCACGCCTGAGGAAGTCATGACTACCGAGGTCCTTTCCGAGCTCTACGGCAGCCATGTCGAGGTAATCCACGCGAACGGGCGCATCGTCGTCGTCGGGCTCCCCGACGCAACCACGCACCACCATCCCGACGCCCACGCACTGGCGGGGGAGGTGGCCTGATGGATGCGGACAGCATCATCGGATCGATCTTCAGCTTCGAGCACTACGGCGAACTCCTGGTACTTGTACGGAACTCCATCTGGGCCGGGGCAGTCCTGGGACTGCTGGGCGGACTGGTGGGCACGTTCGTCATGAAGCGGGACCTCGCCTTTGCCGTCCACGGCATCTCGGAACTGTCATTCGCCGGGGCCGCCTTCGCCCTGCTGATCGGCGCCGACATCGTTTTCGGCTCTCTCGTCGGTTCCGTGGCGGCGGCGCTGCTGCTGGGACTGATGGGAGTTAGGGCCCGGGACAAGAACTCGATCATCGGGGTGATCATGCCGTTCGGCCTGGGCCTGGGCATCCTTTGCCTGTCGCTCTACCAGGGCCGGGCCGCCAACAAGTTTGGCCTCCTCACGGGACAGATCGTCTCCGTGGACACCGTCCAGCTGCAGGTCCTCGCCGGGACAGCCGTGGTGGTGATGGCGGCCTTGGTGGCCATCTGGAGGCCGCTGAACTTTGCCAGCGTTGATCCGGAGATGGCCGAGGCCCGTGGCGTACCCGTCAGGGCGCTCGCCCTGGTCTTCATGGTGCTGCTGGGAGTGAGCGTGGCGCTGTCCATCCAGGTGGTGGGAGCCCTCCTGGTGCTGGCACTGCTCATTACGCCGGCGGCCGCGGCCCTGCGGGTGACCTCCTCCCCGGTGGCGGTAGTGGTGCTGAGCGTCGCATTCGCCATGACGGCCACCGTGGGCGGAATCCTCCTGGCCCTGGGCGGCCGCATCCCCATCAGCCCCTACGTCACCACACTGTCATTCCTGATCTATGTGGTCTGCCGCGTCATAGGAACGGTGCGCGAAAAAAAGGGGATCAACGGGCGCGTCGTCTATACCCGCTGATGGGCACCGGCCGGAACCGGCCGGAGATGGCGACGCGAAGCAGCCCGATGGTCAGGGCAGCTCTGCGGCTGGTCAGAGCTTGCCGGCCGCCTTTCGGGCCGTGCAGTCCGGGCACAGCCCGAAGATCTCCACGGTGTGGGCCACCTCGGTATACCCGTGTTCCGCGGCTGTCCGGGCTGCCCAGGTTTCCACCGCCGGCGCCTCAACCTCTACCGCCTTGCCACAGTTCCTGCACAGGAGATGGTGGTGGTGGCCCGTCACCGCACAGCGGCGGTACACGGCCTCTCCCTCACTGTTGCGCAGGACATCCACCAGGCCGTCGTCCGCGAGGGACTGCAGGATCCGGTATGCCGTTGCGAGCGATACCGAGACGCCCTGGTTCTGGAGGATGCGGTAGAGCTCCTGTGTGCTGACAAAATCGTCCAGCTCGTCCAGCGCTGCGCTGACGGCCAGTCGCTGCTTCGTGACTCGCTGTTCCTTGCCGCCGCCTGTCGCTGTCCCGGGCGCAGGAGTGGACGTCGTTTCGTCAGCCTTGGTGCCGAACGGCATGTGGTGGACTCGCTTCCCTGAGGATGGTGGCAAACATCCAGATTACCAGCCGGGCCCCGCGCGGGCAGTGGCCGCACAGGCGGGAGTCCCGTGGGCACCCCCTTTGTGGGCACGGCCTCGTGGACAGTGCTCCGGCCCGGCCCTAGGCTGGCGCCATGAAGCTGACAAAATACACGCACGCCTGTGTCCGGCTCGAACAGGACGGCCGGGTGCTGGTATTGGACCCTGGAACATTCTCCGAGACGAACGAAGCACTGCACGGCGCACAAGCCGTTCTCATCACGCATGAGCACGGCGACCATATAGACGTCCCTGCCGTGGTGAACGCCCTGCGCAGGATGGACGGGCTGACGGTCTTCGCACCGGCCGGGGTGGCGGCAAACCTGCGTGCGGAAGCACCGGGAGCGGCAGCCAGGATCAACACCGTTGAGCCCGGCACTTCTTTTCAGGCTGCCGGGTTCAGTGTCCGCAGCTTCGGCGGGCAGCACGCCCTTATCCATCCGCAGATTCCCGTGGTCCCGAATATCGGCTACCTGGTGGACGGGAACGTCTATCACCCGGGGGACTCGTTCATCATCCCGGACGGCATCAGCGTCCGCACGCTGCTGGTCCCGATCCACGCGCCGTGGAACAAGGCCAGCGAGGTGGTCGATTTTGTGATCGGCGTCCGTGCTCCGAGGGCCTTCCAGCTCCATGACGGGCTCCTGAACGAGATGGGCCTGAAGATGGTTGAAGCGCATGTGACCCGCCTGGGTGCCAAGTACGGCACCGAGTTCACGCACCTGTCCGCCGGCGAGACGGTGGAGGTTTAGCGGGGTTACGCGCTCCAGAGTCCGGTGTCGAAGAACCTTCTGATCGCTGCCTCGTGCGGCTCCGGGTCCAGTCCCTGGCTGGCCAGCCAGGCAGGGTTGTAATAGTTCCCCGCATAGCGCTCACCGCCGTCGCACATCAGCGACACAATGCTGCCGCGCCGCCCTTCGGCGATCATTTCGGCCACAAGCTGCCAGACGCCCCACAGGTTGGTTCCGGTGGACGGTCCGGCGTGCAGGTCCGCCAGCGTGCGCAGGTGCCGCATGGCGGCCACGGACGCGGCGTCGGGGACCTGGACCATGTGGTCAATGACCGAGGGGATGAAACTGGGCTCCATCCTCGGCCGCCCGATGCCTTCGATCCGTGAGGGCATCCCTGTGCTGAATCCGGGCGTGCCGTCGCGCCATCCGGGATAGAACGCGGAGTTTTCCGGATCCACCACGGCCAGGCGCGTGTCGTGGCAGTTGTAGCGGAGGTAGCGGCCGATCGTCGCGCTGGTTCCGCCGGTTCCGGCGCCCACGACAATCCAGCGGGGCACGGGATGCTCCTCCAATGCCAGCTGCTGGAAGATGGACTCGGCGATGTTGTTGTTTCCCCGCCAGTCGGTTGCCCGCTCAGCATAAGTGAACTGGTCCATGTAGTGGCCCTTGCTGGTGGCCGCAACGTCTTCGGCCACGGCATAGATCTCCGAGGCATGGTCAACGAGCAGGCAGGAACCACCGAACTGTTCGATCAGGGCGATTTTCTCCGGGCTCGTGGTGCGGGCCATGACGGCAACAAAAGGCAGTCCGAGCAGCTGGGCGAAGTAGGCCTCGGAGACCGCCGTGCTGCCGCTGGAAGCTTCCACGATTGTGGTGCTTTCCCGGATCCAGCCGTTGACCAGCCCGAAGAGGAAGAGCGATCGGGCCAGCCGGTGTTTAAGGCTCCCGGAGCGGTGCGTTGATTCGTCCTTCAGGTACAGCTGTACACCCCAGTGCCCGGGCAGCGGAACAGCATAGAGATGGGTGTCCGCCGAACGGTTGTTTTCTGCGGTGATCTTGCGGACGGCCTGCTCTGCCCAGGTCCGGTCCATGCTGCGGGGGATCGTCACCGCACCAGCCTACCGGCGGACGTCCCCGGACCGGGGCTAGAGTGGACAGGTCCGTCCCCGATACGCCCAAGGAGAATCATGGGTCCGCTCATGGATGTCGCCGCACTGGAGGCACGCCGTTCCGGCGGCCAGCGCACCGTACTGCTGGACGTCCGCTGGGCTCTCGGCGATCCGCACAGCCGGGAACACTACCTGGAGGGCCACCTCCCCGGCGCGGTCTTTGTTGATCTCGCCACGGAGCTGGCCGCACCCGCGTCGGCCGTGCGCGGACGGCACCCGCTCCCGCCCACGCTGGAATTCCAGGATGCGGCCAGACGCTGGGGCATCAACGACGGTGACGTGGTTGTCGCATATGACAACAGCGGTAATCTGGCAGCCGCCCGGCTCTGGTGGATGCTGCGCAACTCCGGCTTCCAGGACGTTTACCTGCTCGACGGCGGCGTGGCCGCCTGGCGCGCTGCCGGACTGCCGCTGGACGAAGGACCCGCGGATACAGCCCCCGGCAATGTCACCCTGGGTGCCGGCAGGATGCCGGCCGTAGACGCGGCCACAGCCCTGGCTTGGGCGGGCTCAGGCATCCTCCTGGACGCCCGCGCCGGCGAAAGGTACCGGGGCGAGATTGAACCCGTTGATCCGAGGGCCGGCCACATCCCCGGCGCCCTTAGCGCCCCGACGTCGGAAAACCTGGACCGGGCCGGGCGCTTCCTGCCCGCAGCCGAACTCCGGCGCCGGTTCCAAGCGCTCGGAATCAGCGGCGACGTCCCGGTGGCGGTGTACTGCGGCTCCGGTGTGACGGCCGCCCACGAGGTTGCCGCGCTCGAAATCGCCGGTTTCCGGGCAGCGCTCTATCCGGGGTCCTTCTCCGAATGGTCCAACAACCCGGCGTTGCCGGTGGTGACAGGCAGCAAGCCCGACGGCGGGGAAGCCCCGTAGCCTGCCGGTCCCGCCCCGGCAGACTGAGCGGACCCGCCTGTTGCGTACGGGCCTGCGGGCGGACCCTTCGAGTGGCAATACCGCGGCCCGCGGGGGTAGCGTCGCTGTATGACTCCCGGACGCCCCATACCGCCGCCCCTTGCCCGCCCAGTGTTGCCCGCCGACGCCGATGACCTCGCAGGTGCCCGCGGTGGCTCCGCTCAGTCTGCCGGTACCGGCAGACTGGCTGCAGCCTATGGCGCGGTGTCCAGTGACAGCGGACTGGTGCCGCTGACGGTGGCACGGCGCGCGCCGAAGGAGGACGACGTCGAGATCGCCATCGAATTCTGCGGCCTGTGCCACTCCGACGTCCACGCCACGCGCGGTGAGTGGGGCACTCAGGCCTACCCCCTGGTGCCCGGCCACGAAATCGTGGGGACAGTCAGCCGTGTCGGTTCCGCCGTGGAGGACTTCGCGCCAGGGGATCTGGTGGGAGTCGGGTGCATGGTGGATTCCTGCCGGGAATGCGAGAGCTGCCTGGACGGACTTGAACAGTACTGCGAAAACGGCATGACCGGGACTTATGGGGCCAAGGACGCACGCAACGGAGGTTCCATCACCCAAGGCGGCTATTCGTCGTCGGTAGTCGTTGACCGCCGCTACGTGCTTCATGTTCCCGCGAACCTGGACCCCGCCGCCGTGGCCCCGCTGCTCTGCGCGGGCGTCACCACCTTCTCTCCGCTCCGGCACTTTGACGTGGAGGAAGGCGACGTCGTGGGCGTGGTCGGGCTCGGCGGACTCGGGCACATGGCCGTAAAGCTGGCCAAGGCCGTGGGCGCCCGGGTGGTGGTCTTCACCACGTCCGAATCCAAAGTCCCCGCGGCGTTGGCGCTGGGTGCCGACGAGGTGATCCTCTCGCGCGACGAGGAGGCCATGGCTGCCGCAGACCGCACCGTCGACGTCATCATTGACACCGTTGCCGCCCCGCACGACCTGAATCCGCTCTTCCGCACCCTTCGCGTGGACGGTGCCCTGTTCCAGCTGGGTCTGCCATCCGAGGCGATGCCGCCGGTCAATCCAGGGGCGCTGATCCGCCGTCGGATTGCCTATGCCGGATCGCTGATCGGCGGGATCGCCGAGACGCAGGAAATGTTGGATTTCTGCGCTGAGCACGGGGTGGTGGCAGACATCGAGCTGGTACGCGCAGACCAGCTGAATGAGGCCTACGACCGTATGGTGGCAGGCGACGTGAAATACCGGTTTGTTCTGGACACCAGCACGCTGCAGGCCCCGGCCGAGGAGGCAGACGTATGAGTACCCTGTTCACCAAGATCCTGAACGGCGAAATCCCTGGCCGCTTTGTGTGGCGCGAGGCAGACGTTGGCGCGTTCCTGACAAATGGTCCGCTTGCGGACGGGCATACCCTGGTGGTCCCGACCGAAGAGGTGGACCGCTGGACCGACGCATCACCAGAAACGCTGGCGAAGGTGATGGAAGTGGCCCGGCGAATCGGTGCCGTGCAGGTCGAGATCTTCGGCGCCGAGCGTGCCGGGCTCATCGTGGCAGGCTACGAAATCAACCACTTCCACGTCCACGTCTGGCCATCCCGGAGCATGGCCGACTTCGATTTCGCCTCGGCAGACCAGAATCCGGACCCGGCAGTACTGGACGCGAACGCGGAGAAGCTGCGCGAGGGGCTCAGGGCCGCGGGCTACTCCTGGTTCGTCCCGGAAGCGACCAGCCAGGGGAACTAGGCAGGCGCGAGGGCCTTGTTCAGGACAGCACGGATCCGCTTCTCGGAAACCGAGTAGGCGGTGCCGAGTTCGACGGCGAAGAGGCTCACCCTGAGTTCCTCGATCATCCAGCGGACCTGCTTGAGCTCGGAGCCCGCCCGCCGTCCAGGGAGCAGGGCGGAGACGGCGTCGTCGTAGTCGTCTTCCAGCCGCTGGACGGCGGCCATATGGAGGGCATCGCGCTGGACATTTCCGGGGAGCCGTTCCAGCCGTTTTTCGATCGCGGCCAGGTAGCGGGGCAGTTGGCTTAGCTGCGCATAGCCGGTTTTCGCGACGAAGCCCGGATACACGAGCTGTTCAAGCTGGCTCTTCACATCGTTGAGGGCGCTGATCAGGGCAAGGCTGGTGGTTCCCCTCAGCTGCTTTTCGATCCGCCTGGTACTGGACAGTATCCGTTCCACGACAGCCGTCACACTGAAGACGGTGTCGATGAGTTCGGCGCGGACCTGCTCGTAGAGGGCATCAAAAGCATCGCGGCTCCAGGGCAGTTCTGCCGGCGTCAATCTGTCTATCGCAGCAAGGGCACAGTCTGCGATCAACGCGGACACGGAGCCGTGCGGGTTCTGGCTGAACGTGAGTTTCTCGGCGTTGTTGAGGTGCTCCAGCACATACCGGTCCGGCGCCGGCACCCTGAGCGCCAGGAGCCTGATCACCCCGCCGCGCATGGCCTCCAGCTGCTCTGACGGTGTCTGGAAAACGCGGAGCGCCACCGATGTGCCCTCGTCAACCAAGGCGGGGTAACCGGTAACGGTGTGCCCCCTGACAGTGTTGCTTACCTGCCGCTGCACGGTTCCGAAGCTCCAGGCGGTCAGCCCGCTTTGTTCCCTGAATCCGGCAGTGAGGGAATGTCCGGCCGGGCTGTCAGCCGCCGCTCCCTGGCTTGCGCCTGCGGCCGGGCCTCCACCGGTCCGGCCGTTTCCTTGCGCCCTCAGGGCAGTTGTTCCCGGAGTCGCACCCAGGGACTCCGCGATGGCCCGACGGGTCGCCGAGGCCAGCCGCTCCTGCAGGGCTGACAGGTCCTTGCCCTCGTCCAGGACCTTTCCCTTGCTGTCCACAACCTTGAAGCTGACGCGGAGGTGTGGCGGCACAGCTTCCCAATTCCACGATCCGGGCGGGATAACGTGGCCCCGGATCCGGCGCAGGGCAAGTTCCAGCGACGCTTCGAGCTCGTCCGTTGCAGGGTCAAAATCAGCGTCGAGGGCAGCCACTGCCTGCCTGGCCACATCCGGTGCGGGTACGAAATTCTTCCGGATCTGCTTGGGCAGCGACTTAATCAGGGCAGTCACCAGTTCCACGCGCTGCCCGGGGATCAGCCAGCGGAAAGCTGCATCATCGAGCTGGTTAAGGAACAGCACCGGAACTTCCGCCGTGACGCCGTCGGACGGATTGGGCGGCGAGCCTGGAGCCACCGGGTGGAACTCGTAGCTGAGCGGCAGCTCGAAACCCTTGTGCAGCCAGATCTTCGGGTACGCCGAATCGTCCAGTTCGTCGGCGTCTTCACCGAGCAGGAGCGACTTGTCGTAATCCAGGAGGTCCGGATTCTTCTGGCGGGCCTCCTTCCACCATTTGTCGAAATGACGTTCAGACAGGACGTCGGGGCCTATCCGCGCGTCGTAGAACTCAAAGAGCGTCTCGTCATCCACCAGGAGGCCGCGGCGGCGCATCCTGGCTTCGAGTTCCTCCACCTCCAGCAGGAGGGCGCGGTTGCGGTGGAAGAATTTGTGGTGCGTCTTCCAGTCGCCTTCCACGAGGGCGTGGCGGATGAAGAGCTCGCGGGCCAGGACAGGGTCCACCCGGCTGTAATTGACCCTGCGCTGGGGGATGATCGGCACGCCGTACAGCGTGACCTTCTCATACGCCATCACCGCTCCCATTTTCGTGGACCAGTGGGGCTCGCTGTAGCTGCGCTTAACGAGATCCGGAGCCACCTGTTCTGCCCACACGGGATCAAACTTCGCAGCCACGCGTGCCCACAGGCGGCTTGTCTCCACCAGTTCGGCCGCCATCACAAACGTGGGGGATTTCTTGAACAGCGCTGAGCCCGGGAAGATGGCAAACCGGCTCCCCCGGGCACCGGCGTACTCCCGCTTACGCTCGTCCAGGATGCCGATGTGGCTGAGCAGTCCGGAGAGCAGGCTGATGTGGATGCCGTCGTGGTTGCCCACCGGGTCGGCAAGGCGTTTGTTGTCCAGGCTGATGCCCAGGGGCCTGGCGAGCTGGCGGAGCTGGGCAAAAAGGTCCTGCCACTCCCGCACGCGCAGGTAGTTGATGAATTCGTTTCGGCACAGCCGCCGGAACTGGGTGGAGGACAGTTCCTGTTGTTTCTCCTGCAGGTAGTTCCACAGGTTCAGGAAGCCGGTGAAGTCGGAGTTTTCATCCCGGAAGCGGGCGTGCTTTTCCGCAGCGAGCTGCTGCTTGTCTGTCGGACGTTCGCGCGGGTCCTGGATGGTCAGCGCCGCGGCCAGGATCATGACTTCCCGGACACAGCCGCGCCTGCCTGATTCGACGATCATGCGGCCGAGCCGCGGGTCTACCGGCAGTTGCGCAAGTTGCTGCCCGACGGCGGTGAGGCCGCCTCCCCTGCGGCCGTCACTTCTGCCGCCACCTTGTTGGTTGGCGTCGACGGCGCCGCTACCGGCGCCGTCGTCAGAGCGGGCGGCAGTCAAGGCGCCGAGTTCACGGAGCAGTGTGACGCCGTCGTTGATGGCCCGCGAGTCAGGTGGTTCCACGAAAGGGAAGTTCTCCACGTCCTTTGGCCCACGGGCCACACCCATGGCAGTCATCTGCAGGATGACTGCCGCAAGGTTGGTGCGCAGGATCTCCGGGTCGGTGAACAGGGGCCGGGATTCGAAGTCCTGTTCCGAATACAGCCGGATCGCGATGCCGTCGGACACCCTGCCGCAGCGGCCGGAGCGCTGGTTGGCTGAGGCCTGCGACACGCGCTCGATAGGAAGGCGCTGGACCTTGGTGCGATGGGAGTAGCGGGATATCCGGGCCGTGCCCGTGTCGATCACATATTTAATGCCGGGAACGGTCAGGGACGTTTCGGCAACGTTGGTGGCCAGGACGATGCGGCGGTTCTTTCCCGGGTGGAAGACCTTGTGTTGTTCCTGGAGGCTGAGGCGGGCAAAGAGCGGCAGGACCTCGGTCCCCGCCAGGCGGCGGTTGGATTGGATCCTTGCGTTCAGGGCCTCGGCTGCATCCCGGATTTCGCGCTCGCCGGAGAAGAAGATGAGGATGTCGCCCGGGGCTTCGAGGGCCAGTTCGTCGACGGCGTCGCAGACAGCGTCCAGCGGGTCGCGGTCCTCTTCGAGTTCGTCGTCGGATGCGGTTTCGTCGTCTGCGCCGCCTGCGGGCTGCGACAGCGGCCGGTACCGGATCTCGACGGGGAAGGTCCGGCCGGAGACTTCGATAATAGGGGAGGGATCATCTTCGCTGCCAAAGTGCTTCGCGAAGCGTTCGGGATCGATGGTGGCCGAGGTGATGATGATCTTCAGGTCCGGGCGCTGCGGCAGGATCCGCTTGAGGTAGCCGAGGATGAAGTCAATATTGAGGCTGCGCTCGTGGGCCTCGTCGATGATGATCGCGTTGTATTTGCGCAGGAGCTTGTCCCGCTGGATTTCGGCAAGAAGGATGCCGTCAGTCATGAGCTTGACCTTGGTGGACCTGCTGACCTCGCCGGTGAAGCGGACCTGGAAGCCCACCTCCTGGCCAATGTCCACGCCGAGCTCCTCGGCAATACGTTCCGCAACCGTCCGCGCCGCAAGCCTCCGCGGCTGGGTGTGGCCGATCAATCCATTCTCGCCCAGGCCCAGTTCCAGGCACATTTTGGGAATCTGGGTGGTCTTCCCGGAGCCGGTCTCGCCGGCGATGATGGTCACCTGATTGGCCGCGATGGCTGCCATCAGGTCCTCGCGGCGCTCGGAGACCGGCAGCTCGGCGGGGTACGAAATATGAAAAGTCATGGCTGCAGACAGTCTACTGGGAACTTGACCGCCTCCCCGTGCTGCCGGTCGGCGCACCCGGCCGTTTGCGTGTGTTCAGAAGATCCGCATTGTGTAGTTGGTGCTGGGTGGATCCAATTGGGACCACGCCTGGTCCGATGTGGCAGGAGGCGTTTGTCCGGTGCGGCCGCGCAGGAACGCGGAGGTGGCGGCGAGGCCAACGAGGAGCAGGATGACGATGACGAGTCCGAAGATTTCCATAGCTTCATCGTTCTCTGCTGGCGGTACCGGCAGAAGTGGCAGAAATGCCCAAAAAGTCATAATTTCTGCCACAATGGGAGCATGCTGAAGAAAGTAGCGGTGATCGTCGTACCCAACTTCTCGATTTTTGAGTTCGGCACGGCCTATGAGGTGTTCGGGATCGACAGGTCGGGCCGTGGCGGCAATGTACCGGCGTTCGATTTCCGCGTCTGCACACCGGAACCCGGAAATGTCAGGCTCAAATCGGGGCTCTCCATGGACGTCAGTCTTGGCCTGGAAGCGACGGCGGATGCTGACCTGGTGATCATGGTCCCCTATGGCCGCGACGACGAAGTCCCTGAACCGGTCCTTGATGCATTGCGCGCTGCAGATACCAGGGGAGCCTGGGTGATGTCCATCTGTTCAGGAGCTTTCGCGCTTGCCCGGGCCGGGCTGCTAAACGGCCGGCGCTGCACAACCCACTGGCACTATTCGCAGGAGCTCGCCAACAAGTATCCACAGGTGCAGGTAGATGAGAACGTACTTTACGTCCAGGACGGCAAAGTGATCTCAAGCGCTGGTACGGCGGCCGGCATCGACGCCTGCCTCCACCTGGTCCGCGTTGAGCTCGGCGCCAACGTGGCCGCGACGATTGCACGGGACATGGTGGCGCCGCCGCACCGGGACGGCGGCCAGGCCCAATACATCGACCGGCCCATCCCTACCTGCGGCTCGGCCCCGATGGAGGAACTGCTGCGCTGGATGGTGCAGAATCTGGACCGCGAGCACACGGTGGGCGAGCTTGCGGCCCGGGTGCACATGTCAGCCAGGACCTTCGCCCGCCGGTTCCGCTCCGAGACCGGCGCGACGCCCGCGGCCTGGCTCAATTCCCAGCGCGTGCTCCGGGCACAGGAACTGCTTGAATCCACCGATCTCAACATCGATGAAGTTGCCAGGGCATCCGGATTTGGACATCCCGTGCTGCTCAGGCACCATTTCGCCAAGGTGCTGGATACCAGCCCGCAGTCCTACCGGCGCACCTTCCGCGGCCAGCTTGCGGAAGCGGGTTAGCCCGGGTCCTGCCGGGGCGCTGCCTGCGTCTCCTGAGCCTCGGGCTCCCCGGCTTGGGACTGCCGGACTTGGGGCTCGCCGGGTTGGGCTTCACCGGGTTGGTCTTCGCCGGGTTGGGCTTCACCGGGTTGGTCTTCGCCGGCGGCGGCACGGGTGCTGTCCACGAGAACGCGCCACGGGCCAGTGACCTCCTGCTCGGGTAACGCCGCCCGGCGCTGCCCTGCCCGGATTGAATAGATAAAGCGGTCCGGCTGATTTCCGGACGTTTCAGCGGCCGCCCGTACTGTCTTAGGTACCGCATCCCATGGGCAGGCCTCCACGATCGGCTGCCATTGGTTCTTGGCGGTCTCGGTGTGGGCATGGACCGTCCACACCCGGGTCAGCGCTGCGATTCCGCCTCTGCGCTCCACACTGATCTTCATGGCCAGGTTCCTGGGCTTCCCCGAGGCCCGGCCGCCGGTGGCCGGCGGCCGGGCGCTCCCTTATAGCTTGACCTTCACAGTTTCCCACGCCTGCCGTACGGCGTCATGTTCTGCGGAACCGGACCCGAAAAGGTCAACGGCGGACGACGCCGTCGCCCGGGCAAAGGCCCTGAAGGTGGTCGTGGCAGTGAGGGAGCCTCCGGTCAGCGTGTCGTACCAGATCCTCCCCGGAGCCTCCCAGGCGTTGGAACCGATCGCTTCGGCCACGAGGTAGAAGGCGCGGTTGGGAATGCCGGAGTTGATGTGCACGCCGCCGTTGTCTGCGCTGGTGCGCACGTATGAGTCCATGGAGTCGGGCTGCGGATCCTTGCCGAGCACGTCGTCGTCGTACGCGGTGCCGGGGGCCCGGAGGGAACGCAGGGCCAGGCCTTGCACCTGGGGGGTGAACAGTCCTTCGCCGATCAGCCAGCTGGCTTCCTTGGCGGACTGCTGCTTCAAGTACTGCTCCACGAGTGCACCGAAAACATCCGATATCGATTCGTTGATCGCCCCCGCCTGGTTCCGGTAGGCCAGTCCTGCAGTGTACTGGGTGACACCGTGGGCGAGTTCGTGGCCGATGACGCTCAGCGAGCCCGTAAAGCGCCGGAAGACCTCCCCGTCGCCGTCGCCGAACACCATCTTCCGGCCATCCCAGAAGGCGTTGTCATAGAGCTTGCTGAAATGAACGGTGGCATCGAGGGGGAGCCCCTGACCGTCAATTGAATTCCGGCCGAAGACGTCGGCAAACAGGCGGTGGGTATGACCCAAGCCGTCGTACGCTTCATCCGCCGATGCATCACCCGACGCCACTTCGCCTTCCTTGAGCACCAGTTTGCCGGGCAGTGTTTCGCTGCCGCCGGCGTCGTAGATGGTCCGGTTCGGCGGACCGGGCTTAACCTGCCGCAGTCCTGGCGGTGCGGCCGGTGAAGGGAGGGCCCTGGCGGCGTGGACTGCTCTGACGTGGAGCAGCGCTTCCTTGGCGGCCCGGGCCGCGGCAGAAAACTGCGGCGAGTCCTGGCGCGCCAGCCGGCGAAGCAGGTAGGGCGGAATGATGGAACAGCGTACGGCTGGGAAGTCTTCGGCTGTGGAATCGGTGGCTTGAATTTGCATGGCGTACCCCCTGACGTTGGTTGAAACAGCGTACGAGGGGGCACTGACAATCCGGCGAAGCCACACACCATCGACGCCAGGGGACACTGGAGGCCCTGCCATGTGAAGCCTCGGCGGTCGGCGGTCAGCGGTCAGGCGCGAGTGGCCCCGGGGTTCACCCGGGCGAAGCCAATCTGGAGCGGATGTAGATGCGTTGGCTGAAGGGCCCGCGTCCTTGACCGGGCTCGCCGACGGTCGCCTGTGTGGAAGGCACTTCCCCGCGGCGTTGGAGATCGGGGTGGTCGCGGGATATCCACATAGGCCAGCTGGTGCCCGGTTATTGTCGGTGCCTGTTGGGATGCTTTGGGTATGAAGGACAGGGCAGCAGTCGAGGCGTTGGAGGCCATTCAGGCTTCCGTCGCTGCGCTTGCCGTCATTGTCCATGGCGCAGGCGCAACCGGCTCACCTGATGCTGATCCGCTCTGCGAACTGGCGCAAAGTTACCTGGATACCTTGGCCGGGGTCGCACGGCTGGAAGCCCCGATCGCAGCCCTGAAGGTCCATGCCGCGGCTGGTTTCGCGGACGCGACCATGTCCATGGAGTCACCCGCGGCGACGCCGCAGGAGCACACCGCCCAGGAAATGGCCGTGGTCGCGGAGGTCGCGTGTGTCCTGACTGTGAGTGAACGGGCGGCCGGGGCCCTGCTGGCGGAGTCCCGGGAACTCAGCACGGCCCTGCCTCTGACGCTTGCCGCACTTCAGGATGGGTCGATTTCCTGGCAGCACGCCCGGATCATGGTCGACGAAACCGCCAACCTTGACCCCGCGGGTGCGGCTGCGTTGGAGGCGCACTTCCTGGACCCTGACGCACCAAACCCGGCACGGGGGTGCCCGGCCGGGGAGCTGGTCCCGTCCAGGTTCCGGCACAAGGCCCGGACCTGGCGGGAACGCCACCACCCGGACAGCATCGAAACCCGCCACGCCAGGGGTGTCCGGGACCGGCGGGTCGAGTACGCCCCGGACCGGGACGGCATGGCCTGGCTCTCCGCCTACCTGCCCGCAGACACCGCGGCCGGGATCTGGGACCGCACCACCACCGCAGCCCGCACCCTCCAAGGCCCCACCGAATCCAGGACCCTCACCCAACTCCGCGCCGACACCCTCACCGGATGGCTCCTCGGCGCCGGCACCGACGGGACAGTTCCCTCCGATGTTCCCTCCGCGGCGGCGCAGGTCCTGGTGACAGTGCCGGTGTTCGCCCTGCTGGGCCTCACCGATGAACCCGCCACCCTCGACGGCTACGGACCCATCCCCGCCTCCATGGCCCGCAGACTCCTCGCCGACGGCGCAGAGTCCTTCCACCGCGTCCTGACCGACCCCCGCGACGGCGCCCCGCTGGAAATCGGCCGCACCAGCTACCGCATCCCCAAGACCATGCGCCAATGGCTCCGGCTCAGAGACGGCAAATGCCCCTTCCCCGGCTGCACCAACCACTCCCTGGA
>DATCNU010000139.1:0-3199 GCA_036565085.1 Arthrobacter sp.
GGTTTTATCCTGGCCCGGTTCCTTGAGCAGGCCGGCCGGGCTGGCCGGTGCCGCCGTCCGGGCCCGGCTGGCCTTCACCGGTCCGCGTGTCCCGGCGTCCGCCGGCATCCAGGTCCGGATCCAGTTGATCAGCTTCCCGGACCCGTTCCTGCGAACCCTCACGGACAGTCCGGGCGTCCTCCTGACGATCCCGGGCCTCCCGACGGAGCCGTTCGGCGTCCACTTCGGCCTGCTGTGCGTCCGCTTCCGCCCGGGCCGCTTTCGCTTCACCCTCCCGTGCGCCGAGTTCATCTGTCTCCGCCTGCTGGCGCATCTCGGCCGCCCGACCCCGGTCAGCTTTCAGCTTCCGCTTGCGGACGAAGAAGACCACCAGGCCAATAATTACGAGTGCCACGACGATGACGATGATGATCCATATCAGCAGGCCCGAATCCATGGTGATCTGCCTCTTCCGCTGGCGCCAATGGAGATACCATCAGTAAACAGCAAAAGTAGCTAACGCACCATGGAATGACCGGCGGTGTCAAGCGGTCGAAGCAACATCCCATTCCCTGGTTTGACTAAGATTCTCCTCGGTGGCTCGACGTCGATGGTGCCCCCGATGATAGATTCCAAGCCACGGCCGGCGCTGGTCATCCAGGATGACCGGTTCGACGCCACCGATTCCGTCACAGTCCTTCCGGGACTGTGTAAATAACGGTGTATCCGGCTCGACACGCCGGGCGGTGAGCCTGGCGGGGAGGAGCCCGATACCCGGGCTCACCGCCGGAAGCATGGGCGGAGAACGGATGCAGGCCCTCCTGCACAAACCTGTCTGGCCGGGCGGGACAGCCATGCTCGGAGCCGCGATACTCCTGCCTCAGCACATTGGAGACCGTCCCTGTGACCCGCCCACAGAAGCACGCTGTCTGGCCAGGCAGTACCACCCGCTTCAAATCACCAGCCGTAGAAACCGCAGCCACCACATGGGCCGCCACCTAAGGATGCCTCCGTCGTCGAAATCTTCCGGTATTCAGCCCCGGGCAGCGCAGGCCGAAAATGCCGCGGCCACCCGGCTGCCCGCGTCTGAACATTTAGGGGACCGGCGCTTCTCCATGGGTAGCAGGCCCCAAACTTCGGTAAATATGACCGCCCCAAGTTCAAAGCGAAGCAGGCCCTTGGTAAACAGGGACGCAGCACGGCCGCGAGAAATGGGAGGACAAGGTGAAGGGCTCGACCGGACAGGTGTGGCCGGGCCGGCCCTTTCTCCGCTCTTGCGTTCAGTGGATCAGGCCGGAAACGAGGTTGATGGTGGTGGCCAGCACTATAGCCCCCAGCAGATAGGACAGCAGTGCCTGGCGCAGCACGGTGGTGCGGATCGCGTCGGTCTTCAGGTCAGTATCGGAAACCTGGAAGGTCATCCCAACGGTGAAGGACAAATATGCGAAGTCCAGGTAGCGGGGCAGTTTGTCCTCGTTGAAGTCCACACCGGCGCTGTCCCGGTAATAGATCGACGCGTAGCGAAGGGTAAAGAGCGTATGGACCAGGAACCAGGACAGCGCAACGCTGCCCAGGGCCATGGAGATGATGGCCGTCTTCGTACCCCCTTGGGCATTGGAGGCATCAAGCAGGATGAGGGCCACCCCGGCGAAGCTGGCCACGGTGGCGGCCAACACCAGGGCGTCGGAGACGCCCCTGCCCGGATCTTCGCGCCGCGCATGGGCTGCCGTGGCTTCCGCCGGCAGCCGCCCGACAATCGCCCACACCCAGACGAGATAAGTCAGTGACGCTACCGCCCAACCCAGCGCAGGCGCGTACGCCCAGGACTTCAATGTCCCAACAGCCAGGGCGGTACCCAGTCCCAAAACGATCATCACCAGAACCCGCAGCCGCGAATGATGCGCCACAGAATTGAACCCCTTATCCGGGCCGCCCGTCATGCCAGTAGGAGGACTCATGGACCGATCATCCCACCCAAGCAGCCCGCCGGTCCCGTCTTTTGACCAGCAGCCGCTCGTAGCCGGGCATCGCCGGTGCGCTCATGGCCGCGCGGCGCTGCGCCGGTGCGCCCGCAGGGCCTGGAATATTTCGCGCAGCCGCAGCGGCAGTTAACAAACGATCGTTACCGTTCGGCGGCCACAGGCCGGTATAGCGCCGGTTTTCCGCGAGATGGTCCCGGACCCTAGCCAGGCCCAATCACTCGGTCGTCATTGACTTTGTCCAGGTTGAAGTGTGCGGGGTCGAAGGTTTCTTCTCCGCCGGATCGTTGCGCGGTTCCTTGGGCCCATTCGTGCAGCCCCTGGACGTGTTCGCGGTCTGATTCATCGACGGCATGAGGGTCAGCCAAGGTGGCGATAAGGTCCTCGTAACCGCCGATTCCGCCGGGGTCTTCCAGGGGGCAGCGTCGTTCACGGGGTGCTGGTAACGGTGCTGTCACCAGCACCCCTGCTTCGTCCTCTTACTTGCCGTCGCCGGGATGGGTTGTCGGTTTGTCGGGTGTGGTGGTTGTCCGGATACTGAGGCGGGCCGTCATATCGAGTTTCACTTCGCCGTAGGGCAGCACGTGCCGCCAGAACAGGGGCGTGAGGCCGCGGCGGTCTTCGGGAGTGAGCGTGTCTGCCCATTTGCTTTCGGCGAGGACGTCTTGAAGCATGAGCGTGTTCACGTAGACCAATGCGGCCTGCAGGATCCGCAGGCCCAGCACGGACATTTCCTTCTCTTCCTTGTGGTTGGACGCTATTTCCCCGCCCTTGCCGTAGTAGATGGGGTCGCTACAGAAAAGGGATCAAATCGTTCACAGCACTATTTGGTGTACCCGTCGTCCGTCCCGGACCGTCCTCCTCCGCAGTGGACTGAAGTGATTGATCTGGTCCGATTTCCGCGGCGAAACGTTCGTCGTGGCTGATCGGCGCAGGGATGTTGGAGTTGGAATTGATCGTCGTCATAACGCAATCCGATGCCGCGTGACGTGTTCAGTCGGCGGGTTCCCGGCCAGCGGGTCCTCGTCACCTGCGCCGGAGGCGGTGTCGCCCTGGCAACCCAGCCCGTCGACTTGGCGTTGAGTGTGGCGTCAGGTTCGCTGGAAGCGGCCCTGACCGCCCGGCCGGTCTGCTGATCCTCCGGGGGCCGTGTCCCTGGCAGCGGACGGGTCCGCAGATTCATAGGGAATTCCCCGTCCAAATAGTTGAGGTGTACTACTGATGTGAGACACAGTTTGAAA
>DATCNU010000140.1:0-49969 GCA_036565085.1 Arthrobacter sp.
ACACGCGGTGATGCCGCCGAAGACGTTCACGAACACGGATTTGACCTGCTCGTCGCCCAGGATGACGTCGAGGCCTGCAGCCATGACCTCGGCGGAAGCTCCACCGCCGATGTCCAGGAAGTTGGCGGGCTTGACGTTGCCATGGTTTTCGCCGGCATAGGCAACAACATCCAGCGTGGACATAACCAGGCCTGCACCGTTGCCGATGATGCCCACTTCGCCGTCCAGCTTGACGTAGTTGAGGTCCTGCGCCTTGGCCTTGGCCTCGAGCGGGTCGGCTGCATCCTTGTCTTCAAGGAACGCGTGCTTGGGGTGGCGGAAGCCGGCGTTCTCGTCCAGCGAGACCTTGCCGTCCAGTGCCACGATGTCGCCGGCGCCGGTCTTGACGAGCGGGTTGACCTCAACCAGGGTGGCGTCTTCCTTCTTGAAGACGTCCCAGAGCTTGAGGATCACGGCGGCGACTTTGCCGCGCAGTTCCTCAGCGAAGCCGGCGGCGGCAACGATTTCGTCCGCCTTGGCCTGGTCGATTCCGACGGCCGGATCGATGGCGATCTTGGCCAGCGCTTCGGGACGCTCCACGGCGAGCTGCTCGATTTCCATGCCGCCTTCAACCGAGCACATGGCCAGGTAGTTGCGGTTGGCCCGGTCCAGCAGGACGGAGAAGTAGTATTCCTCGGCAATGTCGGCGCCCTGGGCAATCATCACCTTGTTGACGGTGTGGCCCTTGATGTCCATGCCCAGGATTTTGGTGGAGTGCTCAAGTACTTCTTCGGGTGTCTTGGCAACCTTCACGCCGCCGGCCTTGCCGCGGCCACCGGCCTTAACCTGGGCCTTAACGACGGTCAGGCCGCCGATCTTCTCGGCTGCTGCCTTTGCTTCTTCTGGGGTGTACGCCACGATGCCAGCAAGCACGGGTACACCGTGCGCCTCGAACATATCGCGCGCCTGGTATTCAAACAGGTCCACGGTTTAGTGTCCTTCTACGTCGAAGTAGTTTCTGTACAGTCGGACACCATCGAAGACGATGACCGGGCTGCGGATTGCAAACGCCTGCGACTGGTTGGAAACGAGCCACGCGGCGCAATGCTCCTTTCGGAACTCTAGTCCTTTCTGGGGACCGGCCCGTCCCAGAGTACCGCTTATGTGAGTAACGACACTATTCTATGGAGCGTAGAAAACCCGCGGAATTACGGGGTTTTTGAGGGCTCAGCCGGTGCCTGGGAGGTCTTGTCGGCAGCCTTCGAAAAAAGTTCGTAGCGGGCCCTCGTAACAAAGAATGCGACGCCGGCTGACACGTTTCCGCATGCCACCCCGCCGTTGTATGCCGAGCAGCGAAGGCCGTTCCGTTCGATGGTCTGGCCCTCTGCCAGGACCGGCAACCGGGCGATGGGACCGCCTTTGCTTCCCTGGGGTCCGTACGCAGCTTCCATTTGTGTGACACCGGAACGGCATTCGCCATACCGGACGGTGTCCGGGGTGAGCAGGACCGACCCGCCGAGGTAGCCAACCCCGGTGCCTGCGCAGTCGTCCTTGACATCGCCGGATGCAGGTTTGGCGTAGGCGGCAAGTTCGCAGTGCGCAACGGGAACTGTGGCCAGCTTGTTGTTTGCCGGGTCACCGAAGCTGTTCGCCTCATACGGGAGGTTGAGGTGTTCGCCCCGGGCGGAGGTCAGGGAACAGGCCACATTGTGGTCTGCCGTGATGAAGGACAGCACACCGTCGCCCACCGCATAGTCGGCAGGGTTCGCCAGCGCCGCCTGTTCCAGCTGATCCAGCGGGGCCAAAGGCGGCGGCGCAACGTACCCGGGATCCACGGTGCTGATGCTGCACGCCGTGGCATTCAGCAGAAAGAGGGCGGCCAGGATCCCCAATACAGTCCGTCGCATGGCTCCAATTATGCGCCACGCGCGTCCGTGTCAGCCGCCGGCCGGCCTGCCTGCCCGTTCGACGACGGCGGCGGCCGCCTCGGCGGGATCCTCCGAATCGAACTGCTCACGCATCTGCCGCGCCCTGTTTTTCCAGCCGGGATCAGCCAGGATGGCAGCCACGGCCTTCGCAATGCCGGCGGGCTTGGGTGATTCCGTCCCCAGGTTGATGCCGACGCCGGCATACTCCACCCTGGCGTTAACGTCGCTTTTGCCCTCATTGATGCCGGAGACGACCAGGGGGACGCCCTTTGACAGGCTCAGCTGCACACCGCCAAATCCTCCATTGCTGATGAATACGTCGGTGAACTCGAAGACTTTGGCGAAGTCGACGTAATCCCTCACGACAATGTTGGGCTGCGGGTAGCGCTCCTTGAGTGCGTCGGTGCCAGTGCCGCCGGTTGCCACGACCACCAGCGCGTCCATATCCTTAAGGGCTTCCAGTGCGGGGACGATGAGCTTGTCCTGGTCCGCGTTATCCACGGTTCCTTGCGTGACCACCAGGGTTGTGGGATAGGCCGGCCATTCGGTGTCAGCGACGGCGTCCGTATCGTCAGCTCCGGCGTCAACTGCGTTGCTGGCCGCCGCAGGGGCCCGGTAAGGCAGGAGGGCTCCGACGTAGTGGACTTTCGGGTTCACGTTCCGGCGGGGAAAGTCGAAGGACGCCGGACCGGTCTGGATGACGGCTTCGGAGCAGCGGTAGGGCTCGTCGGTCAGCCTCCCCTTTCGCGGGACCTCCTGGCCGTACGCCGTGTGCTGCCGCCGGTAGCTCTGGCTGGCAGGCCTGAGGATAACCTTGTCCGATAGGAGCCCGGCACCAGCCTGGACCGCCTTTTCCGCCAGGTTCCGGGGTGGTTTGAACCCGAAGAACAGGGGCGGCACCAACGGATCGCTTTCCATGTTCGGGATGGCGACAAAATTTACCAGTGGCTTATCCATCAGGTGGGAGACCAGGCGGTGGACGAACATGGAGGTATCCAGCACCGCGACGTCGAACGGAAAATCGCCGTTCAGCTCCCGGATGTCCTCAAAGAACTTGCTGACGTTGCTGGCAAAGATCTTTTCGCCGTCGAACCCGATAGCCCTCGGGCCCTTGAGCCTGGTTCGCTCCGGGTACAGCTCGTTCAGGTTGTCAGCCCTGTGCTCGATGGCCCGTCGGAACGGGAAGAGCGGAATGCCGAGGTCCTGGAGCTTCCGGGCGAAAACGGGACCCGTGTACCAGCGGACATCGTGGCCGTGATCCTTCAGGCGCATTGCCACGCCGGTCATCGGGTTGAAGTGGCCGTCAATGGCCTGGCTGGCGAAGAGGATGTTCATCTGGACCTGCTCCGGTTGGCGCTGCAGCGGGGAAAGGTTCCTGAACTGTAAGCCTGGGGCGAGGGACCGGCAAGGGGTCAGGCGTCGAGTTTGGTCAGCGGCGCATATCTCAGCAGCAGCCGCTTCTCCCCGACATCGAACTTCACCTTGGCCACCGTCTTGTCCCCGGCGCCCTCCAGGGCGAGCACCGTTCCGTTGCCGAAGCTCGTGTGGTTCACCTTGTCTCCGACACTGACGGCAACTACTTCCTTCTGCGGCTGGACGCGGCTCCTGGCGATGGCTGCCGGCACGTCCGCGTTGAAGCCTGCGCTGGAATCCGCCCCCGCTCCCCGGGCCGTGCCCGCACCCCAGAAGGAACCGCCATACCTGCTTGAGCCGATAGACCCGCCGCTTCCCCAGCCTCCCGACTGCCTGCTGGAGCCTTCGCGTTTCCATTCCACCAGCTCGGCGGGAATTTCCTCGAGGAACTGGCTGGCGGGGTTGTACTGGCTCTGGCCCCACATGCTGCGGACCTCCGAGCGGGTGACGTAGAGGCGCTTGCGGGCGCGGGTCAGGCCAACATAGGCGAGCCGCCGTTCCTCAGCGAGCTCTTTGGGATCGGTGGCCGACCGCTGGTGCGGGAAGAGTCCGTGTTCCATTCCCGTCAGGAACACGACCGGGAATTCCAGGCCCTTCGCTGTGTGAAGGGTCATCAGCGTGACGACGCCCAAACGCTTGGCTTCCGCTATGGCTGCCGCTGTGTCTTCGGCGTCACCGCCGGGGGCCTCGGGGATCTGGTCAGCGTCCGCCACGAGGGACACCTGTTCGAGGAAGGCGCCAAGTGACCCTTCCGGGATCTCCTGTTCGTATTCACGCACGACGGCAACGAGTTCCGCCAGGTTCTCCACCCGGGATTCGTCCTGGGGATCCGTGCTGGAACGCAGCCCCGCCAGGTAACCCGTTTGTTCCAGGACAGCTTCAAGGGCCGCAGCGGCGCCGGAGCCAGAGGCGACCTCCGACAAATCATCGAGGAGTTTCACGAATCCCTGGACGGCGTTGACGGAGCGGGTGGCCATGCCCGGTGCTTCCTCGGCGCGCCGGGCGGCGGCCATGAAGGACATGCGCTCGCGCTGGGCCAGGGCAGCCAGCGCACCCTCTGCGCGGTCGCCGATGCCGCGCTTGGGTTCGTTGAGCACCCGGCGGAGGTTGACGTCGTCGTCCGGGTTGACCAGGACGCGGAGGTACGCCAGGGCGTCCTTGATTTCCTTGCGTTCGTAGAAGCGGGTGCCGCCCACCACCTTGTAGGGCAGGCCAACCCGGACCAGGACATCCTCTATGGAACGGGACTGAGCGTTGGTTCGGTAGAAGATTGCCACGTCCCCGGGGCGGAGGTTGTCCTCGTCCTGGAGCCGGTCGATTTCCTTGGCGATGAACTGTGCCTCGTCGTGTTCGTTTTCGCCGACGTAGCCCACGATCTTGTGGCCTTCGCCCTCTGCCGTCCAGAGCCTTTTTTCGGGACGGTTGGGGTTGCGTGAGATCACCGAGTTGGCCGCAGTGAGGATGTTCTGGGTGGAGCGGTAGTTCTGCTCCAGCTTGATGGTGCGGGCGTCCGGGTAGTCGTTCTCGAACTCCACGATGTTGCGGATGTCGGCCCCGCGGAAGGCGTAGATGGACTGGTCCGAGTCGCCCACCACGGTGAGTTCCGACGCTCCGGGTCCCTCGCCAACGATTTCCCGGACCAGCGCGTACTGGGCATGGTTGGTGTCCTGGTACTCGTCCACCAGCACGTGCCGGAACCTGCGGCGGTAGGATTCAGCGAGCGCGGGGAAGGCCCGGAACATGTAGACGGTCTCGGCGATGAGGTCATCAAAGTCCATGGCGTTGGCCTGGCGCAGCCGCTGGGTGTAGCCCTTGAAGACTTCAGCCACGGCCTGTTCGAACGGATCGTTGTGGTTTGCCGCCGAGACGTAGGAATCGGCGTCGATCAGCTCGTTCTTGAGAGCTGAGATCTTGTGCTGTATGGCCTTCGGCGGGAAGCGCTTGGGGTCCAGGTCAAGGCTTTTGGATACCTGTGTCACGAGCCGCAGGGAGTCCGCGGAGTCGTAGATGGAAAAGTTGGATTTCCGGCCCACATTCGCGGCCTCCTGCCGCAGGATCCGGACGCAGGACGAGTGGAAAGTGGAGATCCACATGATCTTGGCCCGGCCACCCACCAGGGCCTCGATCCGCGCACGCATTTCCGCCGCGGCCTTGTTGGTGAAGGTGATGGCCAGGATCTCGCCGTGATGGGCACGGCCGGTGGCGATCAGGTAAGCGATCCTGTTGCTGAGCACCCGGGTCTTGCCCGAGCCTGCACCCGCAACGATCAGCAGTGCACTGCCTGAGTGCTTGACAGCCTCTTCCTGCTGTGGATTCAGTCCCTGCAGCAGCTGGGCCGCGTCGGGCCGGCGGTGGGCCCGGCGGTTGCCGTCGGGATGCTGTTCACCGGACGGTTCACCGGACGGTTCATCGGACGGTTCATCGGACGCCAGGCTGCCTGTCTGCTGATTGTTTGCCCAGCCGACGGCATTTTCTGCGTCACGCCGGGCCCCGCCCCCACCTGATTCCTGGCCCGCCGCAAGGCCCTCAGGGCGCGACTTGGTGAAGGCGGCGGCCTTGGGAGCGGCCTTGAACGGTCCGTCAGAGTACGGGTCAAACAACATATCCATGGTGCCTACAAGTCTAGGCGGTGGGGCCGACGCTCACTTCCAGCCTGTGGATTACTGCCGCCACCGGTTCCCCACAACGCGCGCCGCCCCGTCGCTGAGCCCGGTTCAGGCCATCGAGCCAGACTCAAGGGCGGCACGCAACTCCCGTACCGCCGTCGAGCCTCCCGCCATGAACCACTCCAGCCCGTTGACCCGGACGGTGTCGGTGGCGCCGCCCGCGGCGCGGACAATTGCCTTGCCTGGCAGCCAGTCCCACTCGGGGCAGCTGTGCTGGAACCAGCAGCCCAGCTGGCCATCCGCCACGCGGCCCAGGTCGCAGGAGCCGGAGCCGAGCATCCGCAGCGCAGCGGCCGAGGTAGCGGCGGCATGCCACGGCATGGCGCACAGCGGATCAGCCAGCCAGCTGGGGTGGATGTAGGTGGCTGCCCCAAGGTTGGCGACGGCGGTGCTGTTGCGTGCACCGCCGTTGTCATGGAAGACGGTGAGCGCTTCGCCGTTCAGTGTTGCCGCGTGGGATTCGCCGCCCAGCCAGAGTTTGTCCTCCTCGGGCTGGAAGATGGCGCCCAGCAGCACATCGGAGGCGTCCTTGAGTGCTATTGCCGAGCACCAGTAGGTGGATCCGTGCAGGAAGTTGTAGGTGCCGTCCACAGGATCGATGACCCAGGTCCTGCCGCTGCTGCCCTGGACCGAGGCGCCCTCCTCGCCGAGGATGCCGTCTGCCGGCCGGCAGCGCTGCAGCTGTTCCAGTACGTATGCTTCGGCGGCGTGGTCCGCCGCGGTCACGACGTCCGAGACGGAAGTCTTCTGTTGCGACTGCAGGCCGGCCATCCGCATCAGGAGCGCCAGCTGGCCAGCCTCCCGGACCAGTGCGGATGCCAGCTGGTAGTCGTCCAGTGAGGGGTCGAGTTCAACGGCGCTGTGCCGGCCAGTGGTCATTGCTTCAGTTTATGGGGCGGGATAATGGGGCCATGGCCAAAACCCCAGCGCAGCGGATCAGGAAGCACGGCTCCCGGGCAACTGTTCCACAGCACCACCTTCCGCCGGTGATCAATCCCACCACCGCCCGCTCGCCCCGGAAGGCCGAGAACAACGGCAACCTGGTGCTCATCGCCGGAGTGGTGGCCAGCCTGTTCCTGTTCTGGTATGTCCACCTCCTGACGATGAACCAGCTCACCCAGCTCACCGGCGGGCTGGCCGTACCCGATTCCCTCCCGGGCGGCTTCGATCCCGCCTATATCGGCCGGCTGAACAGCGTCATGGACGACGACGCGCGGGGCCAGCTCAACTACGTCCATAAGACCGCCGGCACCCTGTTTCCCCTGATCTTCGGCGTTACGTGGCTCCTGCTGATCGGCACCAGCGTCGCACGGAAGAAGCTCCGCTGGGTCCTCTGGTCTGTCCCGCTGCTCTTCGTTGTGGTCCGGTTGTCGGGCAATGTGGCCATTGACGGGGTCCTGGCCGCGGGAACCCCTGACGCCGGCCAGGTGGCCTTGGCGTCCGGGCTCACCGTTGCGGGTTGGGTGCTGCTCGTGCTCAGCCTGCTGGCCGGAGCGGCTGCGGTTTTCCTCAGGGGCAGGACCCACGCCCGGGCCCGCCGCGGCGCAGCGGGCGCTACGCCGCCAAAGCCGCTGTAGCGCGCGCCTGCTTCCGGTGCCGGTGGACCCGCTGGGCAATGACCAGCCCGGCTGCCGCCACCCCCACAGTCACCGGATAGCCCATTAACCGTTCCAGCGTGCCGGGCTCCGGGACATCCATGTGCGTCAGGCCGCCAGTAACCAGCGCGGCGAGCGACGCCAGCCCGCAGACCAGGATGAACCACCCCAGGGGCGTCTGGTTCAGCCAAAGCGTTCCCAGCACCACCAGGCCAGCTGCGCCGGCCATGAAGTACATCAGCGCGCCTGCGTAGTGCCAGGATGAGCCGGCGTCCTCAGGCACCAGGCCCACCAGTATGGTGCCGGCACCGGCGGTTCCGGTGAACAGCCGAACCCACACGGCAGCAAGCCAGGTGGTCCTGTGGCGTCGTGGATGCACGCTCGCACCCGGCCTGGCAGCGACGCGGAGCAGCCCCGAGCCCAGAAGCAGCGCCCCCAGAAGCATTCCGAGACCCTGCACAACAAAGGAACCGTTCATGAGCAGGTGCAGCGGAGAACAGACATCCCGGCCCTCATAGATCCCGCAGTGCAGGGCCCCCAGGTCGCTGATGTACCCGGTCCGGCGGTCATAGGATTGCGGCCCGGCCCACGCACCGATCACCGCCGCTTCGGCCGCGAAATACTGCAGGACGCTCAGGACCGACCATCCCCCGACATACTGGCGGGTGGAGGCTGTGTCCGGGATAAAGGCCACCGCGGGAGCGGACATAGGGGCTGGGCTCATGCCAAGAGCGTAGTACGGGCTCCCACCTTGTATGCTTGTATCCGTGTCCGAGGCACCGGCCCTGCCGGAACAGCGGATGCGCGCCCTCGTAGCTCAGTGGATAGAGCACGGCTCTCCTAAAGCCGGTGTCGTTGGTTCGATTCCAATCGAGGGCACTTGAACCATCCTGAACCGGAGTTCGACCTCCGCGCCTACCTGCTCGGTTCCGCCCCGGGTACCGCGGGGGCGGGACGGTGGAGCGTTGAGCGCCAGCTCCTGGACCGGGCGGCAGGTACCCGCGGAACCTTTTCCGGCGTCGTGCATTTCACCCCGTCCGGGCACGACGGCGGCATGGTCCTCCGCGAGGAAGGCACCATGCGCTGGCCCTCCTTTACCGGCCCGGCCTCCCGCGAATACCTCCTGAAGCCCGCCGGCAGGGCAGATGCCCTGGACGTGTTTTTTGCCGACGGACGGCCCTTCCACCGGATGAGTTTCGCCCCGGAGGCCAACCTGGACAACCACTGGTGCGATCCGGACACCTACCGCGTCACCTACACCTGGGCGGGCCCGGACCGGTTCGGCTATGTGTGGGACGTGTCCGGGCCGCACAAGGACCTGCTGCTGGCGTCCGCGCTGAAGCGGCTAGGCTCGGAAGCGTGAAAACGCGAATTGTTGTCTCCGCCGTCTGCGTTTTCGACGACTCCGGCCGGCTCCTGACCGTCCGTAAGCGGGGCACCGGAATGTTCATGCACCCCGGCGGGAAACCTGAGCCGGGAGAAACCGCCGCGCAGGCCGCCGCCCGGGAACTCGCGGAGGAGGTCGGGATTGTGGTGGAGCCGCGCGAACTGGAGCTGATGGGCGTCTGGATTGCCGATGCCGCCAATGAGGCGGACACGGACATCGAGGCCACGGTGTTCAGGGCGCCGGGAACCTGGACAGCCCATCCTTCAGCGGAGATCGCCGAAATCCGGTGGCTCGACCTTGCCGGGCGGCTGCCCGAAGACCTCGCCCCGCTGCTCACTGACCACATCCTTCCGGAGCTTGCCGCACGCCACTGGTGAGGAGGCAGCTGAGGAGGCCGGTGAGGGGCTAGAACTCCGCTACGGCTTCCTCAACCACCGCGGTGGCTTCGGCAAACTGGGTCCGGTAAAGCTCCGCATAGCGGCCTTCCGCTGCCAGGAGTTCGGTGTGCGTTCCGCGCTCCACGATCCGCCCGTCCTCCACCACCAGGATGACGTCCGCGGCGCGGATGGTTGAGAGCCGGTGCGCAATCACGACGGCGGTGCGTCCCTCGAGTGCGGCCCCGAGGGCCGCCTGCACGGCAGCTTCGTTCGTGGAGTCCAGCGCGGCAGTTGCCTCGTCCAGGATCACTACCCTGGGCTGTGAGATCAGCAGCCGGGCGATGGTGAGCCGCTGGCGTTCGCCACCGGACAGGCGGTAACCGCGCTCCCCCACCACGGTATCCAGGCCGTCCGGCAGGGAACGGATCATGGTCTCCAGCCGGGCCTGCCTGATGACATCCCACATGTCATCCTCGGTGGCTTCGGGCCGGGCCAGGCGGAGGTTGGAGGCGATGGTCTCGTGGAAGAGGTGGCCGTCCTGGGTGACCATGCCAAAGGTGTCCCGCAGTGAATCGAAGGTCACGTCACGGACGTCCAGGCCGGTGCCCGGCACGGTTCCGCCCAGCCGCACGGCGCCGGAGTCGACGTCGTACAGCCGGGACAGCAGTTGCGCAATAGTTGACTTGCCCGCCCCCGAGGACCCCACGAGTGCCACGGTCTGTCCTGGTTCCACCCTGAAACTGATGCCGTGCAGCACTTCCTCGCCGCCGCGGGTATCCAGGGTGGACACTTCCTCCAGCGAGGCAAGCGACACCTTGTCAGCGGACGGGTAGGCGAACCGGACGTCGTCGAATTCCACGGACACGGGCCCCGGCGGCACCGCCACGGCGTCGGGCTTCTGCCGGATCAGCGGCTCAAGGTCCAGGATTTCAAAGACCCGCTCAAAGCTGACCAGGGCGCTCATGATCTCCACCCTGGCGTTGGACAACGCAGTGAGGGGTGCGTAAAGGCGGGTCAGCAGGAGGGCCAGCACCACCACGTCGCCCGGCGCGAGCTGGCCGTTGATGGCAAACCAGCCGCCCAGCCCGTAGACCAGGGCCAGTGCAAGCGCGGAGACGAGGGTCAGGGCGGTCACGAACGTGAATTGCAGCATGGCGGTGCGGATGCCGATATCGCGGACGCGGCCTGCCCTCACGGCGAATTCCCGGGATTCCTCGTCAGGCCGGCCGAAGAGTTTGACCAGTGTGGCGCCAGGAGCCGAGAACCGCTCGGTCATCTGGGTGCCCATGTCGGCGTTGTTCGCGGCGGCCTCGCGGCGCAGGTCCGCCAGCTTGGACCCCATCCGCCGGGCAGGAATCAGGAAGATCGGCAGCAGGATCATCGCCAGCACGGTCACCTGCCAGGAGGTGCCCACCATGACGATCAGTGTCAGGATCAGCGCCACCACGTTGCTGACCACGCCGGACAGCGTGCCGGCGAAGGCGGACTGCGCACCGATCACGTCATTGTTCAAGCGGCTGACCAGTGCGCCGGTGCGCGTCCGGGTGAAGAAGGCGATCGGCATTTTCTGCACGTGGTCAAAGACCCTGGTGCGGAGATCCACGATCACGCCCTCGCCGATGGTGGATGAGAGCCAGCGGCTGACCAACCCCAGGCCGGCCTCCGCAACTGCCACGACCGCGATCAGGATGGCCAGCCTGACCACCTGGTCGGCACCAGCCTTGGCCACGATGGCGTTCATCACCTGGCCTGCCAGGACCGGTGTTGCGACGGCGAGGAAGGCCATCACTATGGACAGCGCCACAAAGGCAATCAGCTTCCCGCGGTGCGGGCGGGCGAAGCCCATGACCCGCTTCAGCGTGGCCTTGGAGAACGGCTTGGAGCCGCTCTTGGCGCGGGTGATGTTGTACAGCGACCCCCAGGCCACTCGTTCCATGCTCATCGCTGTTGCTCCGTTGTGCCGGTCATCAATTCGGTTACCATCCCGTTTTCCACATTCCACCGTACATCCAGCCGGACGTTCTCAAGGAGCCTCCGGTCGTGGGTGACCAGCAGCAGCGCGCCCTCATAGCTTTCGAGCGCCTCTTCCAGCTGTTCGATGGCAGGCAGGTCAAGGTGGTTGGTGGGCTCGTCCAGCACCAGGAGGTTCACTCCGCGGGCCTGCAGCAGGGCCAGCGCCGCGCGGGTGCGTTCACCGGGCGAAAGGGAATCCACAGGGCGTGACGTGTGGTCCGCCTTCAGCCCGAACTTTGCGAGCAGCGTCCGGATCTCGGCCGGGGCCAGGTCCGTGAGCACGGCCTCGACGGCGCCGGCCAGTGTCAGGTGTCCGGCGAGCAGTGCGCGTGCCTGGTCGATTTCGCCGATGGCCACGGATGCGCCCATGGCCGCGTTGCCGGAATCCGGGGCCTGGACTCCCAGCAGCAGGCGCAGCAACGTCGATTTTCCTGCCCCGTTCGGGCCGGTGATGCCGATCCGCTCCCCCGCGTTCAGCTGGAGGCTGACAGGGCCCAGGGTGAAGCTTCCCTGGTGCACCACCGCTTCCCGCAGTGTGGCCACCACGGCGCTGGACCGGGATGCCTGGCCGATGGTGAATTGCAGCTGCCATTCCTTGCGCGGCTCTTCCACCACATCCAGCCGGGCGATGCGGGACTCCATCTGCCGCACCTTCTGGGCCTGCTTCTCCGAGGACTCGGTGCTGGCCGCACGGCGGATCTTGTCATTGTCCGGGCTCTTCTTCATCGCGTTTCGCACGCCCTGGGAGCTCCACTCGCGCTGCGTGCGGGCGCGGGAAACGAGGTCCGCCTTGGTGGAGGCGAACTCCTCGAAGCGCTCCCGGGCGTGCCGCCGGGCAACGGCACGCTCCTCCAGGAAGGCCTCATAGCCGCCGTCGTACACCGCCACCGAATTCTGGGCCAGGTCCAGTTCCACGATGGTGGTGACGCAGCGCGCCAGGAACTCGCGGTCATGGGAAACCAGCACGGCGCCGCCACGAAGGCCCTGGACAAAGGCTTCCAGTTTGGCCAGACCCGCCAGGTCCAGGTCGTTGGTTGGCTCGTCCAGCAGGACGACGTCAAAGCGGCTCAGCAGCAGTGCAGCCAGCGCCACACGGGCGGCCTGGCCGCCGGACAGCCCTGTCATCGGAGCGTCAGCACCGGTCTCCAGGCCAAGGTCCGCGAGTACGGCGGGAATGCGCTCGTCGAGGTCCGCCGCGCCGGAGGCCATCCAGCGGTCAAAGGCAAGGGAGTAGGCGTCGTCTGTGCCGGCGCCCCCGGAGCCCAAGGCCTCGGCGGCGGACTCCATCTCGTCCGTTGCCTGGGCGCAACCGGTCCGGCGGGCAATGTAGCCGGCCACGGTTTCGCCGGCCGCCCGTTCATGTTCCTGGGGAAGCCATCCCACGAAGGCGTCCGCGGGGGCCAGGCTGACGGTGCCGTCCTGGGGCCGGTCAACGCCCGCCAGCAGGCGCAGCAGCGTGGATTTGCCGGCACCGTTCGCGCCCACCACGCCCACGACATCACCGGGCGCCACTGTCAGCGAGAGCTTTGAGAAGAGGGTGCGGTGGTCATGGCCACCGGAAAGGTCTTTGGCAACGAGGGTTGCAGTCATTGGTCCATTCTCCCGCCCCCGCGCTGAAGGGCATAAAGGAACCCGCCGGTCCGGACTTGGGGGGCGTACGGACCAACGGGCTCGACCATCAAGCATAGTCGGCACCCGGCCCCGGGCAAAATCCCGCGGCGGCCCCGGCAGGCTAAAATCAAGGCAGACATCCGTTCTGCAGAGAGCCGTCCATGCCCCTACCCGCCAAGGCGTTCCAGCGCTGGCTGCAAGACATCGCGCCCGACACCAGCACCGCTGACATCTGCCGGATATCCGGGATCAAGCGGACTACCCTCGCCCAGCAGCTGGTCCGCGGCAAGGTCGCGGGGACAACCGTGGTGAGCATCAGCAGGGCCTTCAACATCAACCCCGTCGATGCGCTGGCGGCGTTCGACGAGTTCCGGGAACTGTCAGGCCCGGCACGTCCGCCCACCCGGGGCGAACTTGTCAGCCAGGTCTCCACCCCCGACCTCCTGCGCGCAGTCCTGGCGCGGTCCGCCGTGGATCCGGCTGCGAAGGGGTCGGCCGAACGGCCGGGCCTCGGTCCGGCACCGCATCCGACGTCCGTCAAGAACTGGGTCGAGGCCATCGACGACGGCGACCTGCGCCACCGCGTGTCCGCCGCCACCGGAATCGCACCGCAGAACTACTCGGCGCAGCTGACGGCAAACCGGCTGACGCCCGAACTGGCTCTCGCGACCTCGCTGGCGGCCGGCGTCGGGCCCGCCGGCGGCCTGGTGGCCAGCGGTCTGATCACTGAGGAGGAGGCCGGCTGGCCACCCCATGCCCGGCAGAATGCACTGGACAGCCTGTCTGATGGCGAGTTGGCCACCCTGGCCGGAGACCGGCTCCTGGCGCTGGGCAAAGCACTCCGCCGGCAGGAACAGGACCAAGAACAAACAGACAAAATCTGGGAGAACCTGGGATGATCGAGATCCTTCAGTGGTCCACCGTTGCCACCTGCGCCGCGCTTGCGGGAGCCCGTGTTCCCAGCGCCCTGCGGGGGGAAAACAGGACGGTCTTCTCCATATTCGCGCTGCTGACACTGGCCATCCTGCTGAGCATCGACGGTCCGTACGTTGCCATCGACCGAGCCCTGGCGGGAATCAACCTGGCCAACCTCATCCTCCGCTTTCTGATCTTCGCGGCGATCTATTTCGTGGGCATCCGCGTGACGAAGGGTTTCGGTGCCGAGGACGCCCACCGGCTGATCACAGGACGGGCGGGCATTGCCGTCCTCGCCTTGGTCAGTGTGGCCGTGGTGGTGCTGTTCCTCCTGATGGACACCGCGGGCTCGTCCTCAGGCCTGAAAGCGGTAGCGCTGAGGGACGCCCGGAACGGGCTGCTGGCGGAGTTGTACGGCGCCGCCGGGCGCGCCTACCCCGCTTATGTGTCCCTTGTCCTGCTTCCCGCCATGGTGCGTGCCGTCCGGAGCGCGCTGCCGGCGCCGGTGCGGTTTGCGGCCCTCCTGCTCGCGGCGGGTGCGGTGGCCATTGCCCTGACGCTGCTGTTCCCGCTGGTGCCGGCTCAGTGGGGCGCCGTATTGTTCATCGTCAACTACACCGCGGTGCTCTGCTTCGTGGCGGGACTGGCCTTGATCTGGATCGCGAGAATCCGGTCGGGCCACCGCCTCCCCCGGGCCAAAGACTTATAGCGCCGGGCAACCGCCATCAGTTCACAAAATCATTAGAATATGAAACAATCATGAATGTGTGAAGGCGAGGCGCAGGGCGTTTTCGAACGGGGTAAATTCTTGAACGTTGCGCTTCAGGGTTCTTCGCATATTTTGGGGGGATGAGTGGTGGCGGCCGTTGGGGACCGCCCCCACTCAGCCCCCTTATTTCGCTCCCGCCGGCCGGACCTTACCGGGCGAACCTCAAGGTTGCGAGCTGGAACGGACGAAGGCACAGTTCCGCTGTTCCCTCCCTCGCCGCGGGCACGCCTGGAGCCTTGACCGGCCGTTCCAGCAGATCCGTGGCCTGGACGCCCTTGACGGGGAAGTTGGCCGTGAGCACTCCCGCGGACCGCTGGCCCCAGGACTCGTAGAGCCGGACAATGACATCGCCGGAGCCGTCCTCGGCAAGTTTGACCGCTTCGATGACCAGCGCGGGATTGTCCAGGGTGAACAGCGGCTCCACGGGTGTGCCACCGCGCACGATGCGAGGGGCAAGGTTTGTGCGGTAGCCCTCCTCCACGGCCTCGCCGATGGCGGCACCGGGGCGGACCGTCACCGTAAATTCGTGCTGCCCGCGGTCGGTGTCGGGGTCAGGGTACTTGGGCGCACGCAAAAGCGAGAGCCGCACGGTGGTGGTGGTCCCGCCGTCGTCGTCCCTGACGCTCCGGGTGACGTCGTGCCCGTAGGTGGACGAATTGGAAACCGCCACGCCATAACCGGGTTCCGCCACGTGGATCCAGCGGTGGGCGCAGATCTCGAACTTCGCGGCCTCCCACGAGGTGTTGACATGGGTGGGACGGAAAACGTGGCCGAACTGCGTCTCCGAGGCGGAGCGGTCCGCGCGCACGTCAAGCGCGAAGCCCAGTTTGAGGAGCTTCTCGCGCTCCTGCCAGTCGACGGCCGTGGTGATCGCCAGGGAGCTGCTACCGGCCTCGAGCGTGATCCGCTGCGTGATCCGGGAGGATCCTGCCAGTCGTTCCACGACCACAGCAGCGGTCCGGCCGTCGCGTTCCAGCCCGATGGACAGTGCCCCGATGAGAGGGGTGACGTTGCGGCGGTAGAACTCGTCGATGTCCCAGGCGTCCCATTCGTTGGGCGTATCCCGGTGCAGCTCGAGCAGGTTGCCGCGCTGGCCCGGTGCGATGGCCTCCCGCCCCGTGGCGTAGTCGGTGAGGGATGCGATCAGTCCGTTGGCGTCGACGACGGCCCTGATGATGCCGTTGTCCAGCGCGTATCCGCCATCCGCTGCCGCCGCCTCGGCAGGGCGGGCCGCGTAAACGGGTTCGGCGGCGGCCAGCGCCGGAACCCCGTAGCGGGCATGGGGCGCCGCGTTGAGCAGGAACTCCCGCTCGCCGGCGCCCAGGACCGAGGCGGCTGCCTGGGCGATGATGACTTCGAGGCCGGCGCTGACGGCAGCATAGTTCCGCTCGGCATCCTGGTGTACCCAGGCTATGGAACTGCCGGGCAGGATGTCGTGAAACTGCTGCAACAGGACCAGGCGCCAGAGGCGCTTGAGCTCCGCCGCAGGGTAGGTGAAGGATCCGCCGACGCGGACGACGGCCGTTGCACACCACAGTTCGGCTTCCCGGAGCAGGTGTTCGCAGCGCCGGTTGCCGCGCTTCGTCTCGGCCTGGCTGGTGTACGTGCCGCGGTGGAGTTCCAGGTACATCTCCCCCACCCAGACAGGCAGGGCCGTGTACTCTTCCTCGGCTTGCGTGAAGAAGCTCGCCGCTGAGCCGATCCGCACCCTGGGTGAGCCTTCTAGGTCAGCGGCGCGGCTGGCCGCTGCGAGCATTTCGCGGGTGGGTCCGCCGCCGCCGTCGCCATAACCGAAGGGCACCAGGGAGGTGTTGCCGCGCCCGTGGTCACGGTAATTGCGTTCGGCGTGCGCCAGGTCGCGCGCGGTCAACTCGGAATTGTAGGTGTCCACCGGAGGGAAATGCGTGAACAGCCGGGTACCGTCGATGCCTTCCCAGTTGAAGGTGTGGTGGGGCATCCTGTTGACCTGGTTCCAGGAAATCTTCTGCGTGAGGAACCAGCGGCCGCCGGCGGACTTGACGATCTGCGGCAGGGCCCCGGAGTAGCCAAATGAGTCCGGCAGCCACGCTTCGCGGCATTCGATGCCGAACTCCTCGAGGAAGAAGCTCTTGCCCTCAAGGAACTGGCGGGCCATCGCCTCGCCGCCGGGGATGTTGGTGTCCGATTCAACCCACATGCCGCCGACGGGGACGAACTGGCCGGCCTTGACCTTCTCCCGGATGCGGGCAAAAAGCTCGGGATAGGACTCCTTCACCCAGGCAAGCTGCTGTGCAGAGGAGCAGGAGAAGACAAAACCGGGGTTTTCGTCCATGAGGGCCACCACGTTGGAGAACGTCCTGGCGCACTTGCGGACCGTTTCGCGCACCGGCCAGAGCCAGGCCGAGTCGATGTGGGCGTGGCCAGTCGCCACCAACTGGTGGGCCGAGGCATAGGCAGGCCTGGACAGCACGTCGGCGATCTCAGCGCGTCCGGCGGCCGCGGTCCCGGCGACGTCGTCGGGATCCATGGTGTCCATCATGCGTTCCAGGGCGCGGAGGATCTCATGGCGCCGCGGCTGCTCCGTGGGGAGTTCGTGCATGAGCCCGGCCAGGGTGCGGATGTCCTGCTGGAGTTCCCACACGGACTGGTTGAATTCCGCGATGGCGATGGTGCCCAGCCTGTACTGCGGCGCCGTCCCGGCGGTGGCCTTGTCCCCGTACGGCATGGCCGCGAAGGTCCAGCCCTGGGCGACATCGGGGTTGGCCGCGGCCTCGACATAGAAGTCCACGGCCATGCCGCTGCCCAGCAGCTTGAGCGGAATGTACTGGTTCCGTGGCGAGATGGCCTTGATGATGGTGCCGTCCGGCCGCCAGGCGATCCCCTCGCACTGGAAGCCGGGGATTTCCGTGGTGAAGCCGAGGTCAACCACAATCTCGACGGCAGTGTCCGGCCCGGTGCCCCACGTTTCGGGAACGTCCCCCCGCAGCCGGAGCCAGGTGGTGCCCCACGGCTTCCCCCAGGCGGCGCCATGCTCCTGCGGCAGGAATTCGTGCCGCAATGCTTCCATTACCGTCACGGGTTCGTCCCGCACGTCCCAGCTGCTCAGGCTGAGGGGGACGCTGCGGCCATAGACCGCGGGAGTGATCCGTTCGCGGATAAAGCGGTCCAGGCGGACTTCCGTGATCCGGCGGTCGTCATGCAATGTAAGCCCTCTTTGCAGCTTGAAACGGGAGTAGCAGATTCTGGATCAATGTTTCCATTCGATGGATAAAATCTACCGTTCCGTAGCCCGTTAACCAAGCCTCACCCGGCACCGGGCGCGGCCTTCCCTGCATGGTCCTATCCTTTAAGCTTCGCCGGAACCGGTGCCGTGGAGGGCAGAACCACCCTGTCCTGGCCGGCATAGACGTTCAGGCTGGTACCCCGGTTGAACCCGGCCAGCGTCATGCCGCTTGCCTCGGCCAGTTCCACCGCCAGGCTGGAGGGTGCGCTGACCGCCGCCAGGACGGGGATGCCGGCAAGGGCCGCCTTCTGGACCAGCTCAAACGACGCGCGGCCCGATACCTGGAGGACCAGTCCGGAGAGCGGCAGGAGCCGCTCCCGCAGGGCCCAGCCCACTACTTTGTCCACGGCGTTGTGGCGTCCCACGTCCTCGCGGAGGCACAAAAGCTGCACGCCGCCGTCGTCCGTAATCCGGAACAGGCCCGCAGCATGCACTCCCCCGGTGACGTCGAACACTGCCTGCGCCTCCCGGAGGCGTTCCGGCAATGATGCCAGGACGTCGGCGCGGACGGTGAACGGGTCCGCGGCCGGGCTGTAGTGGGAAGACTTCCGGACCGCTTCGATGGAATCCGTGCCACAGATCCCGCACGAGCTGGAGGTGTAGACGTTCCGCCCGGTTTCCGGGACCCGGACATCAGGCCGCAGCTGGGCTTCCACAACGTTGAACGTCTGGACGCCGTCTTCATCCTCCCCGGCGCAGAACCGCAGTGACACCAGCTGCTCAGGTGCCCAGATGATTCCCTCGGACACCAGGAAGCCTGCCACCAGGTCAAAGTCGTCACCGGGCGTGCGCATGGTCACGGAAAAGGAGAGTGCACCGAGCCTGATCTCCAGCGGTTCCTCGACGGCCAGCACGTCCTCACGGTGCCGCACCGGGAACTCCAGGGCATGGGGAGAACCGTCCAGGACGTATTTGTGCACCTTGCGGCGCTGGGTCACACGGCCCATGCGGTACCCGCCGCTCCGCGTGCGCGGCCTGCGGAAGTTCGCCGGGACGTGCCGGCCTGGCCGTAATGACTGTTCATAAGTCCAATCATTGCAAGCGCGGAGCGGGGATGCCAGCGACGGCCGCCTCAGCCCAGGAGGGCGCTCCAGTCGACCGGTCCGGGAGGGGTGGCAGGCTTTCCCGCGGCTTTGGCGGCGGGGCGCCCGGCGGTCCTGGACGAACCCTTGGATTTGGGCTTCGCGCCCGCCGGTTCCGGTGCGGGGACGGGCGGACCCCAGGGCAGCGAAAAGGCCCGCACCCCCTCTCCCAGCTGCACCCCGTGGGGCGGGACCACCATCACTCCGTCGGCGGATGCCAGCCCGCGCATCATGCCGGGCCCGGTGTGCGGGGCCGGCGAGGCCATACCGTAGAGGAGGCGGAAGGGCATCAGCCGCGTTCGGCCCGGATCGGGTTCGATGGTGGTTCCGCACGGGACTTCCTGCACCGTGGGCATCGTTCCATGCCCCAGGGCCGCCAGCAGGGGCTGGCCCACCGTGGACAAAGCCATCATTGCGGCCAAAGGGTTTCCGGGCAGCCCCAGGACAAAGCGCCCGTCCGGGAGTTCGGCCAGGACTGCGGGGTGGCCCGGACGCATGGCGATCCCGTCAATGATGAGCCTGCCCCCAAGTTCGGCCACTGCCTGGCGCAGGTGGTCGGTTCCGGAGCGCCCCGTGCCGCCGGTAGTGATGACGACGTCGGCCGGCAGCACTGCAGGCACTGGCACTCCGGCGCCTTCCGGCCCGGGCGCGGCGGCAGGCAGCGCGATGTCTTCCAGTCCGTTCAGCCACTCATCGTAGGAGTCGCCGATCTTCTCCTGTCCGCCGATAATGCCCCCGAGCATCTCCACCACGGCAGGGAGCTGGGGGCCAAAGGTGTCCCGCACCTGGCCCGGGGCCGGCAGCCCCCGGGCAACTACCTCGGATCCGGTAAGGAGGAGTTTCACCACCGGCTTTCCCTGCACCAGCACTGAATCGTGGCCAGCCAGCGCGGCAAGGGCCAGGTGGGCAGGATTGAGCCTGGCGCCGGCCTTGACCAACACTTCCCCTTCGCGGGCCTCCTCGGCCGCCTTTCGGATGTGCTGGCCGGTCCGTGGCTCACCCGGCCTGGCACTTCCGCCGGTCATGAGGAGTGGGAGTCCATCGTCGTCGGTGCCCACCACGGCGCTTTCGCTGCGGAGCACAGCCTTGGCTCCGGGCGGAATGAGTCCCCCGGTCACGATGGGGCTTGCCTGGTGCGGGGCCAGCCGTTGGCCGGCCTCGTCCAGGATCCAGGGTCCGCTGCCGTTGACCGCCCAGCCGTCCATGGCGGACGACGGGTAATGCGGCATATCGTGCAGCGCGGTGAGGTCTTCCGCCAGGACCCTCCCCAGCGCCTCCTGCAGGGGCACCCGGCCTGGTGCAATGGGGGCAGCCGACTCAAAGGCCGCTGCCCGGGCTTCCTCCCATGTGTGGGCCAGATGCTTTGCCGGGCCCTGTGGTGTGTCCCCTGGCTGCTGCGTTTCCGGGCTTTGCTGGGTTTCCGGGCGTTGCTGCGTACCCGGGCGTTGCTGCGTACCCGGGTGGTCCGGTGCGTCGCCGGGGGCGGCCGTCATTCGCCGGGAGTCCCGGCGGCTTCAGCGTCGTAGTCGGAGGCCAGGGCGCGCGCCACGTCCATGGCAGCGGCCATCGAGGCGGCGTCGGTGGCCTGCCCGGATCCGGAGGCCAGTCCTGCCGCAAAGCCCGCGATGAACGTCGTCAACGGGGCGGCTGGCCGGACTACTGCGTGGGCGGCCACGCCGGCGAGCGAGAGGATCGCGTTGACGTCCATCTGGACGTCTTCGAGCTCGTACGCCTGAAGCAGCGACCTGCACCATTCCTCAAGCGTCTCGTCCTGGCTTTTCACACTCTGCCTCCCAAATCAACTGCGGCCGCGCTGGTCCGGAACCTGGTCACGGTTCCTGGCTGGCCACTCCAAGTGCGGCGGCATCATCCCAGGTGTCCACGTCATCGGTGGAGCCAGCAGGGACGGTGACAAGCTGCAGGTCAAGACTAGCAAGGAGTGCGGTCACCGAACCGTTGACCAGGGCACCGCGTGACGCGAGGTCCTGGACGGAACGTTGTAGCGCGGCTGTGCTATAAAAACCCACCAGCGGCTGGCGGCGGCCATCGGCCGAAACTGCCATGACGCCGTCGGGGCCTGTACTGAGTTGACGCGCCTCGTTCAGAGCCCGCACGGCAGTGGCCACATTGGGCATGTCGCAGGCGAGAATCAGGGTCAGGGGGCGGGCGGCCCGCGCCCGGGCCAGCACAGCCAGTCCGGCCGCGACGGCGGCCGCCGGCCCGCCGAACGGTGGATCCTCCCGGCAGTTGAGCACACCGCGTGGCAGGACCCCGGGGTCCGGACCCACCACGACGACGGCGGCGGCACCCCGTGAGGCACCCAGGGAGCGCTGAAGCAAGCTGGCGCCCTCGTACATCAAGCGCTGCTTGGGGGTCCCGCCCAACCGTGAGGAACGGCCTCCCGCGAGAATTACCGCATCAAATTCCAAAGCGTCCGGGTCCACAGTCCCAGCCTAGCGGGACGGGCTTGATCCGACCGAAGCAGCAGGAGGACCCGGCGGCCAAAAGGCAAAAGCGTTCAGGCGGCCCGTTCGGGCAGCAGGAACGGGTCCCAGGCCGGAGTCGGTTTCTCCAGCTCCTTGATCTGCCAGATGGTTCCGTGCGGCGGTTCGGGCACGAACCGCAGTTTCCAGCCCATTTCGGCCGGGGTATGGTCGCCCTTTGCGTTATTGCAGCGAAGGCAGGCAGCCACGAGGTTTTCCCACGAATCCGCGCCGCCCCGCGACTTGGGGTGGACATGGTCAATGGTATGGGCGGCCTTTCCGCAATAGGCACAGCGGTGTCCGTCCCTGCGCAGCACGCCCCGGCGGCTGACTGCGGTGACCTGGTTGTATCTGGGGCGGATGTAGCGGTTCAGGAGAATCACGGACGGTCGGCCCAGGATCTCCTGCGGCCCCACCACGGGATCGTCGCCTTCCGCCACCACGCTTGCCTTGCCTGTGAGCACAAGCACCAGCGCCCGGCGGAAGGTGATTACCGCCAGCGGCTCATATCCTGCATTCAGAACGAGAGTGCGCATGCACAAACCTCTTCACGGCCGCACCCGTCAGGGGCACGAGGGCCGGCTGCCCCCGGCGTGTCCGGGCTATGGATCGACACCACAAGAGTAAACAAAGAAACGCGGGATCACTAATCCCGGGTGGCCTTGATCACGTGTCGGCCGCTTTGCACGTCCGGCAGGCCCCTGGGACACCGGCCACCGACCCGCTTAAATCAAAGGACCCCCGCCACAAGGCGGGGGTCCTTTTGAAGCGCTGGCGGGTGTGCTAGCTGACGCGGATGAAGACGGGGCCGGAACCAACGTAGGCGCTGAACACCACGGTCTGGTTGCCGTTGTAGCCGCCATGCACTGCCTGGCCATTGCCGGCGTAGACAGCAATGTGGGCAGTACCGGCGCCGCCGTCGGCGTAGTAGATCAGGTCGCCGGGCTGCGCTTCGGAGGCGCTCACGGTGCGGCCCAGGGACAGGTAGCCTGCGGGCCAGTCGTGGAAGTGGATCCCGACGGCGGCAAGCGAGTTGGTCACCAGCATGGTGCAGTCCTGGCTGACTCCGAGCTGTGCATAGGCCGCGGACAGGATGGCCTGGCCCTTGCTGCTGGCCGCCACGGGAGCGGAGGGAGTTGCCGAGGCCACCTTGACGGCGGCGACAGGCTTCGCGGCCGCCTGGACTTCGGCGACGGGCGCGGGTGCCTCAACAACGGGAGCCGGCGAGGTGGTCACCGCGGGCTTCTCGTAGGAGATCGCGATGGTGGAAGCAGCGGAAATGGTGGCCGGAACGGCACCCTCAACTTCAAGGTTGGACGTGGGCGCAGATTCACGCTGGACGTTGGTGTCCGCGGCGCTGGCCGCGATACCGCTCGTCAGGACAAGACCCGAGGCCGCGGCGATAACTGCGGCCTGGCGGCCCATGCCACCGGCGTTGTCGCCGACGGCCTTGGCAATGACAGCAAGCGAGCTGGTCTTGGTGACCTCGGCGCGGTGCCGTGCAACGGTTGCACGAGTAGTCATTATTTCTCTCTTTCGTTTCCTTAGGACCGCGAGGCAGCCGCAGGGCTTTGGATGTGCCGGCATCTTGGGGGTACGCCGGCGCATCCCGAACGGGGATTTTGCGGAAGGTGTTTCTGGCGAAGAAGTGGTTCTTCCGGAGCCCGTGAAGGGCTCCAGTGCGGAACTATCTCAGGGTGAAGTACGAGGAGGTGCCGGTGGCAGCCACCGAGGTCAACAGCGTGCCCTGCGAAGGATTCAGGGCGCTGATCATCATGCCGTTGCCGACGTAGATGCCGACGTGGGCGCCGCCATTCTGCATGACCAGGTCACCGGGAGCCGGTGTCGAGGTCGGCTTCATGGCCGTCCAGGCGTTCGTACGGGGAATGCTGATGCCTGCCTGGGCGTAGACCCACTGGGCGAAACCCGAGCAGTCCCAGCCGTTGGGAGTGGTGCCGCCCCAGACGTAGGGGTGGCCGATGCCGGTGTAGGCGATAGCTGCCAGGCCCGATGCCGCAGCCGCCGACACCGTGTCCGCAAGCTTGCCCGCAGCGGATGCTGCGTTGGCGCCGGTTTCCGCTGCCGTGGACTGTGCACGAACGGTTTCGACCTTCGGAGCGGGTGTGGTCTTGACCGCGGGACGCTCGAAGGAAACCAAGGCAGTGGGGGCAGCAGTAACGGCAAGTGCAGCCTGCGCGGAACCGGACTCACCGGATGCCGACACGCCAGCGGTGGTGTCCGCTGCGTTGGCCGGAAGTCCCAGGCTCAGGATCAGACCTGAGGCGGCTGCAATGACGGCAGCCTGGCGACCTACGGTCCCGGCGTTTGCACTAACAGCGTTGGACACGTGGCCCAAAGGGTTGGTTCGAACCGAGTGCGCACGGTGGCGCGCAGCATTATGGCGTGAAGACACGAAGGTAGCCTCTCCCAATGCCTGCGAGGTGAGCTGTCGGATTCGGATGGGAGTTCACCCGGCCGCGCCGCTTCCTGGGAAGCTTTGCGACTTAACCCCAAGGCCTTCATATCGAAGACCAAAATTGGTTCCCCCGCCCCTGCCAGACGATGTCATGCGAACGGACCTTGAGCGGTGGCAGAGCTAGGCAATCCACTCAAGAACGTCAACTTCGGAAAAGTTGACGCACCTAAGACGGTACAGCAGTTTGGATTCAATGTCACATTCAGGTCACGGCATGTCACAGCAATCCGAGAGCTGTCCATCAATTAGTTAGAGCCAGCCCATGGGGTCGACCACTTCGCCGTTGACCTGAACCTCGAAATGCAGGTGGCAGCCCGTGGAAGCGCCGGTGGTGCCGCTGAGTGCAACAACGTCGCCGCGGCTGACAGTCTGGCCAACCTTGACGTTGAACGAGGACAGGTGGTTGTACGTGGTTTCGAGGCCGTTCCCGTGATCCACCACCACGCGGTTGCCGCCGCCGAACTGGTGCCAGCCAGCAAAGGTGACGGTGCCGCTGGCAGCGGCCAGCACCTGGGTTCCGCATTGGGCAACAAAGTCCTGGCCGCGGTGGAAGTCACCGGTGCCGCCGGTAATGGGACTGACCCGGTAACCGAACGGGGAGGCGGTAACCAGGTGGGCGAGAGGAGCACCCAGGGTGCCGGCGGATGCGGCGCGCGTGATGGAACCTGCCGACTGGGCGCTCAGGAGCTGCTTGAGTTTTCCGTCAGGGTCACCCAGGGTGACCACCGAGGAACGGCTGAAATCGATCCTTGCGGCTGATTCTGCGGAGACTTCCGGCTGTACCGCCGAAGCTGCGGACACGGTCTGTGCGCTCTCCGGCGTCGCCATGACGGGTCCGGTTGCCGGAACCGTAACGGTCAGCACCAGACCGGTGGCTGCCAGGGCAATGCCGGCTTTCTGGCCGACACCGCTGGCGGCGGCAAAATCGGTGATCTGCCGAAAGGGACCCCGGCGGCGGCGTGCATCCCGTTGCGGATCGCGGGGTCTGTCCGCGGCCTCGACTTCGGCCACGCGGGGCGCCGAAGGAGGGCCGGCCGCACGACGCCGGCCCCTGGAATTCTGCATGGTCACGAACGGTTCCTCTCTGGAAAGCCTGCGAAGTTAGCTGTCGGATTCGGGTCAGAGAGTACAAAGACCCGGTCCGCCGTAAGCAAGCTTCGGCGCAGAGATATCCCGTGAGGATCCTTCGCTGGAAGAGGCTTGCCGCTGACGGACTTCACCCCAAGGCAGTCCGAAGACTGCCGGTTGTGGTTCCCCCGCCTCTGCCAGTTGGATGACTCGTGCACCTGGTCTGCTGGCAGAGCTCGGCTCCAGATCAGGTAACGCTTTAGTATCGACGCTTGGTGCTCAACTATAGGGGATTAAGCGTTGCAGTAACAATCCCGTTATCTTTGCCACACCCAGTTCCTGCGGTGGCTGGAAGTGCCGGGCGCGGCGGGGCCTTGTCCGCCCGCCAGCCTCCGTCAGCGGACGGACACGAAGACGTGTGCCGCGACTTCCGGGGGCAGTTCCAGCGCGCCTTCAATGCCCGGTACGCGCACCGAGATGTATTCCCCGACGCGCTCCAGCGCGACCGAAGCCCCGGGCCGGATTCCGCCCTCATCAAGCTGGACCAGCAGTTCCGGTTCCACCTGGATTGGCTCGGCCAGCCGGCTGACCGTCACATTGGAGCCGGGCCCGTAGCCTTTCATGGCTTCCAGGAGATTGATCACACCATCGGCAAAGGCCGTGGGCGCCTTACCCCCCAAGGCCGCGAGCCCAGGGATCGGATTCCCGTACGGGGATTCTGTGGGGTGGTCCAGCAGTTCGAAAATGCGCCGCTCAACCCGCTCACTCATGACGTGTTCCCAGCGGCAGGCCTCGTCGTGGACGTACGCCCACTCCAACCCGATGACGTCGGCCAGGAGCCGCTCCGCCAGCCGGTGCTTGCGCATGACTTCGGTAGCGCGCTTGCGCCCGGCGTCGGTGAGCTCCAGGTGGCGGTCCCCCGAAACGACCACCAGGCCGTCGCGTTCCATCCGGCCAATGGTCTGGGAAACTGTGGGTCCCGAGTGGCGCAGCCGTTCGGCGATGCGGGCCCGAAGAGCGACGATGTTCTCTTCTTCAAGCTCCAAAATGGTCCGAAGATACATCTCCGTAGTATCGATCAGATCCGTCAACCAGCTCACCTCCTCGGCGCAAGTACCTAGCGTTGTCCACCGTACAGCGCAGCACACGGCGACGCAGTCCGGTAAAAAGCTTAGCCTATTTTGAGTTTGTCCGGATAATTTCGGGGACGCCCCGTTGGACTGTCTCAATGACTGGACTATGACGGTCCCGGTTCCCGCCGGCCGGACCGTTCAGGCAGAATACAAGAGGTCCCTGATGCAGTCGCCGCCGACTGCCCGCCAACCCACCGTCCCGGACATCAACCGCGTCCATGCCGAAATTGGAGCCCCTGTGAGCGAACCCAGCATCACTATTCCCGCCGATCTCCTGCCAAAGGACGGACGGTTCGGCGCCGGACCCTCCAAGGTCAGGCCGGAGCAGATCGAGGCACTCTCCGCGGCGTCCAGGAACATCCTGGGGACCTCCCACCGGCAGGCTCCGGTCAAGAACCTCGTCGGATCCATCCGGGAAGGCCTGAGCCAGTTTTTCCGCGCACCCGACGGATACGAGGTTGTGCTGGGTGTGGGTGGCTCGACGGCATTCTGGGATGCTGCCAGCTTCGGCCTGGTGGAGAAGAAAGCCCAGCACCTTTCGTTCGGTGAGTTCGGCTCCAAGTTTGCTTCCGCCACCAACAAGGCCCCGTTCCTTGAGGCCTCCTCGATCATCACGTCAGAGCCGGGCACGCGCCCGGCGGCACGGGCCGAGGCCGGCGTCGACGTCTACGCGTGGCCGCAGAACGAGACTTCCACAGGCGTGGCAGCGCCCGTAAAGCGGGTAGCCGGGGCGGACGGCGGCGCGCTGGTCCTGGTGGATGCGACGTCCGCGGCAGGCGGCCTGGATGTGGACGTTGCCGAGGCCGACGTCTATTACTTCGCACCGCAGAAGAACTTCGCTTCCGACGGCGGCCTGTGGCTGGGCCTGTTCTCCCCTGGAGCCCTGGAGCGCGCAGCCCGGATCCAGGCCAGTGGACGCTGGATCCCTGACTTCCTGAACGTGCAGACCGCCATCGACAACTCGCGGCTGAACCAGACCTACAACACCCCGTCCCTGTCCACGCTGGTCACCCTCGATGCCCAGGTCCAGTGGTTGAACGCCAATGGTGGCCTGGACTTTGCCTCCAAGCGGACCGCCGATTCCTCGGGCCGCATCTACAGCTGGGCCGAGGCCTCCGAGTTCGCCACCCCGTTCGTAGCCAAGGCAGAGGAGCGGTCCAATGTCATTGCCACGATCGACTTTGATGAGTCGGTTGATGCCGCAGTGGTGGCCAAGGTACTGCGCGCCAACGGCATCGTGGACACCGAGCCCTACCGCAAGCTGGGCCGGAACCAGCTCCGGATAGCCACCTTTGTCGCCATCGAGCCCGATGATGTCTCGGCGCTGCTGGCCAGTGTCGACTACGTAGTGGGCGAACTGCGCAATTAGCCTACCGAAGGTTCAGCGTTCGACGGCGTCATCCGGGCTCTGCTCCCGGCCGGCGCCGTTTGCTGTGTCCGGTGCATGGGTGACCACCCGGAAGAGCCGGAGACCCCGTGCCCGCCTGTTGAACGCGATCCTGAGTTTCCGGGCGCGGATGATCCAGACCAGGCCGATCAAGGACGCGATGACCCCGGAGGCCGCCGCGACGGACAAGGACCACCGTGGGCCCGCGACGTTGGCCACCCAGCCAACCAGCGGGGCACCGATGGGGGTTCCGCCCATGAAAATCGCCATGTACAGCGCCATGACCCTTCCCCGCATCACCGGGTCGGTGGTGGTCTGGACATAGCCGTTGGCGCTTGTCATCATGGTGATCGCGAACAGTCCAACGGGCACCAGCGCCACGCCGAACCAGAAGTAGTCCGGTGCCAGCGCGGCCAGTCCCGAGGTGACCCCGAACGCCGCCGCTGCCCCGAAGATGATCCTCAGGCGGGGTTTGCTGCGCCCGGCGGAGAGCAGCGCACCTGCCACCGACCCCACGGCCATGATGGAATTCATCAGTCCGAAGGCACCGGCGTCCAGGCCAAACTCGGTGCCCACCATCGCGGCAATGAACAGCACGAAGTTCAGGCCCAGGGTTCCCACAATGAAGACAGCCACCAGCACCACCACAATGTCCGGCCGAAACCGCACGTAGCGCAGCCCTTCCCGGATGCGGCCCTTGCCAGCCGTCGCCCGGGGAAGCCGGCGCAGTGAGGCGGTGGGGATCTTCCCAAGGCTCAGCAGAAGCGCCATGAACGTGGTGGTGTTGATGAGGAAGACCCAGCCTGGCCCTACCGCCACTGTCAGCACGCCGGCAACTGCGGGTCCGATCATCCGGGCAACGTTGAACGACGCGCTGTTCAGGGCAACGGCGTTGGGCAGGTAATCGTCCCGGACCAGTTCTGAGACAAACGTCTGGCGGACCGGGGCGTCCAGCGCCGAGACCAGTCCAAGCAGCAGCGCGAACATGTAGACGTGCCACAGCTGAGCTGCCCCGATCACCACCACGACGCCGAGGGCGGCGCTGAGCAGGGCCATGAGCGACTGGGTGAAGACCAGCAGGTGTTTGCGGTTATAGCGGTCCGCCACCAGCCCGGCCACGGGGGCGAGGAACAGTTGCGGCCCCAGCTGCAGGGCCATGGTGATTCCCATCGCCCCGGTGTCCTGTTTCGTCAGGTGATCGAAGACCAGCCAGTCCTGGGCCGTCCGCTGCATCCACGTTCCGATGTTGGAGACGAGCGCGCCGATGAACCAGATGCGGTAGTTCAGGATGTGCAGGGACTTGAAGGTGGACATCACTGCCGGCCTCCGAGGTGCTCTTCCCTGCCTGTCGCCAACTGCCTAGTCAGCCTCTCCCGCCGGATGGTTGGTCCAGGCATCCGGATCATCCGCTGCCGCGCCGCCGGACTCCTCGTCGCCGGCGTCTTCAGTTGTCCCGGCGTCTTCAGTTGTTCCGGCGTCTTCAGTTGTCCCGGCGTCTTCAGTTGTTCCGGCGTCCCCGGCAGAAGGCTCCTGGTCCTGGGCGTCCTCCGGACGGACCCGCTCTGCCCAGGGAACCCATTCCGGGGCCAGGATGGAGTCCTCCGACGGAAGGAGGCCCAGCTCATTGACCGTAACCACCTTGGAGCGGGAATTCCGGGTCAGCACGGCGTACCACTGCCAGCCGGGGTAACCGGGCAGCTTGCATTCGAACAGGTGCGTCACCAGACGGTCGCCTTCGCTGCGGGCTGCCACGTGCCCGCCGATGTCCGACGCCGCAGTGATGCCTTCGAGCGCACTGCGGGCAACGTCCACGGCGGAGGCGAGGAAGGCGTCCGGTTTGCCGGTCCGCCAGTCGGGCACGCCGGCGCGCCGCTTCGACTCGGTTTTTGGCGCCGGCTGTTCAGCTTCCGGGTTCATCAGCAGGCCTAAACGTCCAGCTCGTCGGCAACCTTACGCAGCGCAGCGGCGATAGCCTTGCCCTTGTTGCCTTCCGGGTACTTGCCGGCGGACAGGGTGCCTGAAAGGTTGTCCAGCACGGTGACCAGGTCCTGGACCAGCGGTGCGAGGTCCTTGGCGCTGGGCCGCTTGGCCTTGGCAATGGACGGCGTCTTGTCCAGGACGCGCAGGCCAAGGGCCTGTGCGCCCTTGCGGCCGTCGGCAACGCCGAACTCGACCCGGGTACCGGCTTTCAGCTCAGTAATGCCTTCTGGCAGAGACGACTTGGGCAGGAACACTTCCTGCCCGTCCTCGCCCGCGAGGAATCCGAAACCTTTTTCCTTGTCATACCACTTGACCTTGCCGGTGGGCACGTAATCAACCTTCTTCGTTCTGACGTCTTCTGACAGGCCGGTGTCACCGCATCCGCACTGATATGCAGGTTCAGGGTGTGGCAGCCCGGACCATGTTGGTCTGTATTAGTCAAGGTTATCCTGACTGGCCCCTATTCCCGTTTTCATTCCTGCTTTCGCGGGCGGTGCACAATGACGGCAGGCAGGCTGTTAGCGTTACGACCATGACACCCACGCGTTACCGGCGGCCCCTGATGATCTGTGCCGCGTTTGTTGCGTTGCTTTCCCTGGCCGCTGTGGGAGCCGTCATGGTGTTCGCCTTTGGCGGATACGTGGCTCCAGTCTGGGTCACGTCCACGGCACTGTACGGCCTGCCGGTTGCGTTCCTGCTGATGGTCTTCCTGGTCCTGGACAGCGTGGCCGGCCGGCGCCGGGCAGGAAAGTCCGGTGGGCGGTAACGTTGAACTGATGTCCCTCATTCGCGCGATCAGCAAGGATCTGGAGGCACGCAGCGATGAATCGTTGCGGGCCCTTTTCGCCGCGCGGCCGGACCTCATCTCCCCGGCCGTTCCGGACTTCCCTGCATTGGCCGCCCGTGCCAGCGCACGCGTCAGCGTCCAGCGTGCCCTGGAACGCCTTAACAAGCCCCAGATGCAGGTCCTGGAAACCCTCCACCTGTGCACCAATACCGATACCCGGCACAGTGCCTCGGCTGCGGGGCTGCGGAAGTTCATTGCCGGGGCCAGCCTGGCTGCCGTGGAACGGATCCTGGCCTCCCTCCAGGAGCTGGCCCTGATCCATCGGGCCGAGGCCCCGCATGGAACCCCTGCCACGGCCCAGCGCCAGCGGTTCTACCTGCCGGTGGGATGCCTGAAGGATGTGGTGGGAATTTATCCGGCGGGGCTGGGCCGCAGCTACACCGAGCTGGTGCGCCTGCAGCCGGCTTTCGCCCAGCGCGTGGTCCAGCTCGTGGCCGAACTCCACCGCAGCGGGGTAGCCATTCACGAAGCCACCACACCCATGGAAGCTGCGCTTGCCCTGCAGCATTGGACGTCGTCACCACAGGCCCTGAACCACGTACTGGCAGGCGCCCCGGAACGCACGACGGCGCTGCTCGCCCGGTTCGGTAACTGGGCCATGGGTGCCGTGCCCCAGGCACAACGGAAAGCATCCGTGACGAACGAGGGCACCGACGTCGGGCCTGTCGACTGGCTGCTGGCCCGGGGCCTGCTGGTGCCGCTTGACGCCGCGCACGTGGAACTGCCGCACAGCGTGGGGCTGTCCTTGCGGGGCGGGGCCATCATCACCGATTTCGCCCTCTCGCCGCCAGTCCCGGAACTCGGCCACACCACTGCGGCGCTGCGCCGGAACGCGGCCCTGGGCGCCATCGCCGAAACCCTTCGGCTGGTGGGCGAACTCCTCTACGCAGTGAAGGAGCAGCCGCTCGCCACCCTTCGCAGCGGCGGCGTCGGAGTCCGGGAGATGAAGCGCCTCGGCGAAGCCTTGCGCGTCGATCTGCACCGGGCCGGCCTCCTGCTCGAGCTGTGCGGGCTTTCCGGGCTGGTCCGCCTCGATGTGGACTCGTCGGCCTGGGTTCAGCCCCCGCAGCTGGAATGGCTTGTCCTGCCACGGCAGGAACAATGGCTGTGGCTCGTCAACGCATGGTTGGCGAGCGAAAGGGTGCCGTCGCTGGTGGGACAGCCCGTCGTCGGACCCGGAGCCGCGCCGGCCCCGCATCGGGCCGCGGCGGGGGGCACCATCAATGCCCTCTCCGCCGAAGCGCAGCGGCCAGATGCCCCCGTGGTCAGGAAACGCATCCTTGAAATCCTGAGCGAACTTACGCGGGAGGCGGCTGCGCCGGACGGCAAGGCTCCCGTGCTGGATGCCGCCGCCGTACTGCAGCGGGCCGAATGGGCGCAGCCACGGATGGCACGCAGGTTCAGCTCCCTGATCCAGGGTGTACTGGCGGAAGCGGAGATGCTGGGCCTGATCGGATCCGGCGCCCTCAGCCAGCTGGGAAGCGCCCTGGCGGAGGACAACCCGGACGAGGCACTCGGCGTCCTGGGTGAGCATCTGCCCGCGGCCCTTAACCATGTCCTGCTGCAGGCAGACCTCACAGCCGTGGCCCCCGGGTACCTGTCCCCCGAGCTGAGCGAGAAACTCCAGCTGATGGCAGACGCCGAGGGGCAGGGCCCGGCCACCATCTACAGGTTCTCCCCGCAATCGGTCAGGCGCGCCCTGGACGCCGGGTACGACGCCGCCGGCCTGCTGGGCTTCCTGCGCGAACATTCCGCAACCGCAGTGCCCCAGCCCCTGGAATACCTCCTGGAAGACACCGCCTCCCGGCACGGGCGGCTGCGGGTGGGCCCGGCCGCCAGCTTCATCCAAAGCGACGACGAAACAACGGTGCTCGAGCTTGCCTCGGGGTCCAAGGCGGCCGGCATGGGTCTGGCCCGGATCGCACCGACGGTGCTGATCTCGTCGGCACCGCCGAAGGAAACAGCGCAGTTCCTCCGCGGCCTGGGCCTCTCACCCTCCGTGGAGGAGTCCGAACCGTCCGTTGTCCGGCTGCGGCGAACCACCACCGCCCCGGGCAGTGCCCGGCCGGTCTACACCGCCCCGCGGACCGCACCGGCCGAAGCCGAAGTGGAAGCCCAACTGGCCGTGCTGCGGCACCTGAAACCTGCCGCCGTCGGAGGCCCGGATGGCGAAGGTGCCGCCGGATCCGGCGAAGCCGCCACCCAGCTTGGCCTGGAGACCCTGCAGCGTGCCATCCGGCTCAAACAACGGGTCAGCATGAACGTAGTGGACAGCCTGGGGAATGCGAACCTGGAAACGGTTGTTCCGCTGTCCGTGAGCGGCGGACGGGTCAGGGTCTTCGACCCGGCAAAGGACACCGAAAGGGTGGTTTCCATCCACCGGATCATTGATATCGAGGCCGCAGAGGAACTGCGCCAGTGAAGGACTCCCCCGCGTGAACGACGGCCCGCTGATTGTCCAAAGCGACAAAACCATCCTCCTCGAAGTGGACCACGAGCTGGCCACTGAAGCCAGGCACGCCATTGCCCCGTTCGCAGAACTGGAACGCGCTCCCGAGCACATGCACAGCTACCGGCTCACGCCGCTGGGCCTGTGGAACGCCCGCGCCGCCGGCCTGGACGCCGAGAAGGTCCTGGACACCCTGCTCAAATACTCTCGGTTCCCCGTGCCTCATTCGCTCCTGATCGACGTCGAAGAAACCATGTCCCGGTATGGCCGGCTCCGGCTGGAGAAGGACCCCCAGCATGGCCTGGTCATGCGGACGGATGACTACCCGGTGCTGGAAGAAGTCATCAGGGCCAAAAAGATCCAGCCGTTGCTGGGGCCCAGGATCGACGGCGAGACCATCGTGGTCCATTCCTCCCAGCGGGGACAGCTCAAGCAGGTGCTCCTGAAGATCGGCTGGCCGGCCGAGGACCTCGCAGGCTACGTGGACGGGACTCCGCACCTGATCGCCCTGAACCAGGACGGCTGGACGCTGCGGCCTTACCAGCAACTGGCCGCGGAGAACTTCTGGGCCGGCGGCAGCGGTGTGGTGGTCCTGCCGTGCGGCGCCGGAAAGACGCTCGTGGGTGCGGCCGCCATGGCCACCAGCTCGACGACAACGCTGATCCTGGTGACCAACACAGTGGCCGCACGCCAGTGGAAGGACGAGCTGCTGAGGCGGACGTCCCTCACCGCGGATGAAATCGGCGAGTACTCCGGTGCCGTCAAGGAGGTCCGGCCGGTGACCATCGCGACGTACCAGGTCCTCACGACCAAACGCGGCGGTCTCTACCCGCACATGGAGCTCGTTGACGGCCACGACTGGGGCCTGATCATCTATGACGAGGTCCATCTCCTGCCGGCCCCGATCTTCCGCCTGACCGCGGACCTCCAGGCGCGCCGCCGGCTGGGCCTCACTGCCACCCTGGTCCGCGAAGACGGAAGGGAAGGTGAAGTGTTCAGCCTCATCGGGCCCAAGCGGTATGACGCGCCGTGGAAGGACATCGAATCGCAGGGGTACATCGCGCCGGCGGACTGTGTGGAAGTCCGCATCGACCTGCCCCGGGACGAGCGTGTCGCGTACGCCATGGCAGAGGATGCGGACAAGTACCGGCTGTGCTCCACGTCGGAGTCCAAGACCCTGATCGTGGAGCAGCTCGTCGCCCGGCATGAGGGTGAGCAGCTGCTGGTGATCGGTCAGTACATCGACCAGCTGGACGACATCGGGGAACGGCTGCAGGCTCCCGTCATCAAGGGTGATACGTCCGTAAAGGAACGCCAGAAGCTTTTTGACGCCTTCCGGGCCGGAGACGTCCACACGCTGGTCGTGTCCAAGGTGGCCAATTTCTCCATCGACCTTCCGGAGGCCTCGGTTGCCATCCAGGTCTCCGGGTCTTTCGGCTCACGCCAGGAAGAGGCGCAACGGCTCGGCCGGCTGCTGAGGCCCAAGAAGGACGGCCGGGCCGCCCGCTTCTACTCGCTGGTGGCGCGGGACACCCTGGACCAGGACTTCGCCGCCAAGCGCCAGCGGTTCCTGGCAGAGCAGGGCTACGCCTACCGCATCATGGACGCCAAGGACGTGGGCCAGCCCGGTTAGGGCGCCTGGGTCGTGCAGTTCCATTGCGGCACGTCAGGCGCTCATTTCGGCTCACCGAAAAAGGGACTGCGGGCTTCCACAAAGGTCCCCCGAAGGCATTGTCGCCGTGCCTTCCCCGCGTACGCTCAGAGCGCTGGGTTACACATTGGTAACAGGTCCTGAACTCAGATCAGGACGGGTGGAGTCATAGGCTTTGCCCACGTACGAGGACGATGCGTAGATGCGCAGACTGCCCAGCCATATTCCCGGCGCACCCCCAGCAATAACCCCTGGCCTGGTGCTGCCCTGCCAGCTCTGCACCGCGAAGAAGCGAACACCGGAGTAGTCCGGCCGCCACCCTCTGCGCGGGTGACGGCCGATCAAATATTGGGGAGACATGCCGGGGGATTTACCGGCGCCGGACCACCGGTCCGCGCCGCAGGAATTATTCACCACCCTGAGAAGTGAGCACACCCATGAAAAACATCACGCGCGCCCGCTGGGCCGCAGGAGTCGCCTGTCTGGGCTTGATCCTTGGCGGTACCACCGCTGCCCAGGCAAATCTCACCGGCAGTTCGTTCGAAGGCAACGACGGAAACCTGTGGTAAACACCTCAGGCAATACGGACTGGGCCAACGTAGCCGGCCGGACCGCCGGTATCGACAAACCCACGGGGCAGTCGTACACCTCGTTCGGACAGGGCACTAAGGAGGACAACTCCGCCGTCAGTGTCGTGACCGGTTCCATCCCTCCGAACAAAAACGACCTAACGAGGCCTCGGAACAAGTAAGGGGCGATATTTTCCTGTACCTCGGCTGGGAACGGCTGGTTAACATTGGCAACGCCAACCTGGATTTTGAGATCAACCAGAACACCACAACGGGCTTCGACGCAACAAAGGTCGGGAGCGTGACCCTGAACCGCACTGCTGGCGACCTGCTCGTCACCTACGACTTCAGCGGAAGCGGGACGCCCACGCTGGGCATCAATTTCTGGCTCACAGCCGCGGCCGGAAATACCGTTTCCCAGTGCTTCGCATCCAACGCACTGCCGTGCTGGGGCGACCACAAGGACCTCGGAACCAACGCCGAAGGTGCCGTCAACTCCGGTACCGTCACAGAACCGATAGCGGGCGGCTCGCTCTCCGCAGGTCTTTTCGGTGAGGCCTCGATCAACCTGACCAAAGCCGGCGTCTTCAAGGCAGGCGTATGCGAGGCCTTCGGCAGCGCATTCGTCAAGAGCCGTTCGTCCTCCTCGTTCACTGCGGAGCTGAAGGACTTCATTGCCTCGCTCCGTGGACCTTCGTTTCCCTGACCTGCGACACGGCGACAGGTGTGACCATTACGGGCCAGCAGGTGTCAATTGCATTGGGCAATGGCCAAAACGTGACGTGCACCTACACGAACCACTACACCAACAGTCCGACGATCGCCACAACGCTCTCCAGCACCTCAGTGCCGGTCGGTTCAACGGTTCATGACTCCTCCACCTTCACCGGGGCCACGAGTAACGCCGGCGGCACAGTCACCTACAGTGCCTACGCCGGAGCAAACACCTGCACCGGAACCGACCTGCTCAACAGCGTCAAGACCGTCACCAACGGCACCGTGCCCGACTCGGACGGCGTCACCCTCACTTCCGCCGGCACTTACAGTTTCCAGGCGGTCTACAGCGGAGATGCCAACAACAGCGGTGCCACGAGTGACTGCACCACCGAGCAGCTGGTGGTCACCAAGACACAGCCAACCGTAGCCACCACGCAGGACCTCATCCCCAACGACAATTTCATACTGTCAGCGGGATTCGGGACACCGTCTGGGAGCATCACTTTCAACCTCTATGCGCCGAGCGATGCGACCTGCTCGCAGGCTCCGGCTCTGACCCAGACGGTGACAGTGAGCGGCAACGGAACGTACAGCACCACTAACACCACGTTCCATTCCACAGCTGCGGGAACGTGGCGTTGGGCATCGAGCTACACCGGAGACGCCAACAACCTTCCGGCCGCTTCCGCTTGTGGCGTTGAACAATTCACCATCGTCAACAGTGCACCCTAGCGGCCGTTACAGAAAGTAGGCCAGTACAGAAAGTAGAACAAGCCCAGCAAGCCGAAAGAACCAGGGTCCCCGGCCCATCGCCGGGGACCCTGGTGCGCCATCAGGTCATGCCCTGGCCCCCCTCACGTTCCCTGGTTCCGGTCCGGGACCGAACTGGAGCGTTGATCATAAAACTCCCATCCTCCGTCCAGAAAACTCACAGACTCTGGGAGCATGATGGGAGAATGAAAAAGAACGGCCCAGAAGCCAAGCTCCTAGTTGTTGATGACGAGCCCAACATCCGCGAGCTGCTGTCCACCTCACTGCGGTTCGCCGGGTTCGAAGTAGTCTCCGCCGGGAATGGCCGTGATGCGCTGGCTGCGGCTGAGCTGTACGCACCGGATCTGGCCGTGCTTGACGTCATGCTGCCGGACATGGACGGCTTCACCGTCACCCGTAAGCTCCGGGCTTCCGGCAAGCATTTCCCCGTCCTTTTCCTGACGGCGAAGGACGATACTGAGGACAAAGTCACCGGCCTCACCGTAGGTGGCGACGACTACGTCACCAAACCCTTCAGCCTGGACGAGGTGGTGGCGCGGATCCGCGCGGTGCTGCGCCGCACGCAGCCGCTCCTGGACGACGACGCCGTCATCCGGGTGGATGACCTGGAGCTCGACGACGACGCCCACGAGGTGCGCCGTGGCGGCGCGGTCATCGAGCTGTCCCCCACCGAGTTCAAGCTGCTCAGGTACCTGATGCTGAATCCCAACCGGGTGCTCTCCAAGTCCCAGATCCTGGACCATGTGTGGGAATACAACTTCAACGGCGATGCCTCCATCGTCGAGTCCTATATTTCCTACCTGCGGCGCAAGGTGGACATTGATCCGGACGCTCCCGCCCTGATCCAGACCAAACGCGGCGTCGGCTACGTGCTCCGGACGGCAGAGAAGCGCTGATCTTGCTGCAGCGGTGGAAATCGGCCTCCCTGAGGTCGCAGCTTGTGGCCATCATCATGGCACTGCTGATTGTCGCGCTGACGGCGACGGGCGCGGGCACCCTGACGCTGCTGCAAAGCTACCTCCAGGGCCAGGTGGACGACAAACTCAATGCCGCCATCGAGCTGGCCCACAAGCAGCGCTCGTTCACGCAGCTGCAGGCCCCCACCGATCCGAGGGTCCCCACAGATTATTCGTTGATTCTCTTTACGCCGGGGGAAGACCCCTACCTCTTCGGCGGCGACCCTAACAACCGCCCCGACATCCGCGCCATCTCCGTCGCGGAGGCACAGCAGCGCGGCAACCAGCCCTACCAGGTGCGCGGCACCGACGGACAGAACTGGCGGGTGGTGGCGGTCACAGTCGTGGATGACGGGACCCCCGCGGTGGTGGTCATAGGCCTGTCGCTGCAAGGGGTGGACGACGTCCTGAAGCATGCCACCCTCGTGGTGTGCGGCGTGGGTCTGTTGACCCTCCTGCTGGCCTCGCTCATTGCCAGTTGGACCGTCTCCCGGTCCTTCCGTCCGCTTGCCCGCGTGGAGAGGACCGCCGCGGCTATCGCCGCCGGCGATCTTTCCCGGCGTGTGGACGTGGAAAGTCCCGGCACCGAGCTTGGACGGCTCGGCAGTTCCCTGAACGCCATGCTGGCGCACATCGAAACAGCGTTTGCCGCCCGCACCGCCTCCGAGGGCAGGATGCGGCGGTTCGCCGCCGACGCCTCGCACGAACTGCGGACCCCGCTGGTGACGATCAGGGGGTTCTCCGAGCTCTACCGCCACGGCGCCCTGGCCACGGAGGCGGACGTCGCCACGGCCATGGGCAGGATCGAAAGCGAGGCCAAGCGGATGGGCTCGATGGTGGAGGACCTCCTGCTCCTGGCCCGCCTCGATGAACAGCGCCCGCTGCAGCAGAAGCCCGTTGACCTCCAGCTGATTGCCCACGATGCAGTGGTGGACACCCAGGCGAGCGACCCCACGCGCAGCATATCCCTGACCGGGCTCGACGGCGGCAGCGCAGCACCCGCTCCTGTCCTGGGGGACGAAGCGAAACTCCGGCAAGTGGTGGGCAACCTGGTGGGCAACGCGCTGCGCTACACCCCCGAAGGAACTCCGATCGAGCTGGCAGTGGGAGTCCGGACCGGCGAAGACGGGCGGCGGTACTCCGTGATCGAGGTGCGGGACCACGGTCCGGGCATTTCCGGGGAGGATGCCTCAAAGGTCTTTGAGCGCTTCTACCGGGCGGATACCTCCCGCACCCGCCAGACAGGCGGCAGCGGCCTGGGCCTCGCCATCGTGGCCGCGATCGTCGGATCGCACGGTGGTTCGGTAGGTGTCGAAGGGACCGAGGGCGGCGGCGCCACCCTCGTGGTCAGCCTCCCCATGCGGGACGACGATACCAACGCTGCGGCCGCCGACAGGCAGGAAGACGACAGGCAGGAAGACGACAGGCGGGAACACGACAGGGCGGGCGCCGAAGTCCGGGGCGCGGACCACCCTGACACCGGCGTCGGGGAAACAGCCGGCGACAACCGCGGCGACGGCAGCGACGGCCGGGTTATCCACATATAGCCGCTGGCCGTGGCACCCCGCGCCCGCCAATCCGTAGGGTCGATGTAGAGGTCCGGAGCCTCCGGGCCGGGCAGCGGGTGCTGCCCATTACCTCGAGAGGCAGCAGCCATGAGCGTCATTTCCGTCGACACCGAACTCCTCCAGCTCAAGTCGGCCAACGTCAAAGCAACCGTGGACCGGATCAGCGCCGATGTCCAAACCATGAAGCGCGGCCTGGACGATCTCCAAGGCACGTGGCGCGGTTCCGCTGCCAACAACTTCCAGGCACTCGTCGCCGAGTGGACGCTCACGCAGGGCAAGGTGGAGGCCTCGCTTGCCTCCATCAACGTCGCCCTGGCATCGGCAGCAGCCAGCTACGCCCAGGCCGAGCAAGGCAACACGCAGCGCTTCAGCTGAGCCGCGCCACCGGCGGGAGGTGGCCCACGCGACTGGACTCGCGTCAGGCCTCAGGCGTGCCCTGGTGGAACCTCAGTCTCCAGCGGCCCCCGTCGAGGACCCACAGCGAGCTTCGCAGGGTCGTGCCCGAGCGCGAGTAGCTTCGGTACGTCAGCAGGACGGCGGTGGTCCCGATACTGTCCGCCCCCAGCACTTCAAGTTCCGTCCGCTCCCCAGGATCCTCTTCCAAGGCCATCATCATCGCGTCTCGGGTCCAGACTCTCCCCGAACTTCCGATCTCCACGAAGTCAGGGTGCAGCAGAACGCCGGTGCGGCCGATGTCACCGCGGACGTCGGGCCCCAGCAGCTCACGTTCAAGCGCCTCCACGATGGCTTCCGGGGCAGGCTCGGCACGCACGGATTCCGCCGCGGCAAATGAATCACCCTCCAGCTCACTGAACAGGTCGGGCTCGTCATAGGGGCCCCGCCCGCCGCCGCCAACGGTGACCGCCGATGCCGCCGCAGTTTGGGCGACTGCTGCCGCGATGGGCGCTCCTTCGAAGCCTGGCCCGGAGCGGGCTGCGACTCCCTGCTGATAGGCAGTGGCGGCAGCCCTGGCCCGCTCATCTGCTGCCTCATTGAGATCGTGACCTGCATGGCCCTTGACCCATTCAAAGGTGTATTTTCGGCCGGCGAGTTCCCGGTCAAGTTCCTTGAGCAGCTCAACGTTCAGTACGGGCTTGCCGTCAGCTTTCCGCCAGCCCTTCCGCTTCCATCCCGGCATCCATTTGGTGATGGAATTGATGACGTACTGGCTGTCGCACAGAATCCGCAGGTCTTCTCCCGGGACGTGGGCAGTGGCCCGGAAGAGATCAAGGACGGCCATCAGCTCGCCCTGGTTGTTGGTGCCGTGCGGCCATCCCCCAGCCCGCCAGCAATCGTCATTCACATACCACGCCCATCCGGCCGGGCCGGGATTTCCTAAAGCCGAACCGTCGGCTGCTGCAGTAATCGTCACCGTTCCATCCTGCCAGAGTGCGTCCCGGGTCGTTAACGCCGACTTAACGCCGACGGCGGCCCCCACCGTTTGGTGGGGACCGCCGTCGTGCGTCTAACCGGGAGCAAACGGGGCTAGAAGCCGCCCATGCCGCCCATGTCGTCGCCGCCACCCATGGCCGGAGCGTTCTTCTCCGGCTTGTCGGCCACTACGGCCTCGGTGGTGAGGAACAGTCCGGCGATGGAAGCCGCGTTCTGCAGGGCAGAGCGGGTGACCTTGACCGGGTCGTTGATCCCGGCAGCCATCAAGTCGACGTACTGGCCGGTTGCTGCGTTCAGGCCGTGGCCTGCAGGCAGGCCGCGGACCTTGTCGACCACAACGCCGGGCTCAAGGCCGGCGTTGAAGGCGATCTGCTTCAGCGGTGCGTCGATGGCTACGCGGACGATGTTCGCGCCTGTTGCCTCGTCACCTGTCAGGTTCAGGTTGGCGAACGCCTTGGCGCCGGCCTGGATCAGTGCAACGCCGCCACCGGCGACGATGCCTTCTTCAACTGCAGCCTTTGCGTTGCGGACAGCGTCCTCAATGCGGTGCTTGCGTTCCTTGAGCTCAACCTCGGTTGCGGCACCGGCCTTGATGACTGCAACGCCGCCGGCCAGCTTGGCCAGGCGTTCCTGCAGCTTCTCGCGGTCGTAGTCGGAATCGGAGTTTTCGATCTCGGCACGGATCTGGGAAACGCGGCCAGCGATCTGGTCGGCGTCGCCGGCACCTTCAACGATGGTGGTCTCGTCCTTGGTGACAACAACCTTGCGGGCGCGTCCCAGGAGCTCCAGGCCAGCCGTCTCAAGCTTGAGTCCGACTTCCTCGGCGATGACCTGGCCACCGGTGAGAACTGCGATGTCGGCCAGCTGGGCCTTGCGGCGGTCGCCGAAGCCCGGAGCCTTGACGGCAACGGACTTGAAGGTGCCACGGATCTTGTTGACGATCAGGGTGGCCAGGGCCTCGCCCTCGATGTCCTCGGCAATGATCAGCAGCGGCTTGCTGGACTGCATGACCTTTTCCAGGACAGCAACCAGTTCCTTGACGTTGGAGATCTTGGAGTTCACGATCAGGATGTACGGGTCCTCAAGGACCGTTTCCTGGCGCTCTGCATCGGTGACGAAGTAAGCGGAGATGTAGCCCTTGTCGAAGCGCATGCCTTCGGTGAGCTCCAGCTCCAGGCCGAAGGTGTTGGACTCCTCAACCGTGATGACACCTTCCTTGCCGACCTTGTCCAGGGCTTCAGCAATGAGGGCGCCAATTTCGTCGTCGCCGGCGGAGATGGAGGCGGTGGCCGCGATCTCTTCCTTGGTTTCAATTTCCTTGGCCGAAGCAAGCAGCTCCACCGTGACGGCTGCTACAGCCTTCTCGATGCCGCGCTTGAGGGACAGCGGGTCAGCGCCGGCCGCGACGTTGCGCAGGCCTTCCTTGACCAGTGCCTGTGCCAGCACGGTGGCTGTGGTGGTTCCGTCGCCGGCGACGTCGTCCGTCTTCTTGGCAACTTCCTTGACCAGCTCGGCGCCGATCTTTTCGTAAGGATCGTCCAGCTCGATCTCCTTGGCGATGGAAACACCATCGTTGGTGATCGTGGGGGCGCCCCACTTCTTTTCGAGGACGACGTTGCGTCCACGCGGGCCGAGGGTGACCTTAACGGCGTCGGCGAGGATGTTCAGGCCCCGCTCAAGGCCGCGGCGTGCCTCTTCATCAAATGCAATGATCTTGGCCATAACGGCAGTAGTCCTTTCGGGACAGTCGTTAAGAATGAACCTGCACTGCGGTGCCCGCGACGGACGATCCTTCTCCACCGGCCTCTGTATGCCGCCGGATCCGGATCTCACCCCAGCAAGGTGTTTCTTTCGCTCCACGGACCGGTGCCGGGCTCCGCGGCCGGCCGGAACCGGGCGTTGCTTTTAGCAGTCGGTACGTAAGAGTGCTAAGTCAATAATTAGCACTCCATGGGTGAGAGTGCAAGCGAAAGGCCCCACAATCCGCTCACCGGGCAGCCTGTCCGCTGGAAGCGGTCAGCCTGCCGCGCGGCTGGAAGCCTCACGTCCGGTGACGTGGGCGATATTGTCCGGACCGTAGGTGAAGACCATGAAGTTCGCTGTGGTGATGTCACCGTTGGCGTCGAAGGCGATGGGGCCCGATTCGCCGTCGTAGTCAATTCCGGAACCGGACTTCAGAATCGACTGGCAGTCCTTGAAGGACGTGCAGGGCTTCCCTGGCTGTTCCGTAACCGCACCGCCTGGGGAGCCTCCCGAAACTGCGATCAGATTGGCGGCTATGGTCCGCCCTGAGTCGTCATCCGCCTTCGCCGCAGCCAGGACCGCCAGATTGACGGCGTCGTACGTCTCGGCCGCGAAAGACAGGTCCTTCAGCCCGGAATCGACCGCGATCAGGCGTGCCTGGAACTCAGCTGTGGGGAACACCCCGGGCACAACCGCCCGGGCGCCCTCCAGGGCCTTGGAACCGAGGCCGGAACCATACTGGCCAAAGGCGCCGTCGCTGAGGATGATCCTGCTGCCGGACAGGCCGGCGTTGTTCAGTTCGGCGATGGCTCCCTGGGCTCCATCGCGGGCGATCAGCACTACGACGTCGGGCGCTGCCTTCTGTGCCGCGGCGGCGGCCGGCCGCGCATCGCCAGGCTTGAAGGCTGCGGTCGAGACGGCAGCGAGGCCCGCATTCCTGGCAGCGGCGGCAACGGCCGCGGAAACGTCCTTGCCGTATCCGCCGTCCTGGTACAGCACGGCAAGGCTCTTGGCGCCGCCATCCTTGGCCAGCTTCACCAGTACAGACGCCTGGGCGACGTCGGCTGCCGCCGTCCGGAAGTAATAGCCGCCGTTCTTGTACTTGGTCAGGGCCGCCGCCGAATTCGCCGGTGAGATCAGCGGAACCCTGGATCGGGACAATACATCGATCGCGCCGGGCGCGTGGCTGGAGTCGGTGGGCCCGACCACCACGTCGGCCTTGGCCGCCACCAGCTTCCTGGCCTGGGTCTCGGCGTCGTCACCAGCCGAGTCGGGGAGCAGTTCGACGGGCTTTCCCTTGTGTCCGCCCGTGGCGTTGATTTCCTGCACGGCGAGTTTGGCGGCGGCCCGTTCTGAATCGTTGAGGAAGCCCTGTCCCCCGGTGTTGTCCAGGATCAGGCCCACGCGAAGTGTCCCGTCTCCGGAGGCTTCCACGGAGTCCAGCCGGGCATTTCCTGCCGTGGCCGCACATCCGGCCAGCGCAAGCAGGGCCGCCGCGCCGCCGGCCGCCGCACGGCAGACGGCTCTCACCCCTGAATCGGCGGATCTGGGAATGATGGACTTCACTCGGCCGGCCGGACGCTTTCCGCCTGCGGGCCCTTTTCGCCCTCGCCGATTTCCAGCTCCACGCGCTGCCCCTCATCCAGGGCCCGGTAGCCCTCGCCCTGGATGGCCGACCAGTGCACAAAGACGTCGTCGCCTGAACCGTCAACGGTGATGAAGCCGTAGCCCTTTTCCGCGTTGAACCACTTAACGGTTCCCAGTGCCATGATGTCCACTCTCCCAGTAGCGTCCGCAAGGCCCACGCCAGTGTGTGCCGCCTATTACGAACCGAAGCCTGAAATTACTCTAGCCAATGACCCGCGCACTGGCTGGGCCCCGGCCAGTGCGGCACCCAATAGTTATTCAGGCGTAACCGGAACGTCTGTTTGAACCCGGGCTTACTTGAACCGGGCCTACTTGAACCGGGCCTACTTGAACCCGGGACCAAGCACCACGACCACGGGAACCTGGAATTCGGCACTGTTCACCGTGGTGGAAATGTTCAGGAGCTTGGACAGGGCCTCAGCATTGGCCTTCTGCGCCGCACCTGCGTAGAAGATCACCGACGTCTTCTGCGGCGCGCCTCCCCAGTTGCCGACTTGTCCCAGCGTCCAGCCGTCTGACTGGACCCTCGAACTGACAGTGGCAGCCAGTCCGGCCGTACCGGACCCGTTGAAGACCGCAACGCCTTGCGTCTTGTCCACCGCAGCAGCCGACGACGGTGTGGCGCTCGGCATGGGGCTCGCCGCCGCTTCGGGGCTCTTGGAGGCCTCGGCACTGGGAGACGGCTGGGTGCTCGCCTCCGGCGACGCAGCGGATTCCACACTGGTGGAGGCCTGGCTTCCGGCCTGTGTGAAGCCCAGCTTCGGGAGGATCAGGAAGGACACCAGACCGATGGCCAGCGCGGCGATACCCACCGCGAGGATGGGCCACAGCTTGCGCCTCGAAGGTGCTGCTGCCGCCCGGTGGACGCCCTGGCGCGAGGCGGCCTCCGGGACCTTGTCGAATTCATCCCGAGCATATTTGGTCATGGTGGCGAGACGTCCTTGTTGATAGCCGCTGATGGCTCAGCGCGGTCCTAATAAGCGTCGGAACCCAGGCGGCGTGCAGTACGTGCCCGCTGACGCGACGTACGTAGTCTACGCAATCTCTTGACCAGCATGGGATCGTGGGCCAGGGCATCCTCGGTGTCTATGAGGGCGTTCAGCAGCTGATAGTAGTGCGTCGCCGACAGGTCGAAGAGCTCCCTGATGGCCTGTTCCTTGGCCCCGGCGTACTTCCACCACTGCCGTTCCAGCGCCAGCATCTGCTGGTCACGCTCGCTCAATGGCGAGTCGCGAAGGCTGAAATCAGCCAGCAGGGAGCCATCCCCCTCCGGCTCCGGCAGGTGTTCCCGAGCGGCTTCTGCCACAACACACTCCTTCGCTGCTTGAGGAGAAAAGTCCCATCCCCATGCTACGGAGGAATAACATGGTTGTCATTTACGCCGCGTTACGGGAACGCGTATCCCTGCGAGAATGGGAACGTGTTTGATTCTGACGCGCTGTTCGAACTGGAACCTGTTGCAGCGGAGGAGACTGTTGCTTTTGCCGAGATGGCGCTGCTTCCCCTTGGTGAGCTCATGGCAGCCGACTGGGCCGAGGCACTGGCCGGGGTGGATCCGGAACTGCGTGGGGTCCTGGACTTTCTCGCCGCCGAAGCCGCGGCGGGGCACCGCATACTTCCCCCGCCGTCGAACGTCCTGCGCGCGTTCCGCCAGCCCCTGGCGGCGGTCAAGGTTCTCATTGTCGGCCAGGACCCTTACCCCACGCCTGGCCACGCCGTCGGCCTGTCCTTCTGCGTTGATCCCCGGACACGGCCCATCCCCCGGAGCCTGGCGAACATCTACCGGGAACTTGAAGCCGATCTGGGCATTCCGCCCCGCGCACACGGGGACCTGTCAGCGTGGGCGGACCAGGGAGTGCTGCTCCTCAACCGTGTCATGAGCGTCCGTGCCGGCGCCGCAGGCTCACACCGGGGGAAGGGCTGGGAGAAAATCACGACCGCGGCGGTAACCGCAGTGGCCAACAGGCAGAAGGCGGACGGCAGCAGGCCGCCGCTGGTGGCGGTGCTGTGGGGGAAGGAAGCAGAGGGCGTGCGCCACCTTCTGGCCGGCACGCCCGTGGTGTCGAGTGCCCATCCAAGCCCCTTGTCGGCGTCGCGCGGTTTCTTCGGTTCCCGGCCTTTTAGCCGCATCAATGAACTGCTGCAGGAGCAAGGATGCGCCGGCGTAACCTGGGAACTCCCCCCGGTTCCTTAGCTTAGGGTTGCCTTATGAGCACAGTTCCCGCCGCCACCAGCGCCACCAAGAAGAGCCGCCCCCAGATCAACCTCACAGTGGTCCGCCGTGAGGAGCTCTCGCCGCACATGATCAGGATTGTTGCCGGCGGGGACGGCTTTGACGATTACATCAACAACAGCTTCGTGGACCGCTACGTCAAGATTGTGTTCCCGCAGCCCGGAGTGGAATATGCCCGGCCGCTGGATTTGTGGACGATCCGGGAAACCATGCCCCGCGAGCAGTGGCCATTTACCCGCACCTACACCGTCCGATGGGTCGACGCTGCAGCCAGGGAGCTCGCCATCGATTTTGTCATCCACGGCGACGAGGGGCTGGCGGGGCCGTGGGCCGCGGCCGCACAGCCGGGCGACGCCCTGACATTTACAGGCCCGGGGGGCGCCTACAACCCGGCGCCCGGCGCCGATTGGTATCTTTTTGCCGGCGACGAAGCGGCCCTGCCGGCCATTGCCGCGTCCCTGGAGTCCTTGCCGCCGGAGGCACGCGGGCTGGCATTCGTCGAAGTGGATAGCGACGCCGACATCCAGTCCATCTCGGCCCCGGCCGGCGTGGACATCACTTGGCTCCGCCGCAACGGCGTGCCGGCGGGCACCAGCGACCTGCTGGTCTCCGCGGTCGCCGACGCAGAGTGGCCGGCCGGCCGGGTTGATGTCTTTGCCCACGGTGAGCGCGGCTACATGAAGGCCTTGCGGGACGTGCTTTTTGTCCAGCGCGGGCTCGAACGCAAGCAGGTGTCCTTGTCCGGTTACTGGGCCCAGGGCCGGGTGGAGGACGATTTCCAGGCTGAGAAGAAGCTGCCCGTAGGTCAAATCTGACAAGGGCGGTTCTGGACGAGGCAGGGCTGACCAAGCGCTCCCCACACCCAAACCTGCCGCTGTCAAGCCGACCTTCGAGGCCGCCACCGCCGGCCTCGAAGACAAGATGTTCCACATCTCCAAGTCACTGTTGGCCACACCCGACACCTCGGTGGAGGACTACGTCACCGCCGAACTGGGTTTCGAGCGGCTCCGTGACGGCTTCGCCAGCTACTTCCAACAGTACGACGCGCTCCCGCTCCCGGTGACGCCCATCCCGGCACCCCCGCACGGGCTCACGGAGTTCGTCATCAACGGACAGACAGTCGACGCCGGCGCCCACATGATGACCTTCACTCTCCCGTTCAACATCACCGGACTCCCGGCCCTGGCAATGCGGTTCGGTACCAGCCGCGACGGGATGCCGATCGGAATCCAACTGGCCGCAAACTGGCACTCCGAGTCCACCGTCCTGCACCTCGCCTCGCTCCTGGAATCGGCGAGCCCCGTCCGGCACCTCCACCCGAGCATCTGACGCGACGGCGGGCGAATCCTGCATCGACCTGCCGGGCCCCTTGACTGGATAGGCAGGCATTGGATAGGCAGGGCATTGGATAGGCAGGCATTTACCTGCATACTGGTTCCATGACTGAAGTCTTCCGGGCTCTCGGAGATCCGACCCGCCGCGCCCTGCTTGACCGCCTTCACGAGCGGAACGGCCAGACCCTGTCGGAGCTTTGCCAAGGGCTGGGCATGGCGCGGCAATCCGTAACCCAGCATCTGGGGGTTCTGGGGGACGCGAACCTTGTCGCAGTCCTGCACCGCGGCCGCGAGCGGCTTCACTACCTCAACCCCGTGCCCCTCCAGGAGATTCAAGAACGCTGGATCAGCAAGTTCGAACAGGAGCGGTTGGATACGGTCAGCACCATCAAGAAACGAGCAGAGGAAACCGAAATGGCAAAACGCCCAGATTACGTTTATGTCACCTACATCGGCGCATCAGCCGAGACCGTCTGGGATGCACTGACAAGCGAGGAGCTGACGGCGCAGTTCTGGGGCCACAGCAACGTCTCCACGTGGGAGCCGGGCCAGCCATGGAAGCACGTGCGCACGGATGGCTCCGGCATCGCCGACGTCACCGGCCGCGTCGTGGAAAGCGATCGCCCCACTCGCCTCGCGATCACCTTTGAGGATCCGGACCGGGGGACGTTACCCCCGTCGCTGGTCACCTTCACGATCGAGGAATACAAGGACATCGTGAAGCTTTCAATCGTGCACGAAAACATTCCCACCAACGCAGATGCGGAGGCCGCCGCCCTGGGCTGGGCCGCTGTCGGCTCCAACCTCAAATCGCTGCTGGAGACGGGCAAAGTCCTGCCGCAGCCGCCCTGGGACATGCACGCCCAAATGCGAGATGACCAGGTGCGAGATGACCGTATGCACGCCAGGAAATAGTCGCAGACGATATCCGGAAGCGCCGGGCCGCAAGCAGCCTGTCTTGCGGCCCGGCGTCCTACCGGCGGCGGGCCCGCCGTCGCTCGTTGCTCGCGAGGCTGCGCGTGAGCGGCCGCGCCAGGGTGTCCCCCAGCACGATTCCGGCGGCCGCGCCCAGGACGATCGCACCCGCGTTGAGCATACCCCCCGCACCCAGCAGGATCTCCGATTCCTCGATGGTGAGCACGTACATCGAGCGGAAGATGGTCAGTCCAGGCAGCAGGATCAGGGCCGCCGGCACCGCCACGACCAGCTGGGGAGCCCCCATTTTCAGGGCAACCACCCGGGCCAGCAGTCCGATCGCGACGGCGGACAACGCCGGCGCGAATCTGTCCCCGATGCCCAGTGAACTGGCTCCCAGCAGCACCAGGTAACCGGCCATTCCGACGGCGGCGGTGGGCACCAGCAGTTTCCAGGTGGTCTGCTCGGTAATGCCAATGGCCATGACAGCTATGGCGATGAAGATGACCAGGGCCCACAGATCGTACGCCGGGGTGAAAGTCTGCGTGACATCGATCTTCTGCATTCCCGTCATGGAACCCAGCACGAAGGCCGCGGCGATCCCGGCGACCAGCGCCCCGAAGGTCAGGACTGTGGACAGGAACCTGCCGGCAGCCGTCACGGGGAAGCCGTTGATGGCATCCTGCACCGAGGACACCAGCCGCCCCGTGGGCAGCAGGAGCAGGATCCCGCCTACCACAACGATGGCCGGTGCCGAGGTCAGCTGGAACTGCCACAGCAGCAGGGCCACAAATGTCACCGCGAACGAAAGTGCGGCCGTGGTGAAGAAGTCAGGCACCCGCCAGCGGCCCAGCTGGCGGGCCAGCAGGCTCACTCCGATGTTGATCACAAAGGCGGTTGCCGAAGACACCGGGCCGCCGCCCAGCACGCCCACATATACGGCGGCGAAGACGCCGAAGGCCATCGTGACCATCCAGCGCGGGAACGGCTTGGGGCTCGTAATCGCCTCGTCCAGCCGGCGGATGGCCTCGTCCCGGCCCACTCCCCCTGCAACGATGTCTGTCACGAGCTGGTGCACTTTGGCCAGCCCGGCGTAGTTGTTGGTCCAGGAGCGCACCACCCGGAGCAGCGAAATGGGCGGCTGGTCCTTGGGGGCGTAATTGATGGCCACCGACTGGTTGGTGATATCCACTTCGATGTTCTTCAGCCCCAGGGCTGCCGTTACGGCGATGATGCTTGTCTCCACCTCCAGGGCGCCGGCCCCGTACCGGAACATGGTCTCGGCCAGGTGGAGGGCGAAGTCCAGGGTTTTGCGCGCGGAGGTGTCCACCCCGCCCACCTGGATCATGGGGTTGGCGTAGGGGCTCCCGGCAAGCCGGTCCACGATGCTCATGGGCGCCGTCGGCGGATTCTCCCCCTGGACGAGGCGCCGCAGCATCCTTTTGGCTGCCGCATTCTGGCGGAGTTGGGAGGGCGAAAGCGGCTCGGTCTTGGGGAGGCCGTCGGTGTGCGGCCTGGTACGGCCGTCTTCGGGTCGGTTTTTCACGCTGGTCCTCCTTCCGCTCGAATGGATCTGTGGTGCCGCAGTGGTGTCAGGCCCTGGGCTTGGGCTGCAGCCTGCCCAGGAGCGTGCGGGCCGCCACGATGGCGGCC
>DATCNU010000141.1:0-12717 GCA_036565085.1 Arthrobacter sp.
CTGGCCGCGGCTTCCGGCGTGCCAGGGAACGCGGGTTGCGGGGGCGCGGGCTCGCGATCGCGGGCATGATCCTGGGTGTCGTCGATTTTGCGTTCTACATCGTCGCCCGGTTCCTGGTTCATTCTTAAGCCGTCCCATGGCTGCGCGATGCCGGCGCCCTGGCTGAGAACCGACGTGCAAGGTGGGCTTGGATTCTCAGGTGTTGGCGGTGATCCGCACGGCGACGGCTCCCGTGCCGGTTAACGAGCCAGGGCGCCGGCGGTGATGCGTTAGCTAGCGGGCGGGGGCCCCTTAGGTAATAGATCTTCCGTGTCTTTGAAGACCGCATCTCTGCAGATGACCCCTTCAGAAGCGTTCCTGGCTCCGTCCGTCGGTGACGGATCCTTTTGCCGGGCACTCCACCGGCGCAGCTCGAGCCGTGCCGCACCACATAAGATGCGCGGCCGCCTGGCGTACACCATGGCGATTTTGCATTGGGACGCGATGATCAGCAACTACGAACCGGCCAGAAATCACGACCGGGCAGACGTGGACGCTTACCGCGTAGGTTGCTTTAACCAGGGGTTTTGTTCGACGGCCGGTCTCCGGGAAAGCGCTCGGGGTGCCTGGGGTCCCGGCCCCGCTCGCGCCAGTACTCGTCGCGCTGCCAGAGGGAGAACCTGATGACGGCGACACCGTAGACAATGACGAAGACGATCTCGACAGCCACCTTCACAATCACCCAAGCCATTGGTATGTTCGGGAAGAAGTTCAGGACCCCGAAGGTGATCACAAACGGCAGCGACCAGTCAGTAAGGCGGGTGATCTTCCGCCTGGCCGCCTCCTTGGACGCGGGAGGCCGGGCGCCCTTTGGTTCGTCCGCGGATCGTGGCATGACAGAACTGAACCACCCGCCGGGGCTTCCGGCAAGAAGCTTGACGGATTTTCTTCAAGGCGAAGGCTATGGACTTGTGGATTTTCTATGACCGGTCGGTACGACCTCGGCAAGTCTCTCCAGTGGCTCGGGGCTCGCGGCGAGTTCTACCTTGCCGCCGTCCGTCAGTAAGGTCACGGCTTGGAACCCGTATGCCGGCAGGTATTTACGCTCCTTGCCGCTGACCTTCCGGCGCTCCGGAAGTACTTCCTGCACTTTCAACTCAGTCGGCCGCCCCGACGGCTCCAGGTTGTCGTGGACCGCGGGCTGGAACCGGATGGATCCCGCGCCGGGCGTTGCGATGCCTTGGTTCCAGATGCCGCTGAGCGAACCTGGAAGTGAGTCCGGGTAGCGGATAAAAGCCCTGAACTGGCCGTGTTCGTCGAGGCGCTGCTTGGTTTTGCGTACATTTCGTACGTGGAACAGTGCGAAAAGCCTGCCCGAACGTCACGCTTACATGCCGCCCGTCCCTTGGCCTGTCCACTTTGGTTGGCATGCCAACGACAGGTGAATCAGCTATTGACCTGTCTCCAATGCAGACGATCGCCCGGGTGCCGCGGAGTAGGCTTCGTGAATTGGCACTGCAGCGCCGTGGTGCACGGCAACATCTATGGGGGTAGAAGAAGAGTGAAGCATCAAGGTCTGGGGACTGCGGCGGCCGCGGTGGGGGCGGTTCTTTTCCTGGGGGCGGTGCCGGCCGTGGCGGCGTCTGCGGGGGTTCTCGACGTCGGCGGGACGCCCGTCGGGGTGGTGGTTGGTGCTGACGGCACCGCGTACGTAGGCAATTATGGCGGGGCCGGCGGGATCCGGGTGATACCGCCGGGAGCAGCCAGTCCCTCGCGCACCCTCAGCACGGGCATCAATGTCGCCGGGATCGGTCTGGCCCCGGACGGCACACTGTACGCAGCTGACCGCGACAGTGCCACGGGCCAGGCAGTGGTGGGTGTCATTCCGCCCGGAGCGGCGGGTGTCGCCCGGAGCATTCCGGTCTCGCAGGGGAACCATCTGATTGCCGTCGGATCCGACGGGACGGTCTTCGTTCCGAACCCTATCGACGGCACCGTGTCGGTCATCGCACCCAATGGATCGGCGGTGGACCGCACCGTCACGGTCGGGGCCGGCGCGGTGGAAGTGGCGGTCACGAAGGACGGCACCGCGTTCGTGACGAACCAGGACGACGGGACGGTCTCGGTGATCCCGGCCGGGGCGAACACCGTCTCGCGGGCAATCCAGGTCAGCTCGACGCCCGGGAGGACAGAGAACCCCCACGGCATCGCCGCCGGCCCGGACGGGACGATCTATGTCACCAACATCAGTTCCAATCAGGTCGCTGTCATTAAGCCGGGCGCCGACACCGTGGCCTACCGCATCGACGTTCCGGGCGGACCCACGGAGGCCGCCGTTGGACCGGACGGGACCCTCTACGTGGCCAGCGCCCTAAGTCCCGCACTGTCCGTAATACCGCCCGGAGCCACAGCGACCGGCCCTGCCATCCCCACGGAGAGCAACCACGGTCACCTCGCGGTAGCCCCGGACGGAACCATCATCATGACGAGCCCGGGCAACGGCGCCGGCAACGGTTCCGTGGCCCGCTACGCCGCTGCGGTCACGGCATCCTCCCCGGCCTCGGCGCCGGCGTCCGGCAGCCCCCAGCCCCAGCAGACGCAGTCTTCCGCCGGGGCCCGTGCCGCCGATGCGGCGGCGAACCCGTGGAGCTCTCCGGCTGGCATCGCCGCGTTAGCCGGGGCGGCAGCTCTCGCCGTCGCAATCTTCCTCGTGGCCACGGGGCGCCGCAGGAAGCTGGCCCATGCCGGCAGGACCGGGGACGGCCCCGACGATCCCCACGCTGCGGAGGCTGAACGCCCGTACGCCGATCAGGCTCAATGAGTATGGACGTGTTCGAAAGGCCGTCGTCGCGCCGGCCGCGGAGGCTGCGCCTGGGATCTTTCTGCCCCGCTTTCCTGACCGGCGGGATGCGGGCGGACCGATGGTGAGCACTCGCTCTGCCGGAGTCAAAGGAACCAAGGGGTTGGTCGCTTTCACGATCGTTTCGTTTCTGGCATCGCTTTTCTTTCTTGCCGGTGCGCTCAGCCATCCCGGTACAGGCACGCTGTGGGCGGCAAGCATTGTCTGGGCAGCGACGGGTGTCCTGGCCGCGGTCAGAGTCGGGGTCCGGCGCAGGATCGTCGCCGCCGCTGCGGCACGGACGGTCCCGGCGATGGCGGTGCGGGACGTCCGGGAATCCTTGATTATCCGGTTCACCTACGGGCTGGCGGATCCGGAGCCGCTCTTCCGGATGGATGAAGAGCTCGACAGGGTCGTGGAAGCATCCGGCGCCGGGGAATACGACGGGCATGAAATCGCGGTGGACCTCAGCGATGGATCTCTTTACTTCTACGGGCCAAGTGCCGCGGAGATCCGTGAGCTGATCGCCCCGACCTGGCCGCGTATCCGTTTATGACCGGGGCTGAGGTCTCCATAGGCCGTTTGCCCTCACCGGCCGCCGACTGAGCCAGCGGCCTGCAAGGGCTCGGCGCGTGGCGGACAGGCGTGCGGCGCCCTGGTCACGCTCACAATCCAAGCGTGCGGAGCTCGAAGCTGTTCGGCGTTGAGATTGTGGCGTCGCTGACGCCGCTGCAGCCCGGGGCGGTGATGATGGCGTGGCCTTCGCCGTCGGCCACGAGCCAGAGGGTGACCGTGCTGCCGGTCTTTGGTGCGAATCCGGGCAGGTCCCGGGCGCGGTAGCGGACCAGGCAGTCCGATCCGTTTCCGTGGGCGTCCGGTATCTGCAGGAGCAGGCTGGTTGGTTCCGTGTCGGCGTTGATGTCTTCCACGACCGCGGTGATTTCCCGCCAGGGCTTCTTACCCGCGGCTTTTCGGGCATGCCGGTACGAGTGGACGATTTCAAGCATGATCGCCAGCGAGGGCAGGAGCACGAGTGCGCCGTCGAACACGATCATGGCTGCCGCGGCCCGGATGCCGCTGTCATGTCCTGCAATCAGGACCCCGGAGAGGTCCTTCGGGTCGTAGGCGAGGGTGACCTGGGCGCCCGGATGCGGCAGGTAGGAGCACGGATCCGGATCAGTCACGGTGGCCGCGCGTGGCATGCCGTCGAGCATGAACTGCAGGCTGACGCGGCAGGACGTGCTTTTACCGGAGTGAATCTGGACCCGGTCCGCGACCGTGGCGGGCACCTGTGGATAGTTCCCCCACAACGGATGCGTGACCAGTGCCAGAAGGACGACTGCGGCGGCGGCCAGCACGATGAAGACCGCGGTGGAAATGATGGCCGCTTTGAGGCGGCCCTTCCTGACGGCCACTGAGTGCCACACCGGGGCACCGCCACCGGGCGCCTGGTCAGAGGGGACCTGCAGATCTTTAGTGAGTTGCAGCATTTCCGCCTGCATCCTGCCCCGTCCTGTCGTTACTGGGGAGTATAGGCATACGCCCGTCGCGAACCCGAGCGCGACTCGTGGACGCCTGGCTAACCGAGCTCCAGGGAACGAAGCCCTGGCAGTAACCGATCTGCGCACGACAACGTCTCTTCCGGCGACGCACCGGTGCCCCAAGGCTCCGGAGATTGCAGACGATGCAGGTCCAAATTTCCGGCGTTCTCGGAGCGCTATTCGTTCAAAAGCTACTCCGCAAATTACCGATACTCGGGAGCCGCTGGATTAAGTATGGGGGAGGGGTCCGACAGGAACGGGTTGTACCCAATGGGGACAGCTTTGAGCTGTGCGGAGGGCTCCACCTGCCCACAGCGGGCACAACCCGTTCAAGGCCATGGTTTCCGCTGCGCTCCAACCAGTTACCGGGCGTCCGCTTCGCGGCCGGCTGTTGGGTCCAGTGCTGTCCGTCGCAGAGCTCCGGCCATCCCTGGGCCCTTTGTGTCTACGACGATGCTCCTATAGGCGTCAAATCGAACATGCCCCAGTCCTGAAGCCAATTGCCGCGCGGCATCGTGCCGCTTGTACTGGCGCCGCCTGGTGCCTGCCTGATAGATCCGGATGAACGCCCGGGGGAACTTGGTTTGCGAGCTGGGCGTCCGCTGGCATGTCCGGTTGTTGGGCCCAGGGCACGTCGTCGCATGACGTGTGTGGTGGAGGCCCGCTGGGGCTCCGGTGCCATGAACACCGCGCACCACGCCGAGACCATCCAGGCACGTCGCGGCAGTACCGGGCGCTGAGGAGAGTCACCTCCTAGTTGGAGTGTATTCATCATGATCATCATATAGAAAGCTTGACATGCGATCCACATCACATTTATGCTCTTCATAATGATCATGATGAATAGAACAGTGTTCCTCTCGTCATGAAGCTGAAGCCTTCACCTAGGAGTTTGTGTGCGTATTGCCAATGTTGAGAATCGTGCTGTTGTGCTGGTCAGTGATGACCGGGGTGTCGATGTGGAGGCGGCCAGCGGTGGTCGTTTCGGCCCGGATCTTGGTTTGGTGTATTCCCGGTGGGAGGAGTTCGTGGCGTGGGCCGAGTCTTTGAGTGGTGCCGCCGGTGATGTGGTGGTGGAGCGGGCGTTGCTGGGTTCCCCTTCTCCGGCGCCGCGGCAGGTGTTCGCGATCGGTTTGAACTACAGCGAGCACGCCAAGGAGTCCGGTTTCGCTCAGCCCGAGTCCCTTCCGCCGGTCTTCACGAAGTTCCCTACCTGCATCACCGGACCGGACACTACCGTCGTGTTGCCTGAAGGCGGGAACGTCGACTGGGAAGTCGAGCTCGTCGCCGTGATCGGCAAGGAAGCAAAAAACGTGCCCGCCGCAGAGGCGTGGAAACACGTCGCCGGGCTCTCGGTCGGGCAGGACATCTCCGAACGGGTTTCGCAGCTCCGCGGCCCGGCACCGCAGTTCGGGCTGGGCAAGTCCTTCCCCGGGTTCGGACCGGTCGGGCCCTGGCTTGTCACCCCGGATGAGTTCGAGAACCCGGATGACCTCGAAATCGGGTGCAGCCTCGACGGCGAAGAAGTCCAGAAGGGCCGCACCAGCGAACTGATCTTCTCCGTCCCGGCCCTGATCGAGGGCCTGTCCCACACCGTGACCCTACTCCCGGGCGACATCATCTTCACCGGCACCCCGGCAGGGGTGGGCCTGGGCCGGAGCCCGCAGCGTTTCATCCAGGCCGGCGAAACCCTGGTTTCCCGCATCGAAGGCATCGGCGAAATCACCCAGACCTTCACCACCGCCGGCAACTGACCCGGCCCGGCTGCCCGGGGCACGGGAACCGGGCAGCCTAACGGTCTGCCGCTGCGGCCGGCATCGACACCAAACTATGGATACAAAGGAGTAATCCCATGTCATTGCACCGTCTGACCCGCGTAGTTATGGGTGTTCCGAACGTGGCCGAAACGGCCGCGTATTATGAGGAATTCGGCCTGGACCCGCTCGGTAACAACTCGTTCGGGACCCGCGACGGCGGCGAACAGCTCAAGATCGTCCACGCCCCCACTCGACGCCTGGTCGAGCTTGGTGTCGGCGCGGATAACGAGGACGACGTCGCCAAGGTCACCTCCCAGATGACCCGTTTGGGCGCGCCGATGAGCCGCAACGGCTCCGAGTTGCTCGCCACCGAACCGGTTTCCGGGTTCACCGCCCGCATCCATGTTGCTCCCCGCATCGCGCAGGAGAAGACACCTGCGACCCCCTACAACGGACCCGGCCGGATCGACCGCTGGGGACGGGCGCCCGGGATCTTGCGCGACACCCGGATCAAGCCCCGCAAACTCGGCCACACGGTGATCGGCACCGTGAACCTGGAAGCGACCATGCGGTTCTTCACGGAGGGGATCGGCTTCAAAGTCAGCGACTACATCTCCGACAAGGGCGCGTTCATGCGCTGCTCCGTCGACCACCACAACGTCCTGGCCATGGCCTCACCAGTGAACTTCCTTCACCACACGTCCTGGCAGGTCGATGACATCGACGACGTCGGGCGCGGCGCGAAGGCCATGCTTGAGAACAACCCCGAACGCCACATCTGGGGCCTGGGACGACACCACGCCGGCTCGAACTTCTTCTGGTATCTGAAAGACCCGGCCGGGAACTTTTCCGAGTACTACTCCGACATGGACTGCATCCCCGAGGACGAAATCTGGACCCCGGAAACCTTCGAAGGCGCCCAGGGCCTCTTCAACTGGGGCCCGCCCCCGCCCCCTTCATTCCTTGAACCCGACGACCTCGCCGCCCTTATGACCGGCACCCACGCCCCCGGCGCCCTCGGGCTCCACTCACAACCGGTATAAGGCCGGGTCTAGACGAAGATGTCTGAAAGGCTTCTCCATGTTTGTCATTAGCATCAGTTACACGGTGGCCGCCGATGTCGTGGCTGATTACCGTCAGCCCCATATCGAGTGGCTCCAGGGGGCGGTTGACTCCGGCCTGACCGCAGCGGCGGGCAGCAAGACGACCCGTGACGGTGGCGTGCTGCTCTCCCTCGTCCAGGACCGGGAGTACCTTGAGGCCGAGCTTGCCAAGGATCCCTACGCCGCCGCAGGCGTTGCCGTTCACGAGCTGACCGAGGTGAGTGTGCCCATGGTCGCGAGCGGGTTGGAGAAGCTGAAGAGCCCTGCTGCGGAAGACTTCGACGTCATCATCGCCGGCTACGGACCGGTCGGGAGGGTACTGGCCCTCCAGCTGGGCCGCCGCGGCCACCGCGTCGCCGTCGTTGAACGGCAGCTGGTCAGCTACTCGCTGCCGCGGGCAGTGCATTTCGATGACGAGATCGCCAGGATATTCCAGTCACTGGACGCCTCCCCGGAGCAGATGTCGCACGCCGTCGAGGCCTACGACGACCAGTACGAATGGCGCAACGCATCCGGTGAACCGCTGCTGCGCCTGGAATGGCGAGGCGGCGGGAAATCCGGCTGGAACACCAGCTATTTCTTCCACCAGCCGAGCGTTGAAGCATTCCTTCACGAGAAGGTGGCCGCCCTGGGCTCCGTCACGCTGCTGCGCGGCTGGGAAGCGGAATCCCGGCTGGAAACCGACGAGCAGATCACCCTGCATGTACGCAACGTCGACGGCGAGCGGCGCTCACTGAACGGCAAGTACCTCGTTGGCGCCGACGGCGCCAACAGTAAAGTCCGTGAGTGGATGGGCACGACCATGACGGACTTGGGCTACTTCCACGATTGGCTGGTCATTGATCTGCTGCCCAAGGTCCCTATGCGGGTGGATCCTCCGGCGCTGCAGATCTGCGATCCGCTGCGGCCAACCACCCTGGTTCCCGGCGGCCCGGGGCGGCGGCGGTTTGAATTCCTGCGTCTGGAAGGCGAGAGCAAGGAAGATTTCAGCAGCGAAGCGCGGGTGTGGGAGCTGCTCGAACCTTGGGGGGTCACCCCCGAGACTGCTGAAGTGGAACGCCGCACCGTCTACACCTTCCAGGCCCGCTGGTGTGACGCCTGGCGCAAGGGCCGGATGCTGCTTGCCGGTGATTCCGCCCACCTGATGCCGCCTTTCGCCGGCCAGGGCATGAGCTCAGGCCTGCGTGACGCGGCAAACCTCGAATGGAAGCTCGATCTTGTCCTCTCCGGCCGGGCTGACGAATCGATCTTGGACTCGTATGGCCCCGAGCGGTCAGAGCACGTGCGGCATTTCATCGAACGCTCCATGCAGCTGGGCGAAATTATCTGCCTCACAGACCCTTCCGCGGCCGCGAAACGGGATGCGAAAATGACGGGTGAACTCGCCGCAGGCGTCCGCATGCCCGCCCATCCTGCTCCCCGGTTGGGCGACGGGCTTCACAGGTACGACGTCCCCGGCGGAATCCTCTCAATGCAGGCGCCCGTCCGCGGAACAGAACGCGAAGGTCTCTTCGATGACGTCTTCGGCAACGGCGGGACTCTGCTTATCAGGAACGCAGAACTCGCCTCGGAACTGCACGAACATACCAGGGCCGCCCTGGAATCTGTTGGTATCCGGATCATTGCCTTGGGGCAGGCACCGGCTAAGGACATCGCAGTGGACAGCACCGGCGCCTATTCCCAGTGGTTTGACGAAATTGTGGCCGACGCGGTGCTGATCAGGCCGGACTTCTATGTCTATGGCAGCGCCGTAGCCGGCAGCATCTTGGAGCTGGCCAGGGACTTCCTGACTGACCTTCAACCCAGCAAAGCCGCCAGCACCCGGCTGGAACTCTCCGGCTCAAGCAGGTGAAAACGGCCCCTACCCCGGCTGCGGGCGACCTGCCCGCAGCCACGCACCGGCACCTTATCGAAAACGCGCTGGCTCTTTACTGCAGCGCTATGGACGATCAGGACGCCCCGGCAGCCGGGCAACTGCTCGCCTGCGCCAGACTGCACTTCAAAGAACAGCCAACGCTCACCGGGGCCGACACCATCGTCGCACTCTACGCAGCGGCCTTCCGCAATCGGGCCCCGACCCGTCATCTCATCAGCAACCTCCTGATCCAGCCCGAGGGCCAGGACATCGCGTACCGGGCCACGTACCAGCGATGGTCACTGGCCGGCCCGACACCGGTGTGCGAAGCCATAGGTGAATACCGGGGGCTGTTCACCGCAGCCCGCGACCGCTGGGTGTGGAGCGAACACCGGATCCTCCAGTCCTAAACGCTCTCACCGGCAGATACCCAGTTACAACTTCCTCCCCATGTTGAACCCTCCGTGCACACAGTCGAGCCCAAACAAAGGAACCAGCAATGACATCATCACTCCCAACCACCAGTGTCGGCAGGGCAGGCAGCCCCCGGTCCTTCCTGTCGGACAAAGCCGTCATCGCCCTCTGCATGATTGTCACAATCATGGAAGGCTACAACCTGATCGTCTTCGGCTCCGTGGTACCCCTTCTGCTGACCGACCCATCGCTGGGCATTGACGAGCAAACGACCGGACTTGTCGGCGGCATCGTTTACGCCGGTGCACTGATCGGCGTCCTGGGCGGAACAGCCCTCGCCGACCGCTACGGCCGCCACCGGATCATGGCCCTGGCCGCGGCAGTCTTCGCCGTCGGTTCAGCCCTCGCCGCACTGGCCCCAACGCCGGAGTTCCTCGGGCTGGCACGGCTGATCACCGGCATCGGCGTCGGCGGAGCCGTCACCACGGCCATGACGCTGGCACGGAACCACGCACCCAGTCAGCGCGGAAGCCTCGTCATCACCATCACCATGGCAGGCGTCCCCCTCGGCGGCACCCTGGCAGCAGTTTTCGGGATCTTCCTCATGCCGCTGTGGGGATGGCGGTCCATGTTCTGGCTCGGAGCCGGCATGACCCTGGTGATCCTGGCCGTTCTCCTCTCCGTCCGTATTAGCGAACCCGCCGAGGTTCGCGACACCACCCTGACCCCGTCCCAGAAGTTCACCGCCCTCTTCAAGGGTCGTGGATGGATCCTCGTCCTCTTCGTGGCCCTTGCCGCCGTAACAAACATGGTGACTTGGCTGGGCCTGAACGTCTGGCTCGCCGAATCCATGAAAACACTCGGCTTCAGCCTTACCGAAGCACTCACGTTCGCCTTCACGCTCACCGGCGCAGCCGTCATCGGATCCTGGTTTACCGCCACCGCCGCCGACAAAGTCGGGCCCGCGAAAATTGGCATCCTTTGCGCCGTCCTGACCCTGGCAGGGCTCCTGGGCATCCTGCTGGGGCCAGTATCCATCGGATTCGCCCTGGTCTGCGTCGCGCTGATGGGCATCGGCGGCCACTCCACCCAGAACCTCATCAACGCCACGGCCACCAGCGCCGTCGCCCCGCACTCCCGCGGGACCATCCTCGGTCTCACCAACTCGATGGCCTTCACCGGCTCGTTCCTGGGACCCGTCCTCGGCGGCACGGCCTTTGCCGCCAGTGGCCCGGCCGGCATCTTCACGCTCTACTCGGTCTCCGCTGTACTCTGCCTGATCCTCTGCGCAGGTCTCTACTTGGCGCACAGATCAGCATCACGGGAGGAAAGCCCGGCTATGGCGGAACGGGCTCCCACCCTGTCATAACGAGGCATTCGTGGCAGGTCGGTTCAGCCGCCGGTTCCCGCTGGTCTGAACCGATACCAGGAAGACAGGGCTTTGCCGCCGGTACCCGCGGCAAAGCCGTCTGTGGCCCAATTTCGTTACGGTGGGCTGCTCCCGGCACGGTCGCACCGGGAGCAGTCCACCCTTGCGAGTCGAAGCAGTTATGCAGTGATAGTGGCGTCTGAATTGTCGGATGCTGCCGGCTGGATACCTGTGTTGTTGTGGATGTGCATAATTTCCATCGCTGCACTCCGGTCCCGGTGTTCCATCGCGTCAGCCATCCGGTCGTACAGCTCGAATCTTTCTTCCAGGAGTTCCGGCAGGGGTCCGTCTCCTGGCGCCCGAAGAGTTACGGCATGCCGCTCGAGTATCTCGAGCAGGCCCAGGAAGACAGTCCGCAGCATCAGGTTCGGCGAAATGCTGGCGACGCGGGCCTGGAAGCGCCAGTTGCCATGCAGAAACGCCGGCACGTCGCCGTCGGCCATCGCCTGCTTCATCGCCTTGACTTCCTCCCGCATGACGAGGATGTCAGCGGCTGAGGAGTACATCAGAGCATCTTCAATCACCAGCGGATCCAACACGTTGCGCATCCGCAGGGCGTCGGACACGATGTGCTCGCTGTCGTCCATGGCAAGCATTTGATTGCCAAGACGGACCAGCGGTGTTTGCTGGGCGGCAAAAATACCACCGCCCGGGCCGCGGCGGAGATTTACGACACCGCGCGCCTGCGCAATCTTCAACGCTTCGTTAAAAGTTCCCACGGACACGGAGCACCGTTGCCTGACCTCATCCTTGCTACCGAGACGTCCGTCGGGCCCCGCGTTGGCAGCCAACTCCGCGATCAGGTGGGCGGCCATCTCGGCCCGATTCGTCGGGGCGAGCCGGCCCGCATCCTCTTGCGATGAAAGCGAATTCCACAGGTCCACACCTACGGTCACCACATCGGACGCTTCTTGAGTGCTCATGGATCCCCCTACTGGTTACTGGTTGCTTCAATTCATCATGATCATCTTATCTAATCTTGACATGAGAGTCATGTCACATTGATCATAATAATGATCATGTTTTATTTACTCCGACCATCATTGTGAACCACCCGAGGAGCGCCATGTGCACAGCCCGTGAGCACCAGTGGCTCGGCGAAGTCAGCGCACTCGAAGAAAGCCTCGTGCACCTTCGCCGCAGGCGAGACGAAGTGCAACAGCTCCGCACCGACAGCTCCCCGATCGCCGCCGGCTAAGCCCGCCGGGTCATCGGAGGATCAGGGCAGCCTCTGGCGCCTTGAGTTGATTCGCGCTCTACTGGCTCCATGGAACCGGATGACGATCCATTCCCGCCCGAAGCGCCCGCTTCCTCACCTGGCGCGGACGAACTTCGTGAGTCTGCGGACCCGCGGGCCCCCGTTCAGAGGGTGCTTCGTGACCTGCGGGCGAGCCGCGCGGGGTTGTCGGAGCGGGATGCTGCACGGCGTCTGGTCGTGTACGGGCCGAACGAGCTCACCCGGCGTGGAGGCCTGAAGTGGCCGCGCCAGATCGTACGGCAGCTGGTGCACCCTCTCGCACTGCTCCTCTGGCTTGCGGCGCTGCTGAGCTATTTCAGCGGATCAGCCCCTCTGGCGGCGGCAATCATCGCGGTCATCCTCCTCAACGCGGGGTTCGCTTTCCTCCAGGAACGCCACGCGGAACGGGCGGTCGAGGCCCTCTCGGCCTATCTGCCGCCGCAGGCGCGGGTCCTGCGAGACGGTGAGGAGAAGCAAGTCCAGGCCAGGCTGCTGGTCCCGGGTGATGTGCTGGTGGTGCGCGAAGGCGACCGCGTCAGCGCCGACGCCCGGCTCCTCGAGGG
>DATCNU010000142.1:0-6805 GCA_036565085.1 Arthrobacter sp.
CCTCAGGGGTCTCATCGTCAACCCAGCCCAGTTGTCCGCAAGCCTCATGGATTGTTTCTACGCCGCTGCCCGGCTGCCCGGCGCGCAGGAGTCATGGCGCACCATGCTCGAACTCATCGCAGGCCCGGGCAAGCCCGCTGATCTCACCCACGCGCTCGTTCCCGAATTTCCCGCCCTCCGGAGTCAGGTGCTGTTTTGCTGGGCGGAACACGACCTGGCCCCGGTGGCTGCGGGCGTCAAGCTCCAGACCCACATGAAGGACGCCCGCCTCGAAGTCATCCCAAGTGCAGGTCTCATAGCCTGGATCGACCAACCCCGCACCGTAGCCCGGCTGCTCACCGAGTTCATTGATGCGGCGTAAACAAAGGCCGGCGGCAAGAAGCTGACACCCAACCCCCGATCGTTCGCGGCACGAAATCCCTATGCGTGCGGTCTGAGGACTACGTTCTCCGGGTGCCGTTCAGCGGTGGGACCGTGAGACGTTCTCCCAGCTCTGCCGGGTGGGGTGGCTTGAATGACCATGGCTCCGCCGAGGAGCGTCTAAGGGCGATTCCCGGGTGCCTGGCGTTTGAGTTTGGTTCGGATGGCCGCGTTCAGCGCCTGGTCTCGCCAGATCGCCGTTGACGAACCAGGGATTCCACCTCGTCGACAAGGCCGTCGACGCCAGGCGAGACGGAAATGGCCGCGCCGATACGGCTACTGCCGGCGCGGAACCTGCCCTCACGGAGAACCTTGAGGACCGCATCCCGGATGGCAGAGGGCTTCGGCTTCCCGGTTTTGAGGTTTATGCCCGCACCGGCCCAGGCAACCCGGGCTGCGCATTCGGGCTTGTCCTCAGTGTCGCCCGCGACGACCATGGGCACACCGTGCCCCATCGCCTGATGAAGGCCTCCATAACCTCCGTTCGTGACATATACAGCGGTCTTGGGCATGAGTTCGGCATCCGGCAGGAACTCTGCAGCGCGGGCATTGTTCGGCAACGGAGGAAGGTCGGCTACGGGTCGACCGCCGGCACTGACCGCGATGATCACATCTTCCCCGGCCAGCGCGTCGAGGGCCGGACCGATCAGCGTGCTGAAGTCTTTGTTGGACACTGTTCCCTGGGTGACATAGACAACCGGGCGCAGTCCATCGAGGTCTTCCCACCACTCAGGCTTCGCAACATTGGCTGGCAAATGAGCGGACGTGGGACCAAAAAACCGCAGAGTATCCGGAGCATCCGATCGCGGGTACTCGAACTCTGGAACCGTGAACTGTGCGATCAGATCGGCACGCCGCGGCCAGTCCAGAAGAAACAAGCCATCCAAGCCGACACCTACAAGGTCTTTCATGAGAGCATCGACCTGGCGCTGGCTGTCCCGCAGGACAACGTTCGCGGTCAACCAATTCAGAGATCTGTTTCTCAGCCTGGCCACCGCACCCCGGCCGGGCATGAGACCCATACCGTACGGCGCGCAGTCCGGACTGGACAGCGTTGACGGAAGAATGCCGCAGGCAATGACCGGCGGCCGCTCGCCCGGCGGCAACCCGGTCAGAGCGGCGGCTCCGATAAACGTGACTTCGGCCAGCACAGCATCGGTCGGCTCTGCGGAAATCGCCGCAGACAATGGATGGAACTGACCCGGCGCGGGATCGAGCAAAAGAGCGCGGATACCGGCACGGACCGCCCCGACCCCCGTCGCGGTGCTAGGCTGCGGCGAGAATTCCGCTCCAGCGCCCAATGGCAGGAACTCGGCCCCGGTAGCCCGGACAGCCCCCGCATATCCCGGGCCGGTCAGGAACCGCACCCTGTGCCCCCGGGCAACCAGGCGCCGCGCAACCCCAAGCATCGGCGAGACGTGACCATCATGAGGGCCGCTGCAAACAATGACTGAAGCCATGCCTTGGAGCCTAGACCCGCGACGGAAGGAAAACGAGGACACGCCGCCAAAAGGGCAATTTCTCGATGTTCTTAAGTGTTTTCGCACCCCTCCCCGGTCGATCTTGCCGATGCCAAATGTCAGTGGCATCCTCATCATCACCGCGATGACCTCTTGTGGAGCTGTGGCCCTTGTGTCTCGAGGACCCGCACGAATCCGGAAGACGAAACTCCAGGAGTCATGGGTGTCCACAGTCCCGATTGCGGCGCCGTTACCGCGTCCAGTGAGTGTCTTGGAAATCTACAGGTTCCCAAGACACCGGACGAGTCCGGAATCCGGTGTCATCCCGCGTCGGTTCCACGCGGAATCCCAGGCGCTCCGCTTGTATCGGAAAGTCGTCTCGCCGGAAATTGTCTCAGCTTGTTGTCGGAAGGGCCCTGAAACGACTTCTACAACGAACTAACGGCGCAGGACACTAGGGGTACACGCTATTTAGAACGTGTCCCATCAGGGGCTACGTTTGCATATCACGTGCACCATCAACCGACACCACCAAAAACCCCTATTCGTTCAGGGCTCGGCCGTGATCGGGGCGACACTGTAGTCGGCGAGCTTGAAGGCACCAGAGCCGGTGATGCTGGCGTAGTAGCCGGCCGCTGTCCACGACGGCAGTCCGGTGAAATAGCCCACGGTGATCAAGCAAACGATGCGCAACCAGCGGACGACTGAAGCACTGACTCCTTGTAGAGCACGAAGCCCGGAGGCAGAGTCCGCGTCTTCTGCTGTTCATGAGCAGGGACGCACAGCTTGGTCTGGTGGTGTCGCGCTATCCATAACTTTCACCTAAGCATCATCGGGGAACTGCGAGGCCGCCACACACGCCTGCGCCAAGGTATCGTACGGCCCTCCGTAAACGGTGTAGATCATGGTTCCCGCCTTTGACATCCGGTTCAATGACGAGCAACTGCCAAGGGTTAGCAGGTATTTAGACCCCGTGTGGCTCGCCAAATTTGCTTGCACATCTTGGGCGTACGTCGAAGGATCTATAGATGAGTGGTAAACGACGATGAACTGTTCAGTACAGTGGGGAAGGAGGCTGACTGTTCCGTTTTCGGATCCTTGAGCGGGAACATCACGCACCCTGCCTGCCGGCCCCAGCTGACTGGCTGGGGCCTGCAAAGCAGGGTGCGTGGACATCCACGCAAGGCGGACCATTGTGACGTACCCAAGGACCCAAGTACCTCGGCCATCGTCCAGGCTGCCGTCGAGCATCGAAACAGCACAGTCCTAGACACTCCCCCCGCCCGTGCCCCGCCCCGCGCCTCGCTGATGGACAGACGACCGCGGCCTACCGGGCCCAGAACACTGGACCGGTAGCCTCCGCACGTGTGACCCGTCAGAACCTTAGCCAAGGCAACACAGTCCCGGCCGCGCCGGTCTCCGCTTGGGGTCAGTGGACAAGGCCCGAGACGAGGTTTATGACGGTAGCGAGCACGATGGCGCCCAGGACGTAGGAGAGCAGGGCCTGACGGAGTGCGGTGAACCGGATGGCGTCGGTCGTCAGGTCCGTGTCCGAGACCTGGAAGGTCATACCGATGGTGAAGGAGAGGTACGCGAAATCCGCGTACCTCGGCGGCTTCTTTTCGTTGAAGTCCACCCCGCCGTGTTCCCCGTAGTAGATGGTGGCGTACCGGAGCGTGAAAAGGGTATGCACCAGGAGCCAGGACAGGGTGACGCTGCCCAGAGCCAGTGCAATGATGGCCGCCTTCAACCCGCCCTGGGCCGAACCCGCCTCCAACAGGATCAATGCGACACCGCCGAAACTGCCCAGGGTCGCCACGAGCACCAGCACATCCGACACGACCCGGCCCGGATCCTCACCACGGGCTTGGGCATGGGCGGCCGTGCCGGCAGAATCCAGGCGCCCGACGACGGACCACACCCAGATGAGATAGGTCAGCGACGCGGCCGCCCACCCCAGCGCCGGGGCATAGGTCCAGGAGCCGAAAACCCCAACCAGCAGGGCGACGGCCAATCCGACGACGGCCATCACGGCCAGGTGCACGCCGGCGCGGTGGACGGGGGTTTTGTACGTAGAGATGCTCATCCCCCGATCATGGCATTGCGGCCCGGCCAGGCGTTCGCCCATGCGGTGTGTCGAGGCCACGTTCCGGGATACGACCAAGGCGTCTGTTCAGGTTGCCCCTGCCCAGGCTCTGAGTCATGAAAGCGATTACCGTCAAGCAACCTTGGGCATGGGCCATTATTCACGGCGGCAAGGACATCGAAAATAAACGCCAGGGTCTCCCGGCGCCGGGAACTCCCGAAGCGTTGCCGCTCCCGCCCTGACCGCTGCCTGATCTTCGGTCCAGGACTTCCCCTTACGGTTGCACGCACGGAAATTCGTAATCGCCGATGTTTCGGTGGCCGCCGCGAGGTCTGCCCACGCCGCTTCCTGATCAGCCGGCACCTCGGGTGACAGGATCCCGTCCTCGGTCTCGTCGGCGTGATTTTGTCAATCTGACTTGAGCCCACTTAGATGGTAAATCGCAGCTTGATCGGGCCCACCTTGAACCAGGTTGCGGGGGTGATGGCAGACTGGCTTGGCACAGGCCTGCCCTCTGCCGCCCCGCGACGTGTTTGGCAACTTGGACGAATGAACGAGTGTTGCCGTTTAACCAGATCTCGTGAACTCCGATGGCTTCGAACTAGAGCTCGTTGCCACCGCATAGGAACGACATCTCATTCAGAAAGACGCCCGCCCAGGGTTCCGCTATAGGACAGTTTGGCGTGGGTGGTCGGTTAGATCCAGTCCCGTTTCTTGAAAGACAGGTACAGGAACAGTGATCCGCCTACCATCAGCGCGGTGGATAGCCAGAGACCGTAGTCGCTTTGGAAGCCGAAGAACGGCACGTTTTGCCCGAAGAAACCGGTGACGGCGGTGGGGACGGCGATGATCGCGGCCCAGCTGGTGACCTTTTTCATGACCAGGTTCATCTGGTTCCCCTGGATACTGATGTGCGTTTCCAGGATGGTGGTCACCAGGTCACGGAGGGATTCTGTCCATTCAGCGGCCCGCAGCACATGGTCATACACATCCTGCAGGAATGGTTGCATCGCCGGGCTGCAGCCGATCAGGTCATCGCGGCGGAGGAGAGTGTTGAGCACCTCGCGCATGGGCAGGACGATACGGCGGAGCCTGACCAGATTCTTGCGCAGCTCGAAGGTCTTCCGTTGAAGGTCGTGATCCGGTGAGTGGTCATCGAACAGGGCTTCTTCGAGGATTTCGATGTAACCGTCGAGTTCCTGGACGGCGTCGAAGTGGCCGTCGACGATCAGATCCAGCAGGCCCCAGAAGAGGAATGGCACCCCGTGCGCAGTCAGGTCAGTCTCGGCGTCCCAGTGTGCCATCAGCTTGTCGGTGTCGAACTCGGGCCCGTGGACGGTTACGAGGGCGTTCCGGGCGATGAAGGCCGAGATCTCGGCCACGGCCAGCTCCCCGGTGCCGGGCTTCAGGTGGGCTTCGTAGGCCGAAAGGAAAAGGTGATTCGGGTAGCGGTCCAGTTTGGGCCGCTGGAAGTCGTGGACGGCGTCCTCAACGGCGAGGCGGTGAAGCCCGTACACCGTCTCTACGCCCAGGAGGTCATCCGCCGTCGGATCGGTGAAATCGATCCACAGCACCACGTCATCCTGACGGGCCAGGGCCTCGATCTCTTGGGCGCTGACATCTTCGCGTTCGAGTTTGCCTTCGCGGTACAGCCGTATGAATTCCATCCGCCCCATGGTACGGGAGCTGTCTTCGAGCTTCCCCAGCCTTCAGGGCACCGTTTGTCCTACCAGCCGTTGCACCCGAAAGGGTCCCGCCCAACTTTCGGGGACCGCGAGGTCATGCATACTCAGTTGCGCCCTTTCGACGCATCGTCCAAAGCCCGTTCAGGGTTCCGTAAACGGGACGGCCAAACCGCCATTCCTAACTGTGAATTACCGCCATTCCAAACGCTACAGCGGGATTCCGGCGTCCGCAGGCCGCGGGGGTCCGGTCCGTCTCCGCACGCTCTGACGGCCCTGTGAACGACAGCGCGCGGCGACCTTCCCAGGGAAGTCGCCGCGCCGTTATCGTTTGGGGAAACGGAACCTACTGCGCGCTCGTGAAGAGCAGGCCCTTCGGGTGGACCGAGGAGAGACCCGGGACCGGGGTGAGCGTACCGGTCGAGAGGTCGAGGCTCGCGAGGTAGTCCGGGGCGGTATCCGGCGTCACAGTCGAAACGGCCTGGCCGGCCGCGAACGGACCGGTCACCGAAAGAACCGAGTTGTGGTCCGGGTCCGTGATCCACAGCGTCTGCTTGGACGTCGTGGCGAAGGCGGTGTCATCGACCTGCTGGTTGAGGTTGAGCACCTGCAGCGACTGCTCCGGGGTCCCTGCGCGGTCCGCGAAGATCAACTGCTGGTCACCCTGGGAGGCGAGTACGAACTGGTTCTTGAAGCGGGGGCTCTCGGCCGGGACCACAGTGGCGGAGTCAGGGTCGGTCAGCGAGAGGGTCGTGGTCCCTGTCGAGCCGGTGTTGGCGACGGCCGCGGTGGCGTTGTCCGCGAAGACCGGGGTCAGGGCAGCTGTCGAACCGCTCAGCGTCGCCTGGTAGACGGCCGGGCCCGTGCTGTCGGCCGGGTTCGAGGCAGTGATAAGAATTTTGCCTTGGTAGATCGTGGCGGTGTCCGTGCCGCCGCCGTGCGTCATCCCGGTGTAGGCGAAGTCCTTCACCGCGTCCGCGCCGGCCGCGGGCGCCACGGCGTGGAAGGAGGAGTTAGCGTCCTCGTTGGTCGTCACGAGCAGCCGCTGCCCGGCCTCGTCAGCGCTCATCCCATCGATCTTGCCCGCGATCGTCCAGGACGCGCCCGGCGTGCCGTCCAGGGAGTACTGCTGGATGGTGCTCGCGGTGGCGCCGGTC
>DATCNU010000143.1:0-31514 GCA_036565085.1 Arthrobacter sp.
GTTCGCCGCAGAGTCCTCACACCCAACGGGCCCAACAGGGCCCGGACCCTGTCGACGACGGCGGCCTGTCGCCTTCGAGATCGTGCTTTTCAACCCGGATCTCCCGCCAGCCCAGGCTTTCGGTCAATGACTGGCGTTTGATGTCGCGTAGGTACTGGTCCGGATCGCCGTGGTGAACACCGTCATACTGAAGGGCGATCCGGTGCTCCGGGTATGCCGCATCGGGCCAGACCACTGGATGGCCAAGACCGTTGCGCAGCACCACAGGTCCAGCCAGGTGCCCGCCGGCGAGGTGAGGCGCACGCCGCCGGACATCATGACTTCGCCTTCTTTGAATGACAGCTGGTGGCCCACTACATTTCGCCGGCGCGGTTTACAGCTGTCGGCCGGGCGGGCGATGTGGATCCGCCAGTCGGCGTCCAGCCAGCCTGGCAGGCAGATGCACCAGGGGCGGGCGGCCGCCGAGTGGGTAAGCACGCAACCCGGATCGAGACGGGTATAAGCACGGACGTTGTCGGCCGTAGTTCCAGTGCTGTGCAGGGGCAGCCTGATTCCGCGGGACGGGGTGAAGATGCCATCGCGGCTCAGCTGTTTTCGACTGAGCCCGAGCTCATCGGCGTCGGTGACGAGAAAGGATCCATGCGGTAGCTGAGGTGGCATCGGCGTCCGTGACATGGTCCATTCTCAACCGAAATCCGACTCGGCTAACGGTTATCCACAGGACGGGATCCAGCCTTAAGCGCGAACTGGCAGCTAATGCCCTCAGAAGTTGGATTTGAGGGCATTTGCTGCCAGTTCGCGCTGAACGCGGGATGAAGCGGGGGGACTAGCTCTTGCGGGCGTAGCCTTCCCACTTGCTGGCCTGGTGCTCGCCGTCCACGAAGCGGATGGTGCCGGACTTGGAACGCATCACAATGGACTGGGTGAGGACCTTGTCCTTGGAGTACCGCACGCCCTTGAGGAGATCACCGTCGGTGATGCCCGTCGCGGCGAAGTAGCAGTTGTCGCTGGAGACGAGGTCATTCGTGGACAGGACGCGGTCGAGGTCGTGGCCGGCATCGATGGCCTTCTGCTTCTCGTCGTCGCTGGTGGGCCAGAGACGGCCCTGGATGACGCCGCCGAGGGACTTGATGGCGCAAGCGGCCACGATACCTTCCGGTGTGCCGCCGATGCCCATGAGCGCATCGACTCCGGTCCCGGAGCGGGCAGCCGCGATGGCGCCGGCGACGTCGCCGTCCATGATGAACTTGGTGCGCGCACCGGCTTCCCGGATCTCCTCCACCAGAGGGCGGTGACGGTCGCGGTCCAGGATCATGACGTTGAGCTGGTTGACCTTGACGCCCTTGGCCTTGGCAATGAGGTGCAGGTTCTGCTTGACGGGGAGCCGGAGGTCGACCATGTCGGCAGCCTCGGGGCCTGTGACCAGCTTCTCCATGTAGAACACGGCGGAGGGGTCGAACATCGAGCCGCGCTCGGCCACCGCAAGGACGGCAAGAGCGTTGTTGATGCCCAGGGCGGTCAGGCGGGTGCCGTCGATCGGGTCCACGGCGACATCGCACTCAGGCCCGGTGCCATCGCCGACGTGTTCGCCGTTGAACAACATGGGGGCTTCGTCTTTTTCGCCTTCGCCGATAACCACGACACCGTTGAAGTGGACCGTCTGGAGGAAAGAGCGCATGGCGTCAACTGCGGCCCCGTCGGCCTTGTTCTTGTCGCCAAAGCCAACCCAGTGGCCGCCGGCGATGGCCGCGGCCTCGGTGACGCGAACGAGTTCAAGTGCAAGGTTGCGGTCCGGCTCATCGATGCCAACGGCCAGGGCCGGGGAGAGCGTGGAGTACTTCTGGGTCATGGACGCTGGTGACACGTGAACCTCTTCTTCGAGTGGCGATCATTGAACCCGCTCCGCCGGATTCAGCAGGGGCGGTGATTCCTCTGCTACTGATCATAGTCGGGGCGCAGCCATCCGGTGCCGGGATGACGCGCTCCTGCAACATGGCAGCCTGGTCCCCGCGCCCGGCCCGAATGTGAGTTGGAGGCCTGCATGGGCGACTATAGAGGGGTGAGTGATATGCAGGAAAAGAGCAGCCCGGGGCCCGGTCCCTCCGGATCCGGAAGCAACAGCGACACCCCGGGGACCGGCGGCCAGACGCCCGTGCGCCCCGTTATTCCGGCCGCGGCCGCGAAGCGTGCCAATGCTTCGGTGATAGGTATGATCATCGCCCTGGCAGTCAGCATCGCCGCCTTCCTGCCCATCGTCCTGATGAACCCGGCGCCCAAGAGCGACGGGTACCGGCCGAACATCGACGTCAGCGCCGTAGCCCGCAACGCCACCGATGTGGCAGGATTCACACCCGTTGCGCCGGACACCGGCGGCACTTTTACCTCCAATTACGCCCGCTGGGAGTCAGGCAGCGGGAGCGGCGTACCCACTTGGGAAGTCGGATACCTGACGCCCAAGCAGTCGTTCATCGGGCTGGTGCAGACCCGGCAGCCAAATCCCACCTGGCTCCTCCAGCAGACCAAAAGTGCCCCTGTGACCGGAACCCGCAACGCCGGCGGCCGTGACTGGGAACTGCGCGATACCGGCAAAGGCGAGAAGAGCCTGGTGCTGGCGTACCGCGGCACCACCGTTGTCCTGACCGGAACAGCGCAACTGGACGAGTTCTCCGTCCTGGCAGCCGCCGTCGTCAAGTCCCTGGACAGCAATCCCGCCGTAACGATTTCCCCTTCAGCCGGCACCGCACCGTAAGGTAGGCGCGTGGCTACCTACCTGACTCCTGCCCTCGCCTGGCGCCGTATGCGCGAAGGAAACGAACGTTTTGTCGCCGGGCAATCCTCGCATCCGAACCAGGACGCCTCCCGCAGGTCCTCTCTCGTGGAAAACCAGCACCCGTTTGCTGTGATCTTCGGCTGCTCGGACTCCCGGCTCGCCGCCGAGATCATCTTCGATCTCGGCCTCGGCGACGCGTTTGTGGTGCGCACCGCCGGGCAGGTCATCGACGACGCCGTGCTGGGCTCCCTGGAGTACAGCATCAGCGAGCTGGGGGTTCCGCTGATCGCGGTGCTGGGGCACGACAGCTGCGGCGCTGTCAGCGCCACCAAGTCCGCCGTCGACACAGGCCACATGCCTGTCGGTTTCATGCGGGACCTCGTGGAGCGCATCACGCCGTCGGTGCTGACCTCCATGCGCAACGAACGGCACGAGATCAACGACATGGTGGTGGAGCATGTGAAGCAGACATCGCAGCGCCTCGTGGACAGCTCGCGTGTGATTTCCACCGCAATCGAAAACGGCCGCGCCGCCGTGATCGGGCTCTCCTACAGCCTTGCCGAGGGCCGCGCCAACGTAGTTTCGGGCATCGGGGACCTCTAGGCGGTGCCGCCAAGGGAACCCGTAGCATGCCCTTCACGGTTTTCGATGGGGTACCCGGTCGCCCTAAGCTAGCCCCATGACTTCCACTGAAGAATTCCGCATTGAACACGACACGATGGGCGAAGTCCGCGTCCCCGTGAACGCCCTGTACCGTGCACAGACGCAACGTGCAGTTGAAAACTTCCCCATCTCCGGCAAGACCCTGGAACGTGCGCACATTGAGGCGCTCGCCCGGGTCAAGAAGGCTGCCGCCCAGGCCAACGCTGAACTGGGTGTGCTCGACGGCGAGCTTGCCAAGGCCATTGCCGACGCCGCCGATGAGGTGGCCGCCGGCAAGTACGACGGCGACTTCCCCATCGACGTTTTCCAAACGGGCTCCGGCACGTCCTCGAACATGAACACCAACGAGGTCATTGCCGAACTGGCATCGCGCGCCCTCAAGGCCGCCGGAAGCGACAAAGTTGTCCACCCGAACGACCACGTCAACGCCTCGCAGTCCTCCAACGACGTCTTTCCCACGTCCGTCCACGTTGCCGCCACCTCCGCCCTGATCAACGACCTCATCCCGGCATTGGGCTACCTGGCCGAGTCCTTGGAGCGCAAGGCCGTTGAGTTCAAAGACGTCGTCAAGTCCGGCCGCACCCACCTGATGGACGCCACCCCGGTCACCCTGGGCCAGGAGTTCGGCGGCTACGCGGCACAGGTCCGCTACGGCATCGAGCGCATCAACGCCTCGCTCCCCCGCGTGGCTGAAGTTCCGCTGGGCGGCACGGCCGTGGGCACCGGTATCAACACCCCGGCCGGCTTCCCGGAGCGAGTCATCGAACTCCTCGCCACCGACACCGGTCTGCCACTGACCGAGGCCCGCGACCACTTTGAGGCGCAGGCCAACCGCGACGGCCTCATCGAAGCGTCCAGCCAGCTGCGCAACATCGCGATCTCCTTTATGAAGATCAACAACGACCTCCGGTGGATGGGCTCCGGTCCCAACACCGGTCTCGGCGAAATCGCCATCCCGGACCTGCAGCCCGGATCCTCGATCATGCCTGGCAAGGTCAACCCGGTCATCTGCGAGGCCTCCATCATGGTGGCCGCCCAGGTTATCGGCAACGACACCGCCATCGCCTGGTCAGGCACCAACGGCGCCTTCGAGCTGAACGTCGGCATCCCGGTGATGGCCGCCAACCTGCTCGAATCAGTCCGCCTGCTGGCCAACACCAGCCGTGTCATGGCAGACAAGATGATCGATGGCATCACGGCCAATGTGGAGCGGGCCCGTTTCCTGGCCGAGGCTTCCCCGTCCATCGTGACACCGCTGAACAAGTACATCGGCTACGAAAACGCGGCCAAGATCGCCAAGAAGGCGGTCGCCGAAGGGCTGACCATCCGCGAGACAGTGGTGGCCATGGGCTTCCTGGAGCGCGGGGAAGTCACTGAGGAGCAGCTCGACACCGCCCTGGACGTTATGTCCATGACCCGCCCCCCGCACAAGGCATAGTTATCCTGAATGTACGACGGCGGCCGCCCACCTTCCCAGCGAAGGCGGGCGGCCGCCGGCGTTAAGGCAGCAGCGGATTCCTCATGCGGCGTGGTACCGAAAATGTCCTGCAGCGCTGTGGTCGTGGAGGTTGCTGCACCTGGTGCCTTCGGGTCAGGGCCAGGAATTCGCAGACGTCCCCGTTGGGGTAGGCAAAAGGGCCAACCGTCCCCACGGACACGACACGTTCGCGGAGTCGAAGAATATAGTCGGGTGCGGGCATCTTTCCGGCCTAGCGCGGCCCGCGTCAGGCCGGCAGCAACATGGCTGCAGCAGCTCCCGCGAGCATGAACGGGCCGAAGGGGATGGAGGACTTGAGGGTGCCGCGGCGTGCGGCCAGGAGTGCCAGGGACCAGAATCCGCCCAGCAGGAAGGCCGCGAACGTCCCGGCAAAGACATGCGTCCAGCCGAGGTAGCCGAGGTACATGCCCAGGACGCCGGCGAGCTTCACGTCGCCGAAACCCATTCCAGGTGGATAGACCAGCCGCAGGATGAAGTAGAACGCCCAGAGGACCGCTCCCCCGGCGAGGACACGAAGGGCAGGGACGCCGAGGAATTCGGCGGCGCCTTCAGGTATGGCGCCGGACGCGGAGGGACCCGCTGCAACGTGCACCACGACGGCCGCCAGCAGCAGGGCCCCGGCCACGGCATAGGACGGGAAGACGATCCGGTTGGGAAGGAGATGGTGGCGGACGTCGATCACCGTAAGCCGCACCGCCATCACCGCAAAGTAGCAACACGCGGCCAGCACCAGCCAAAAGGCCAGCGGCGCGGCACCCCAAAGCTCATCCAGTCGTCGGATCACCTCTCGGATGCTACTGGAACTTCGCCGCCGGGCCACAGAGCCCACGCGTAAACTGTGGATATGTCGACATGGGACACCAGGCACAGGCAGGATCCGGCCAGCGGCGCGGCATCCGCGAATCTGACCACCGTGTTCCGGAATCTTTGCAGGTCTTCTCCCTGGAAATGGCAGTCCCTGCGTTTTGAATACTGGGATGAACCGTTCACTGAGGCCCCTGACCCGGCAGCGCCGCTGGTCCGCGCCTGGTTGCGCCGGCCCGGCGCCCTTCGCCTCGAGACCCCCGATGGACTGGTCCTGCACAGCACCACCGGGATTAATGATTCCAAGGACGGATTCTATGTCAGCGCCACCCGGAAATCGTGGCTGCTCCCGCCACATCTTGTGGCGCCTGTCTATGACAACGGCCTCGTCAGGCGCCGCCCCGAGGCCGCCTACGGGGAGCCTGGCTTCGGCAACGGCCGCTTCTCAGCCGCGCTTGACCCCGTCGAGCTTGCAGGAAACGCCCCCGTCCCGCTGGAGTTCCCCGGCAGCAACGCCGTAGAGCTCGACGGCGTGCAACGCGTGGACCAGGATGGTCGCCCGGCGCTTGAGGCAGTCGTCACCCCTACGGCGGCCTACCAGGCCACGGACCCCGGCGCGCCACTGTGCCTGCCGGGAAGAAACCGGGTGCGGATCGACCTTGGCACCGGCGTCTGCGTATCCAGCCGCTCGCTTGAACCGGGTACGCAGGACTACGGGCACTGGCTGCGGATCCTTGCAGTCGATGAATACATGCTCGATGACCTGTTCGTGGCGGAATCGATGAACCTCACGGATGTCCGCCGGCACATCAGCTGGGATGTCTCCGCCTGATCCGGGCCTGTGACAGGCGCGGCGCCCCGACCCCTCAGGTCAAAACAGCTAGGCTTCCCGGATGACCGCCCTGACGACCCTCTGGCCCCTCTTCGACCTCACCCTGACCACGCCCCGGCTCACACTCCGGCCCATCGCCGATGCAGACATCTCAGCCGCAGTGGCAGCAGCCCGGAGCGGCATCCACGAGCCCGGGAGGAGCCCTTTCAGTACCCCGTGGACGGACCTGCCGTCGGAACAGCTCGGACCAAACATGGCCAGGTGGTATTGGCGCTGCCGGGCCGAGTGCACCCCGGAGTCGTGGACACTGCTCCTGGGCATCTGGCACGCTGGTGAGTTCATTGGCTGCCAGGACATCGGCGCCAAGGAATTCACGACGCTGAAGACAGTCTCCTCCGGCTCCTGGCTCAGGAAGTCCGTTCAAGGCCGGGGCTTCGGCAGGGAAATGCGCGCCGCCGTCGTTCTTTATGCCTTTGACTGGCTCAACGCGGAGGTTGCCGAATCAGAAGCCGCCGTCTGGAACGGCGCCTCACTGGGGGTCTCGCGTTCACTGGGCTACGAGCTCAACGGCATCACCCGCATGGCGTGGGGCAGCAAAGTCGAGGAAGTGCAGCGGGTCCGCCTCACCCCTGAAAACTTCAACCGCCCCGCCTGGACCCTCAAAGTAGAAGGTCACGAAGAAGCCGCCAAATTCCTCGGGATCGGTTGAGGCTGCCCTGGAGAAGGGCCGTGGCCCGGCGGACCGGACCACGGCCCCTCTCACACCGTAAGTGCCTAGATCTCGGCCCCTTCGAGCAGCTCCGTCACCAGGGCGGCGATGGGTGACCTCTCGGAGCGGGTCAGGGTGATGTGGCCGAAGAGCGGATGCCCTTTCAGGGTTTCGACGACCGCGGCGATGCCGTCGTGGCGTCCGACGCGCAGGTTGTCACGCTGGGCGACGTCATGGGTGAGGACGATCTTGGAGTTTTGGCCGATGCGGCTCATCACGGTGAGGAGCACGTTCTTCTCCAGTGATTGTGCCTCGTCAACGATCACGAACGCGTCATGCAGGGAGCGTCCGCGGATATGGGTCAACGGCATGACTTCGAGCATGCCGCGGTCCATGACTTCTTCCACCACTTCCTGGCTGACCAGCGCGCCAAGGGTATCGAAGACGGCCTGCGCCCAGGGGTTCATTTTTTCCGACTCGGAGCCGGGCAGGTAGCCAAGTTCCTGGCCGCCCACGGCATAAAGGGGGCGGAACACGATCACTTTCCGGTGCTCGCGGCGCTCCAGGACAGCTTCGAGTCCCGCGCACAATGCCAGGGCGGACTTACCTGTTCCGGCCCGGCCGCCGACGGAGACGATTCCGACGGCGGGATCCATGAGCATGTCGATGGCGAGCCGCTGCTCGGCGGAGCGCCCATGAAGTCCGAAGACGTCGCGGTCACCCTTGACGAGCCGGACCTGCTTGTCCGGTCCCACCCGGCCCAGCGCCGAGCCCCTGTTGGAGAGGAGCACCAGGCCGGTGTTCACGGGCATCTCCGCCGCCGCCGGGATGAACACGGGTTCGTGGCCGTACAGGGTGGAGATCTCATCCTCGCTGGCCTCCATCTCCGCTATTCCCGTCCAGCCCGAATCCTGTACGAGCTCGTTGCGGTACTCGTCGGCCGTAAGTCCCATGGCGGATGCCTTGACCCGCATCGGCAGGTCCTTGGACACGACGGTGACGTTGCGTCCTTCGTTGGCGAGGTTCTGGGCGACGGCCAGGATCCTGCTGTCGTTGTCCCCGCTCCGGAACCCCAGCGGAAGTACCTCGGCGGAAATGTGGTTCATCTCCACCAGGAGCCTGCCGCCGTCGTCGCCGATGGGGATGGGCCGGTTGAGGCCGCCGTGTTTGACGCGGAGGTCATCAAGGAGCCGGAGGGCCTTGCGCGCAAAGTAGCCCAGCTCGGGGTCGTGGCGTTTCGCCTCCAGTTCGCTGATGACAACAATCGGAACAATGACGTCGTGCTCGGCGAACCGCAGGAGCGCCCGCGGGTCCGAGAGCAGGACGGAGGTGTCAATCACGAAGCTGTTGATGGTGGCTTCCCTTCCGGAGACAGCAAAACCGGCCGCAGCTTGTTCAGCAGCAGGACCGGTCTTTGAGGTGGCTCGCGTGGCGCGAGAGGTAGCTTTCTGTCCCTCGTCGAAAACGACCTCGGGCAGTTGTTCAGAAATAGCCACATCGACTCCAGCCCCGGGCGCACCCGGAATTGTTATTGGTGAGGCGGCTCGGCCTGAAGGCCGGGCTCGGCCTCCCATACAATCAGCGCGAAACTTCGCTCCATGTACTGGCCTCCCCGTTCAGCCGGCGATTTTGCCTGCTGATGGATACAACGTAAATCCATCGCCGGTAAATTCCAATTCCCTCACCCGGCGATTCCTGTTGCGGGCTGGTTAACTTGGCGTGAACGTACTCGTGACACACCAATGCCGTGGAGGGCTCAGGCGCCGAAGCGCCGCTGTCTGCCGGCGTAGTCGCGCAGGGCCCGGAGAAAATCGACTTTGCGGAACGCCGGCCACAGTGCTTCGCAGAAATAGAACTCGCTGTACGCGCTCTGCCACATCAGGAAGCCGGAGAGCCGCTGCTCCCCTGAGGTCCTGATCACCAGGTCCGGATCGGGCTGGCCCCTGGTGTACAGGAAGCGGGAGATGTCATCCACGGAAAGGTTGTCCGCCAAGGCGGTAATGTCCGTCCCTTTGGCGACGGCGTCATGGAGCAGTTCCCGCACGGCGTCCACGATCTCGCGGCGTCCGCCGTAACCGACGGCCACATTGACGTGAATTTTCTCCCGCACCGGGGTGCGCGCCGTGAGCTTGTTCAGACGCTCCGCCAGGTAATCGGGAAGCAGCTCAGGGGCGCCCATGGCGTGGACGGAGATGTTCGCGTCCTCGTCCAGCCGGTCCAGGGTGTTGGCGATGATCCCCATGAGCAGGTCGAGTTCCTCGCTGGACCTGCTCATGTTGTCGGTGGACAGCATGTACAAGGTGACCACTTTGACACCCAGTTCCTGGCACCATCCGAGGAACTCGTGAATCTTGTCGGCGCCCGCCTGGTGGCCCTGGCTGGTGGGGGCATTGAACTGCTTGGCCCAGCGGCGGTTGCCGTCCACCATGACGCCGATATGTCTTGGGATGCGGTCTCCGGCCAGCCCCCTGAGAAGCCTGCGCTCATAGAAGCCATAGAGGAACCCGGGCAATTCCACGCGGCGACTCACCTGACTTCCTTGCTGTAGGACGGCTTTGCACATCCTAGGCTACCGTCCGCAGTCGGCTGAAGTGCGCCCCGGGAGCCGGCCAGGGCAGGAACGCCAGCTACTTGCGAGTAACTTACTTGCCGGCAGGTTATTCTGGATGGATGACCCGCGAGACTCCCCCAGGCCGCAGAACGCCGGCGGAAGCCGGTCAGGGTGCCGTTGATGATGCGGCGCTGCGCCTGGCCGAACTCCTGATGATCAAACCCAAATGGCGCGGTTGGATCCACACGGTTGCAGCGCCCCTGGCGCTTGTTGCGGGCGCCGCCCTGGTGATCCTGGCCCCCACGCCGGACCGCAAGATCACCTCTGCTGTTTATGCTGCCACCGGCGTCCTGCTCTTCGGCATCAGCGCCGTCTACCACCGCGGCAACTGGTCCCCCGGCGTGAAGATGGTCCTGAAACGCCTGGACCACACCAACATCATGCTGGTCATCGCGGGCAGCTACACACCGCTTGCCTGGTCACTGCTGGAACGGCCCAAGGCTGTTCTCCTGCTGTGGGTTATCTGGTCCGGTGCCATTCTGGGAGTCCTGTTCCGGCTCCTCTGGACGCACGCCCCGCGCTGGCTTTACGTGCCCATTTACATTGCCCTTGGCTGCGGCGCCCTGTTCTACCTCCCGGAGTTTTTTGCGGCCAGTGTTCCGGCGGCCATCCTGATCTGCGTCGGCGGCATCCTCTACATCACGGGCGCCGTCTTCTACGCCCTCAGGAAGCCGAACTTCAGCTATGAACACTTCGGCTTCCACGAACTGTTCCATGCCCTTACCGTCCTTGCCTTCGGCGCGCATTTCGCGGCCATTACCATAGCCGTCCTCAACTGAGCGCCTTCCGCCACTGACGGATGGGCAGGGCATCACCCGGCCAGGGCTTCCAGCCGCTCCCGGAGAGCCTCCAGCGTTCCCACCGGAAGGTCGCACACAATGTTCCGGCACAAATACACCAGCGGGCGGTTGCCAGGCCCCGGTGGCCGGTCCTTCAGCAGCGGCACCTCCACGGACGGCGCGGACGACGGCGCAACTGACGGAACGCCGTCGGCCTCCGCTGCTATCACCAGCCCGGGGCTGGGAGAGTTCAACAGTTCCCGGTGCAGGGCCGCCTTTTCCGGACTGTCCGGCCCGACGACGGCGGCCTCCACCGGTCCCGCCAGCGCGGCCTGCGCGGTGGCCAGGAGCCAGCCGGCTGCGCCTGGCGCCCGGCCGGCGACCGGAGGCAGCAGCGCCAGGATATGGGCGGCCATCGCGCGGTGTTCTGCTGATCCTGAGAGAGCCGAATAACTGAGCAGGGCACCGGCGAACGCAGCGGCACCGCTCGGGGTGGCGTTGTCGAAGGGATCCAGGCCGGCCTCGCCGCCCAGCGCCGACAGGACCTGGCTGGAGCCGTCGGAGGTGTCTGCCAGACGGCCTTCCACGACGAACCGGCGGCAGGCTGCCTGAACCAGCTGTTCGGCGAACTCGTACCAATGCGTCCTGCCGGTGACGGCGTAGAGGGCGAACAACCCTTCGGCGCAAAACGCGTAGTCCTCCAGAAGGCCACCGATACCCCGCGCCGTCCCGGCGTGGGAGACCCGGATCAGTACCGGTACTTCGTCGACCTCCCACGGGTGCACGCTGCCTTCCGGTTTCCAGTGGACCCGTTCCAGATAGGCGGCGACGGACCCGGCCGCGGCCACAAAGTCCTCGCGCCCCAGGACGGCGCCGGCTTCCGCGAGCGCGGCGACGGCCAGCCCGTTCCAGCCGGCCACGATCTTCCCGTCCCTCGCCGGCTGCGGGCGCTCCCGCCGGGCTGCCAGCAGCGCGGGCCGGGCCCGGGCCCACAGCTCAGCTTCGGCGCTGTCAAGTGCCCTGCCTGGGTGCAGCGGCGAACCGTAGCCGGACACGGTCCCTTCGGGGCCGATGTTCATCATTCGGGCCACTGCGGCCCCGGCGTCAGCCCCGAGGAACTCCCGGAGCCCTGGAATGGTCCACAGGTAGGTGGCGCCCTCATGATGTTCGCCGTCCACGACCGAATCGGCATCAAGCGAGGACGCGAGCGCTGCGGGCCCTGCCGGATCTCCGGCGGCGCCGGCCCGGTCCGGCCCCGCCAGGCCCAAGGATCCCAGCAGCCACTCCGCGGTACGGGTTGCCACGTCCGCCGCCTCGGCCGCGGGCAGCAGGCTGTTGCCGCCAAGCCGCACCCAGTGAATGTAGACCCGCAGCAACTGGGCGTTGTCGTACAGCATTTTCTCGAAGTGCGGAACCGACCAGTCGCCGGTCACGGAGTACCTTGCAAAACCGCCGTCGAGCTGGTCAAACAGCGCAGAACGCGCCATCGCCGCCAGCGTGCGTCCGGCCATGTCGCGGGCCACGACTTCGGTGCCCGGATCCTTGCCGGCACCGCCGGCAGCCGCGTGCCGGATCAGGAACTCCAGCAGCGCCGACGGCGGGAATTTCGGAGCGGCGCCGAAGCCGCCGCTGGCCTGGTCTTCCGAAAGTGCCACGGTCCGGACCGCCAATGGCAGGAGGTTTGGATCAATGAGGGGCGCAGGACTGAGTGGCGCAGCACCGTCCACCGTGACGGCGGCGGTGAGCTGCGCTTCACCCATGGTCTGCGCCAGCGCGCGGGCGTTCTGCTCGACGGCGCCACGGCGTTCCTGCCAGGCGTCCGTCACGGCCTCAAGGACCTGGCGGAAGGATGGCCTGCCGGGCATGGGCCGGGGCGGGAAGTACGTACCCGCGTGAAAGGCCAGGCCGTCGGGGGTGAGGAACACGGACATAGGCCAGCCGCCCTCGCCGCTGATCGCCTGGGTGGCGGCCATGTAGACGGAGTCCACGTCCGGCCGTTCCTCCCTGTCCACCTTGACGGCCACGAAGTGGGCATTCAGGTAGTCTGCGGTGTCCTGGTCCTCAAAGGACTCATGTGCCATAACGTGGCACCAGTGGCAGGCCGCGTAACCGATGGAAAGGAACACCGGAACGTCGCGGGCTGCCGCGGCGGCGAAGGCCTCATCGCCGAACGGCCGCCAATGCACGGGGTTACCGGCATGTTGGCGGAGGTATGCGGACGGCTCCGCCCCCAGCAGGTTCTGCGCCCCGGGGCCCTCCCGTTCAGGTCCGTTGCCGCCCGGCGCTCCTCCCCCGGCGGCTGCTTCAGCCCCGGGTGCGTCCCGCATCGCCGTTCGATTCGTGGCGTGAAGGTTCCGCGGCCCCGTAGGTTTGGCCGGAGTCTGGGTCCTGGCCGGGGGTTGAGTCCTGCCGGACCTCCTGGCCGGGGTTTGAGTCCTGGCGGAAGTCCCGGCCGGGGCCACCGGCGTCCGCAGCCTGGACGTCCGCCGCTGCGGCCGCTGCCATGCGTTCCTCCTCCACCTGTGCCCGATAGCGGACGCGCCGGATTCTCCGCACCATATCAACGATCAGCAAGGTGGTGGCCAGGACAAAGAAGGCTGTCATGATGAACCCCCACAGCCCGGGCGTGATCTGGTCCTCGGACATTCCGTCACGCAGCGTGGGCGTGGGAACCGGCGACGGCGTGGTGGCCAGGGACAGGATTATGTGATGCACGGTTCAAACCTTCTGTGGAAAATAATGGCGGCCTGCCGCCGGTTCAGGGACCCGCGCCACGGCCCGGCTCATCTTCTACGCGGCATAGAAATTGCCTGCTGTATCTATCTTAGCCCCGCGAAAAGATCCTTTTCCGGCAGTTGGGCGGGGACCCTCGACTCGATCAGCGAGTAATCTTCCCACGGCCAGGCGCGGCGCTGCATCTCCGGCGAGACGGCGAAGAAGAACCCCAGTGGATCCACCTGGGTCCGGTGTTCGCGGAGGGCGTCGTCGCGGGCTTCAAAGTAGTCACCGCAGTCCACCTGTGTTGTCGTGGGGTGGGGGGCAGGCGGCGGAGTGTGTCCCTCGGCGTCGGTCTCCAGCCAGGCCGCGAGCCGCTCGGCATAGGGCGACTGCAATCCCGCCTCCTCGAGTGCAAAATGGAGCGCCCGGAAGCGCTCCGGGCTGAACGCCCGGTCGTAGTAGAGCTTGCTGGGCTCCCATGCCGCGCCGGTTCCGGGGTAGCGGGCCGGATCCCCGGCGGCGTCGAAGGCCTCCACAGCCACCCGGTGCGCCATGATGTGGTCCGGGTGGGGGTAGCCGCCGTTTTCGTCGTAGCTGATTATGACATGCGGCTTGAAACGGCGGACAAGCCGCACCAGCGGTGCCGCGGCGCGCGCCAGGGGCAGTGAGGCAAAGGAACCAGCCGGCAGGGGAGGGAGCGGGTCGCCCTCGGGCAGCCCGGAATCAACAAACCCAATCCAGCGCTGTTGGATGCCCAGTGTCTTCGCGGCCCGGCCCATCTCAAGGCGTCGGGCTCCCGCCATGTCGCGCCTCGGGTGTGCCTCCGCCTCCACCGCGGGATTCTGGATGCTGCCCCTGGACCCGTCTGTGCAGGTAGCCACCATGACCTCGACGCCGGCGGCGGCATACATCGCCATCGTGGCCGCGCCCTTGCTCGACTCGTCGTCGGGATGAGCATGCACGGCGAGCAGCCGGTACGGGGCCTGAGGTGTGGACGCTGTCATCTGGGACGGCTCCTTTTTCTTCTGTAGCTGCTGTCCGGCTGGCGGGCGGGGCTGGCAGGGAGGGCTGTGTGGTTGGGCGCGGCGGGGAATCATCAGGCGGGAGAACCGTCTCCCGGATCCGCACTAAACTGAACTGGTGACTTCCCAGGATCAGCCGGCCCTTTCCGCGCCAGCAAGCACTAGCCTAGCCAATCGTTATGGCGGCCAAAAGCGTCGGCTGTCCGGCGCGGCCAAGCGTGCCATCGGAATCGTGGCGCTGGGGGCGGGAATAGGTTTCCTGGCCTGGGCTGCCACGTCCTCAGGCACCGGCGGGGTGACAACCAAGGACATCGGGTTCAGCGTTACGGACGCAACGCGGACGGAAGTTGATTTTCAGGTGACCCGGGAACCCGGAACCGCCGTCAAGTGCGCTGTCAAGGCGCTGGACTCCAAGTTCGCCGTCGTCGGCTGGAAAGTCGTGGACATCCCGCCTGACGCGAACGAGGGTGGTGCGGACAACGGACGGACCATTTCCCAGCGGGTGGTCCTGCAAACGGAGTCGCTTTCCGTCTCGGGACTCGTGGACAGCTGCTGGGTTCCCGGCGGGGCGAAATAGGAAATCGTGATCTGTACCGCCCCCCTTGTTGGGTTTACTCCACAGGATTGACTACAATGGAGGCATACCTTTACCCCGCTGAGCTGGTTACTGAGTTCCACAAGTGGCCACCGTGGCGGGGTCTTTTGCTGTATGACCTACAAGAGGAGAAGTCCGTGGCTACCACCAACAGCGCGCCTGCAGCCTGGCTCACCCAGGAAGCTTTTGACCGCCTGAAGGCAGAGCTGGACCACCTTTCCGGCGCCGGCCGGGCAGAGATTGTCCAGAAAATTGAGGCAGCCCGCCAAGAGGGCGACCTCAAGGAAAACGGCGGCTACCATGCTGCCAAGGAAGAACAGGGCAAGATCGAGGCCCGTATCCGCCAGCTGACTGCCCTGCTGCGGGATGCCCACGTCGGGGAAGCCCCGGCGGACGATGGAATTGTTGAAGCCGGCATGATCGTCGTAGCCAGAATCGCCGGAGACGAAGAGACCTTCCTGCTCGGATCGCGTGAAATCGCCGGGGATTCAGCCCTGGACGTCTTCAGCGAAAAGTCCCCGCTCGGTGCCGCCATTGTCGGCCACAAAGAAGGCGACAAGCTCAGCTACACGGCACCCAACGGCAAGGACATCACGGTGGAGATCCTGTCCGCCAAGCCCTACGCCGCCTAGCAACCGGCAGTACGCAAACCCAGTACGGGAACAGTACAAATACGCCGGCCACCCTTCAGGGGTGGCCGGCGTATTCGTTCCGGCGGCGCAGCAGCACGGCGGCTGCCACGCCTCCCAGAACGCCCCCCAGATGTGCCTGCCAGGAAACGTACCCTGCGACAGTGGGGAGCACACCCAGCAGGATGCCGCCGTAAAGCATGAACAGCAGGATCGACAGCAGGATCTGCCGCCAGCTGCCGTTGAAGAAACCCCTCACCAGGAGGAAAGCGAACAGCCCGAACACAAGCCCCGAAGCGCCAACGGTAATGCCGCCGTCGCCGATCAGCCAGACGGTCAGCCCGGAGCCCAGCCAGCTGAACGCGAGCGCTGTCAGGAAGACGCGGAGACCGGACAGGAACACCAGGAACCCGAAGATGATCAGCGGCAGCGTGTTGGACAGCAGATGGTTGAGGCTTGCATGGAGCAGCGGGAACGTGAAAATTTCCAGGAGGCCGTCGGGGCTGCGTGGCCGGAGACCGAAGGTCCTGTTCAGGGCGTGCAGGGTGAGCATGTTGACGATCTCGATCGCCAACAGCACCAGGGCGAAACCGCCGACCACGAGCAGCCCGCCCTTGGCACGCGAGGCCGTGGTTGCGCGGTTTCTTGGGCTTCCGTCCCCCAGCGAGTCAAGCATGGCTGCTCCTAATGGACCACGATGGGCTGGAATCCCTCCGCGCGGAGGGCGCTGAGGACCTGCTCGCAATGTTCGTGGCCCTTGGTTTCGAGGTTCACCGTGATGGAGACGTCTCCCATGCTGATAGAGCCGCCAACGCGGGTGTGGTCCAGCCCGGTGACGTTCGCATCGTTCTCGGCGATGATGCGCGCGATCGTGGCCAGTGAACCCGGGCGGTCATCGAGCATCATCCGCACGGTCATGTAGCGGCCGGCAGCCGACAGGCCGCGCTGGATGACCTTGAGCATCAGCATCGGGTCGATGTTGCCGCCGGACAGGATGACAGCAGTGGTGCCGGGATTTTCGATGGTGCCATCCATCAGTGCCGCCACTCCTACGGCTCCGGCCGGCTCCACCACCAGTTTTGCCCGTTCCAGCAGGAAGATCAGTGCCCGTGCCAGGGAATCCTCGCTGACGGTCACCACATCGTCCACGAGTTCCCTGATGATGCTGAACGGCAGCTGTCCGGGCCGGCCGACGGCGATGCCGTCCGCCATGGTGGACACCCTCTTCAGCGGGACCAGGGCATCCGCCGCCAGCGACGGCGGGTAAGCGGCGGCGTTTTCCGCCTGGACGCCGATGATGCGGATTTCACGTCCCAGTTCCTTGGCCCGCGCCTTGACCGCGACGGCAACCCCGGCCAGCAGCCCTCCGCCGCCTACGCCCATCAGGATGGTGTCCACGTTGGGGATCTGTTCGAGAATCTCCAGGCCTACGGTGCCCTGGCCCGCGACAACATCCACGTTGTCGAATGGGTGGACGAAGACGGAGCCGGATTCGTTGGCGTAGCGCTGCGCCTCTGCCAGTGCTTCGTCAACATTGTGGCCGTGAAGAATAACCTCCGCACCGTGGCTGCGGGTGGCCGCCAGTTTGGGGAGGGCTACGCCGAGCGGCATGTAGATCCGGGCCTTGATGCCAAGGCTCTTGGCGGCGACGGCTACGCCCTGGGCGTGGTTGCCCGCCGACGCGGCAACGACCCCACGCTTTTTCTCTTCGGGAGAAAGCTTCGCCATCCGGACGTAGGCTCCGCGGACCTTGAAGGATCCGGCCCGTTGCAGGTTTTCGCACTTGAAGTAGACGTCCCCGCCCACCATTGCGCCCAGCGCCCGCGAAGATTCCACAGGTGTCCGCGCAATAATCCCCTCGAGCAGCTTCTGCGCCTCCAGGACATCGTCCAGCGTGACGGGAAGGGTTTCAAGGATGTTCACGAACTATTCTCCTTTGGCGGATTCGGCTCCGGCGCCCGGTCCCGTGGGTCCGGTCTGGGCAGCCGGATTGTGTACGTCTGTGCTGGGCGCGGCGTCCTTGCCGCTCCTGAACCTGGTACGCGGCAGGCTGACGTCCTTGAAGGTGTCGTCACGGCCCGCACCAACTGTCACCACCATTCCGGGGGCTGCCAGCACTTGTTCATGTTCCCACGTTCTGCCAGCGATGTAGCGAATTGCCGAGTTTGCTACGGCAAGGACGGGCACCGAGAACAGTGCGCCGGGTATGCCCGCCAGATAGGAACCGGCCGCCACGGTAAGGATCACGGCCACCGGATGCAGCGCCACAGCCCGGCCCATCACCAAAGGCTGGAGGATATGGCTCTCCAGTTGCTGGACCAGCAGGACGATGGCCAGCATGATGAGGGCGTTGATGGGCCCGTTGGCCACGAGGGCCAGGAGGACAGCGACGGCGCCGGTTACCAGGGCGCCGACCACCGGGATGAAGGAGCCAATGAACACGAGCACGCTGAGGGGCAGCGCCAGGGGAACCCCGATGATGGCGGCGCCCACGCCGATACCCAGGGCATCGACGAACGCCACAAACATCTGGATCCGCGCGTAGCTGACCATCGAGGTCCACCCGCGGAGTCCCGCGCCGAAGGCCGCGGCACGGGCTTTCCTGGGGAGCAGCCGGACCAGGAAGGCCCAGATCCTGTCGCCCCGCAGGAGGAAGAAAATAAGGATGAAGAGGGCCAGCACAAGGCCGGCGGCGAAGTGTCCTGCGGTGCTGCCGAAGGACAATGCCCCGCTGAGGATGCTGCTGCTGTCGTTCTGCAGGGCGTCGGTGGCATCCTTGAGGTACTGGTCCATCTGGGCTGCCGTCAGGTGCAGCGGGCCGTCAGCCAGCCAGCCCTGGATCTGCTGCACGCCGGCCAGGGCTTCGGTCCAGAGTTCCCCGAAGCCGGATGCCAGCTGCCTGCCCACCAGGGCAAGGGCCCCCACAATCACCCCGATGAAGGCGAGTACGGTAATCGCCACGCTGGCCCCGGCGGGCAGCCGGCGGCTCCGCAGCCAGCCCACCACGGGGCTCAGTAGCCCGGCCAGAAGAGCCGCCACCATGATCGGGATAATAAGGAAGCTGATCCGGCTCAGCAGCCAGACCAGGGCGCCGCCTACCAGCAGGATCAGTCCCAGCCGCCATGCCCAGGCCGCGGCGATGCGGACACCATAGGGGATGTCCAGTTCAAGTTCCCGGTCCCCCGGAACCGGCCGCGAGTGGGCTTGTTCCGCTGTCAGGCTGTTCCCCGCCGCACGGGCTGCGGCGGCTGCGGTCTCCGCCTGCGCGTTGGAGGCGTGGGGGTTGGCGGCGTGTGGGTTCGCGGCATGTTCGTTCGTGGCATGCGTGTTTGGCGGGGTGGCGTCCTCGGCTGGCGTCATAGCCTAATACTTCCCCAGCTGTCGCCTTATGGGAAACCGCTACCCGGCGCCGGCCAGCACCGCATCGATCCCCCAGGACATGGTGAATGAGTCTCCCGGCGCAAGCCACCGGAGCCCGTCGCCGGAGTTGAAAGCGTTGGCGGGTCCGGTCATCGGTTCAATTGCCACCGCGCGGGCCCTGCCTGGAAATTCCGTGGTCACAAAGACGTGCACGTACTTGCAAGCCTCGTCCTGCCACAGGGAGACGGAACTGCCGTTCCGTGCGCTCAGCGTGTGGCGGGCTATCCCGCCGTCGAACCTGAGGTCCGTCAGGGCGACGTCGACGGCGAGCCCTCCCACCTGCCGGCCCCCGCGAAGGTCGGTGTCCCCGTCCACAGGCTCTGAGCTGCGTGGAATCAGCCGCTGGCCCGCCACCAGTCTCGTTTCCGCCGCAACAGTCAGGGTCAACTCGTCCATGTCGACGTCGCCCAGCCGCAGGTAAGGGTGGGCGCCCAGCACGAAGGGCGCCGCCGCCTTGGAGTCGCTGATCAGGGTTTGCCGGACCACCAGGCCCAGGTCCTCCGCCAGCAGGTACTGCACGCGGTGGCGCAAGAGGAAGGGATAGCCGTGCTGCGGAAAGACCACCGCCTCAAGGGTCACCGAAAACTGGGAATCATCAACCAGGTTGTAGGCGGTGTTACGGAGCAGGCCGTGGCTCGCGTTGTTTCTCGAAACCTCCGTGATGTCCAGCTGCTGCTTCTTCCCGTCCAGATACCAGACGCCGTCCTCTACCCTGTTCGCCCACGGCGCGAGGGTAATGCCAGAAGCCCCCGGCGGGATATCTGCGTCACCGTACGTCTCGGTTAGCAGCACTCCGGAGCGGCTGTAAAGCCGCAGGCCTGCGGCGAGCTCGGTAACCACAGCGTGTGCGTCCCCGCGCCGGATTTCATACTGCCGCCCGGTGGCGCAGGTACGGAGCCCGGCGGCGGGTGCGGCAGCAGAGTGTGGGCTGGAAGTCATGAGCACCACCGTACAGGCCCGGAGGACTGCGGAGCCATCGAACCTGCCTGTTGTCTTTTGTTTGAATCTATTCTTTTCTGAGCGGAATATGTAACAATTAGGAGGGCACGTCATCGCAGGTCGAAGGAGGATTCCATGCTGGCAGCTCTACGGCAGCACCTGATCCTCCAGGAGCTCCAGTCCCAGGGAACGGTCAAAGTGGCTGCCCTCGCAGAACTTCTCGAGGTCTCCGAGATGACAGTCCGGCGGGACATTGATGCGCTGGACGCCGACGGACTTTTGCTCCGCGTCCACGGCGGAGCAGCCCGCAAGGACAGTTTCAGTGCTTGGGAACCTGCTTTTGCCAGCAAGTCGACCCGGGAGCTCGGGGCCAAGGCCGCCATCGCCGCGGAGGCGGCGAACCTCATCGAGCCAGGGATGACCCTGCTCATCTCCGGCGGCACCACAACCTTTGAACTCGCCCGGATCCTGCCCAGGGACCTGGGACTGATCGTGGCCACGAACTCCATCATGGTGGCCAATTCGCTGGCAGCGGGCGGTCCCTCCGACGAAGGGGACGGCATCCGGACCCTGATTCTGGGCGGGGAACGAACTCCCTCCCAGGCCCTGGTCGGACCGCTGGCTGCCCAGGCCGTCAGGACGGTGGACGCCGACCTGTGCTTTATGGGCGTACACGGCCTGGATCTCCAGGCCGGGATCACATCGCCGAATCTGCTCGAAGCCGAACTCAATGCCGCCATGATCGAGACCTCCCGGAGACTTGTCGTCCTCGCGGACGCCACCAAATATGGGCTTGTTGGCCTTGCCGGCATCTGTGCCGTGTCCGCCGTCGACACCCTCATCACCGACAGCCGCATCGAAGAGCTCCCCGGAAACCCCCTGGCCGCACTCCGCGAAGCTGTCCGCGACGTACGCGTCGCCGCGGTCCCGCAAGGCCGGGACGGGCCGGCAGAGCACCACCATCAGCGCCACCCCGCCAGGGCCCAGCAGCTTCCCGTACCAGCATCCCAAAGGACCTAAGCCATGACAGGTATCACCAGCACCAAGCTCGCCGATGGCCGCGAGCTGATCTATTTCGACGATGCGGCCACGGCCAAACCCCGCACTGCCGAAGACACCACCGACCACCGCGACCTCCCGGAGCGTGCGGAGCCGGGAGAAATCCGGTTCGATGCCCTGACCAGGGAGTGGGTGGCCGTAGCCGCACACCGGCAGACCCGCACACACCTGCCGCCCGCAGACCAGTGCCCCATCTGCCCCACAACGCCCAACAACCCCTCCGAAATACCGGCTCCCGATTACGACGTTGTGGTGTTCGAAAACCGCTTCCCCTCCCTGGGCCCGGCCCTGGGCCAGATTCCGGCGGACCCCGCCTGGGGCACTACCGGCCCCGCCTACGGACGCTGCGAAGTAGTGTCCTTCACCCCGGAGCACACGGGATCATTCAGCGGCCTGAGCGAAGCAAGGGCACGTACCGTAGTGGAAGCCTGGGCACACCGCACTGAAGCCCTGAGCGCACTCCCGGGCATCAAGCAGGTCTTCCCGTTCGAGAACCGTGGAGCCGACATCGGCGTCACCCTCCACCATCCCCACGGACAGATCTACGCCTACCCCTACGTCACTCCGCGGGCCGAAGTCCTGGGGGCCGCTGCCCGGAAGTTCTATGACGAAGCAGACGGGCGGAAAACCCTCACCGGTTCGCTGCTGCGGGCAGAACGGGAAGACGGAAGCAGGATGGTGATGGAAAGCGAGAACTTCAGCGCCTACGTGCCGTTCGCCGCGCGGTGGCCGCTGGAAATCCATCTGGTCCCGCACCGTCAGGTTCCCGACCTTGCGGCCCTGAGCGGCGAGGAAAAGGACGAGCTCGCCCATGTCTACCTGGACCTGCTCAAACGGCTTGATGCCCTCTACCCCACCCCCACGCCGTACATTTCCGCCTGGCACCAGGCCCCCCTGGATGACCTCCTGCGGCCCGCCGGCTACCTGCACCTGCAGCTGACGTCGCCGCGACGGGCCGCAGACAAACTCAAGTTCCTTGCCGGCTCCGAGGCCGCCATGGGCGCGTTCATCAACGACACCACCCCGGAGAGCGTGGCGGATCGCCTGCGCGCCGTCGTCGTCCCTGAATCGTTCCCCACCCCCGCCCCTGCCATCGCACTGGCAGCAATCCCCGAAGGAGCACGCGCGTGAGTGCAGCATCCGACCCGCTGACCGTCACGGAAGTCCCGCCGACCACCGCGGAACTTGCCAGCCGTTTCGAGCGTGAGTTCGGCAAGCGCCCCGACGGCGTCTGGCAGGCACCGGGGCGTGTCAACCTGATCGGCGAACACACGGACTACAACGAGGGATTTGTCCTTCCTTTCGCCATCGACAAGACCGCCCGCGTGGCCATCGCTGTCCGCCCGGACTCCGCCATCCGGCTGCTGTCCACCTACGGCGACCAAGGCGTCTTCACAACAGACCTGGGAAGGCTGGTCCCGGCTGCAGCCAAAGGCTGGACCAAGTATCCGCTCGGTGTCATCTGGGCCCTGCAGCAGCGGGGAATCACGGTTCCCGGAATGGACCTGCTCCTCGACTCCAGTGTTCCGCTCGGTGCCGGGCTGTCCTCCTCCCACGCGATCGAGTGCGCCGTGGTTTCAGCGTTGAATGAGCTGACGGGGGCGGCCTTGGGACCTGAGGACATGGTCCTGGCCACGCAGCAGGCGGAAAACGATTTTGTCGGTGCCCCGACGGGCATCATGGACCAGTCGGCGTCGCTCCGGGGGGCGAAGGGCCACGCTGTCTTCCTCGACTGCCGGGACCAGAGTGTGCGCCTGGTGCCCTTTGAAACGGAGCCTGCGGGGCTGGTGATGCTGGTGATCGATACGAAGGTCTCGCACTCCCACGCCGACGGCGGCTACGCTTCCCGCCGCGCGGCCTGTGAACTGGGCGCTGAGGTGCTGGGAGTCCGGGCCCTTCGCGATGTCCAGGTGGCCGATCTTGAAGAAGCCAGCGGGCTCCTGGACGAGGTGACCTTCCGCCGCGTTCGCCACGTAGTCACCGAAAACGACCGTGTGCTTCAGACCGTGGATCTGTTGGCAGGAGAAGGCCCGGGCGCCATAGGCGCGCTGCTCGACGCGAGCCATGTGTCGATGCGGGACGACTTCGAGATCTCCTGCCCGGAGCTTGACCTCGCCGTTGATACGTCCCGCGCCAGTGGTGCCATCGGCGCCCGGATGACCGGCGGCGGCTTTGGCGGCTCGGCGATCGCCCTGACTCCGGCGGTCGCAGAGCATCAGGTTCGCAGCGCCGTCGAACGCGCTTTCGCGGAGGCTGGCTTCAGGGCGCCGGACATCTTCACAGTGACCCCTGCTGCCGGCGCCATGCGGATCGCCTGAGCAGCGCACCACACCGCACCACACGAAAAGAGAGGACCCCCGCCGGCAGCAACTGCAACTGGCGGGGGTCCTCTCCTTGCGTACGACGGCGGCGGCGGGTTGGGTGCTAGTCCTCGCCTCTCAGGATAGCCAGCAGCCGGATGATCTCAACGTAGAGCCAGACTAGGGTGACGGTGAGGCCGAATGCAGCCGTCCAGGAGAAGCGCTGGGGCGCCCCGCTCCGGACCCCGGCCTCGATGCTGGTGAAGTCCATAATCAACGAGAAGGCGGCCAGCCCGATTGCCAGGAGTCCGATGAACACGCCCAGCGGGATGCCGAAGATGTGGAAGCTGCTGCGGAGGCCGAACGGCGAATCCACGGCACCCGTCCACATCATCACCATGTTGACCACAGCGAAGACGAGGTAGCCGAGGGTTGCGATCATGAAGAAGCGCATGGCCTTGGGTGTCGCGCGGACCTTGCCGTTCTTGAACAGCAGGAGGGTGACGCCGAAGACGGACAGTGTGCCGATGACGGCCTGGAGCCCGACTCCGGGGTAGAGGGCGTCAAGGAAGCGGGTGAGCCCGCCCAGGAAGAGCCCCTCCAGGCCTGCGTACGTGAGGATCAGAGCCGGGGAAGGCTGCTTCTTGAAGGTGTTGACCAGGGCCAGCACGAAGCCACCCAGCGCGCCCACGACCATCAGCATCATGGACAGGCTTTGACCGACGAACAGTGTTACGGCGGCGCCGGCAACCAGGACGCCAAGGCAGGCTGCCGTCTTGACGATGACGTCGTCAAACGTCATCCGGCCGGTATCGGCAGGGCCTGCCGCCGGCTGGTTGTACATCTGCTGCAGCTGCTCGTCAGTCATGTTCTGTTGCTGTGGCGCCCAGCCGCCCTGGCCGTAAGTCTGCTGGCCATAGGAACCCTGCCCGTACGGCTGCTGGCCGTACGGGGCTTGTCCGTACGGCTGCTGGCCATAGGGGGCCTGCGGGACAGGCGGTGCCTGGGTGGCTCCACGGAAGTTCTTTCCGTTGAAGATCGGGTTTCCGCCAAGTGCCATCGCGGGTGTCCTCCATATAAAGGGGTGGATATTGAACTAAAGGTTCACGCTACCAATTTCCACGCCCCGGTGCGGCCGAAAGTTCCCCCGCCCGCAGTCGCAACCCAACTGTGACATCGGGTTTTGCGGACATCGCGGCTGCCGGACGCACCTTTTAGTGCTCAGCCGACACCCAGGTAGGCCTCCTTGATCGCCGGGTTTGCCAGCAACTCCTTGCCGGTACCGCTGTGCGTGATTTCACCGGTTTCCAGCACAAAGGCCCGATGCGCTCCGGCGAGTGCCTGGTTGGCGTTCTGCTCGACCATCAGCACCGTGGTGCCCTGCTTGTTGATCTCCTTGATGATCTTGAAGATCTGGCGGATGAACTGCGGCGCCAGGCCCATGGATGGTTCGTCCAGGAGAAGCAGCTTCGGGTTGGACATCAGGGCCCTGCCGATGGCGAGCATCTGCTGCTCGCCGCCGGACATCGTGCCGCCGTACTGCTTCTCCCGTTCCTTGAGCCTTGGGAAGAGATCGAACACGCGCTCCAGATCGCGGGGAACGCCGTTTCTGTCCTTGCGGCCGAACGTGCCCATGTCCAGGTTCTCCATGACCGTCATCCCGGGGAAAATCCCCCGGCCTTCCGGGGCCTGCGAGATGCCTTGGACCACCCGGATGTGTGCCTTCATCTTCGTGATGTCCTGGCCCGCGAACGTGATTTTGCCGGTCGAAGGGTTGAGCAGCCCGGAGATCGTCTTCATCGTGGTGGTTTTGCCGGCCCCGTTGGCGCCGATGAGGGAGACGACCTCGCCCTCGTTGACGGTGAAGGACATGTTCCGGATGGCCTGGATACGTCCGTAGTGAACGGATACGTCTTCGAGTTCAAGCAACGTCATCTTCTGGCTCCCCCAGGTAGGCCGCGATCACTCGCGGGTCTTCACGGATCTCGCGTGGCAGCCCATCCGCGATTTTCTTGCCAAACTCCAGGACGACAATCCGGTCCGTCACGCCCATCACCAGCTTCATGTCGTGCTCGATCAGCAGTACCGTGTAGCCTTCATCGCGGATGGTGCGGATGAGGGCCATCAGCTCTTCCTTCTCGGCCGGGTTGAACCCTGCCGCCGGTTCGTCCAGGCACAGGACCTTGGGGTCTGTGGCCAGGGCGCGGGCAATCTCCAGGCGGCGCTGGTAGCCATAAGGCAGGTGCCGGGAGAGGAAGTGCGCGTGGTCGGCGATGCCGACGAAGTCCAGCAAGGCCATGCCCCGCACAATCGCCGACTTTTCCTCCCGGGTATGTGTGGGAAGCCGCAGCAAGGCTCCGCCCACACTGGTACGGTGCCGGGCGTCGAGGCCCACGACGACGTTCTCGAGTGCCGTCATTTCGCCAAAAAGCCGGATGTTCTGGAACGTGCGTGACAGTCCAAGCCTGGTGATCTTGTGCTGCTTGAGCCCGTTGACGGACTGACCCTCCAGCACTACCTTCCCGCTGGTGGGTTTGTACACCCCGGTCATGGCGTTGAAGCAGGTGGTCTTGCCTGCGCCGTTCGGGCCGATGAGGCCGAGGATTTCGCCGCGCTTGATGTTGAAGCTGACGTTGTCCAGGGCAACGAGGCCGCCGAACTTGATGGTCAGGTTTTGCACCTCAACAAGGTTGTCCCCCACCTTCACCGTGATCTCGCGGTCGGGGGCCACCTTCTCGGCCAGCTCCAGGTCAACCCCGGCTTCTGCCAGTGCTTCGACGTCGGTTTCCGCCGGCTGGGCGGCGGCGCTGTCCGTGTCGGTGCCCGAATTAACTGGTCCCGAATTAACAGGTACTGTGCCGTCGGTGGTCATGCCTGTGCTCCCTTCTCGGTGCCTTGGCCCAGACCGGGACGGCCGGCGGGCGGACCTTCGCCTGCTGAAGTCCCGGAGGTGTCCCTTTTGGCCACCTTGAGGTATGCGGTCCGGCCATAAGCCAGCAGCCGCTGGCGGGCAGGCAGCAGACCCTGCGACCGGAAAATCATGATAAGCACAAGCGCGATGCCGAAGATGAGGTACTTGTACTCGGCAACGGCCGTGAAGCGCAGGGGAATGTAGCTGACCAGCGCTCCGCCGACAATGGCCCCGACTTTGTTGCCGGCGCCTCCCAGCACCACAGCTGCCAGGAACAGGATCGAAGTAGTGACGTCAAACTTTTGGTTGTTCACAAAGCCCACCTGTCCGGCGAACAGCGCGCCAGACATGCCGCCGATGGCCGCTCCGATGGCGAAGGCCCAGACCTTGTACTTGAAGGTGGGAACGCCCATGATTTCAGCGGCATCCTCATCCTCCCGGATCGCGATCCATGCCCGGCCCACCCGGCTCCGTTCAAGGTTGCCGACAAGCAGCGTGATGACGATGATGATGGTCAGCGTGAGCCAGTACCACGGCACCCCGTTGGAGTTGGAGAAGATGGGGGCGCCGTCGGCCTCCGTACCCGGGGGGTGGCCCACGTTCTGAAAGCCAACCTGGCCTTTCATGGCGGGGATGATCGTGGCGAGAATGCGGACAATTTCACCGAAGCCGAGCGTCACGATGGCCAGGTAGTCTCCGCGCAGGCGCAACGTCGGGACACCCAGCACGACGCCGAAAAACATGGTGACCGCCATCGCTATGGGGATGGTCCACAGATAGGGAATGTGCAGGAACGGGGAATCCGGACTTGTCAGCATGGCCGCGCAATACGAACCCACGGCGAAAAAGGCCACGTAGCCAAGGTCCAGCAGACCCGCGTAGCCCACCACGACGTTCAGCCCGACGGCGATCAGCGCAAAGCGGGCCATGTCGAAGCAGGCGAGGGCAAAGTTGTTGCCGGGCTCGGTGGTGATGATCGGCGGGTTGATCAGCGGCAGCAGGTAGGCCAGCACCACAACGACGATGAGGTAGGCCCATTGCTGCTGGCGCGGCAGGGCGTTCCAGCGCTCACCAAGGGAACCGAAGATCCCGTGGCCCCCGCGCTTTTCCGGTGTGACGCTCGTGCCGGGCCCCGCCGATGTGGCTTCACGGTCCTCGGCCGCCTGGACAGCAGCAGCCTCCGGAAGGGGCGTGGGTCCATCAACCATGCTCATGCTTTGCTCCTTCCAAGGGAGGTGCCCAGAATACCCTGCGGACGAAGCAGGAGGACCAGGACCAGGACAACGAAGGCAACGACGTCCGTCCACTGCGAGTTGCCCAGGAGGATCTGCCCGTAATTGCCGATGAGGCCAAGCAGCAGTCCCCCGAGGAGCGCGCCGCGCACGTTGCCGATGCCGCCAAGTACCGCTGCAGCAAACGCCTTGATTCCCAGGACGAACCCGCCGCTGTACTGGACGCCCGAAGGGATCTTCATGACGTAGAACAATGCGGCGGCTCCTGCGAGCACACCGCCGATGATGAATGTGGTGATGATGATCCGCTCTTTGTTCACGCCCATCAGCGTGGCCGTGTCCGGGTCCTGGGCGACTGCACGGATGCCTCGACCGGTCCGGGACTTGCTGATGAACCGTTCCGTGGCCACCATCATGATGATGGCGGCGATGACGATCACCAGCTGCTGCGAGTCAACGATGGTGCCGAAAACGTCGAAGATCGCCAGCGGCCGGAACATGGTGATGGCAACTTCGGGGCTCGGCCCGCGGACGAGGTAGATGATGTACTGGATGGTGAAGGACGCACCGATGGCGGTGATCAGGAAGACCAGCCGCGGAGCGTTGCGCCTCCGCAGGGGCTTATAGGCCACCCGCTCCAGCAGGAACGCAGTAGCCGCGGAGGCTGCCATGGCCAGGACCAGCGCCAGCACGAGGTTGAGGATGATCGCCGTCAGCCCCAGGTGGGGCGCCGACGGTCCAAACCCCAGCGAAGTCAGGGTGAAGACAACCGCATAGCAGCCAACGATAAAGACCTCGGAGTGGGCGAAGTTGATGAGGTTGAGGACACCGTAGACGAGGGTGTAACCCAGGGCCACCAGCGCATAGATGGCTCCGAACGTCAGCCCGTCAAAGGTGGCGCTCCAGAAGTTTTGCATGAGGGACGGTACATCGAAGGAAATCCAGTCACTTTCCATCGGAGGCAAGGGAACAAGCAGGGGAAGCATTGGCAACATCCTGATCCAGTCGGCCCGTCAGTTGGGGGCGGCGCCGACGCTCGGTACTTTGGTGTTCTGTGGGTTACAGCAGGCAGGGCAAGTAGGTCGCCCCGGACAGGAAAAGCACGGTCTGTGGACCGGTCAAGAAAAAAGCTGTGGGGTCCGCGTCAGCTGACCCCACAGCCTCTTCTTCCGGACCCGCTACTCGCCGATGGGGCCGATCGGAACAATCTTCGCATTTTCAACTTTGTAGCCATAGACCGTCGGCGCCTGAAGTTCGCCCTTTTCGTTCCACTTGTAGTGCTTGCTCAGGCCGTCCTTGTCGTAGCTCTTGACCCAGGACAACAGATCAGGCCGGGACTGCTTGCCTGCATCAATGCCCGAGAGGAGCACCGTTGCGGCATCGTAGCCCTCGATCGAGTACGTTCCGGGCTCAGCTCCGTTGGAGAGCGCTTTGTAGGCGGACGCGAAATCAGGAATCAGTTCACCAGGGATACAGGGGCAGGTGAAGTAGGCGTTGCTGGATGCATCACCGGCCTGCTTGATGAACTGATCGTCCTTGACACCGTCCGGCCCAACGAATGTGCCGGTGAATCCCTTACCCGAAAGCTGCTGGTCGAAGGGTGCCGCCTCGGCGTAGTAACCCGCGTAGAAGACGGCATCGGCCTTGGAGTTCATGATCTTGGAGATGACTGCCGAGAAGTCCTTTTGACCGGTGGTGACCTTGTCGGAGCCAGCCAGGGCGCCGCCCAGGGCAGCGGTTGTCGACGTGCCCAGCCCGATGCCGTAGTCCGAGTCATCCTGGACCAGGTAGACCTTTTTCGCGCCGAGCTTTCCGGTCAGGAATTTGGCTGCTGCCGGTCCCTGGACCGCGTCGTTGCCCAGGCCGCGGAAGAACGTGGTCCAGCCGTTGTCGGTCAGGGTCGGGTTGGTTGCGGAAGGCGTGATGTGGACCAGGCCCTTCTGCTCGAAGATATTTCCGGTGGCCTTGGATTCTCCAGAGAACGGAAGACCGATGACGCCGACGATGTCCGCCTCGCTCACCACCTGCGTTACCGGGCCGGTGGCCTTGTTCGGGTCACCCTCGGTATCAAACTTCTTGAAAGCGACCTGGCACCCGGGGTTGGCCGCGTTGTGCTGGTTGATCGCGAGCTGGATGCCATTGAAGATGTTGATGCCAAGCTGGGCATTGGGGCCCGTCTCGGCTCCCGCATAGGCAAGCGTTGTGGTGGCAGGGCAGGTTGCCTTGCCGTCGCCCTTCGGAAGAACCGCGCCAGCGGGCACGTCGACCTTGGAGATTGCGGGAATGTTCACTTTACTGGTTGCCCCGGAGGTGTCGTTCGTGGTGGGGCCGGCCTGATTGGCGCAAGCCGACAGCAGCATAGTGAGGGTGGCTGCCGCTGCCAATGAAGTGAGGAGGTTCTTTCGGTACATTTATTTGCCTTCCGAGCCGGATCCATTTGCGTGGCGTGACCGGTGGAACCGGGACGGCCACGCCTACTTCCGAATATGTTTCCTGAGACTACTACCAACTCTGTGTCATGGAACACACACGCCCCTCCTGGGGCGTGGCCAAAACATGCGATGCGAGGGATGGATGATGGATCAGGAGTTCCTGATCAACTTCAAGCTAATGCAAATCCAGCGGGAAAATAAGTGACTATGGTCACATACTTATAACAGTCGTTGCATATGCGAAATCAGCTGGCAGGATGCGATGTTCCGCAGAGCCGCGCGGGTCGGCCGCTCAGCAGGCGTGAAGGAAGGTGGGTTCTAGTGCCCCAGGCGAGACTCGAACTCGCAACACGCGGATTTTAAGTCCGCTGCCTCTGCCAATTGGGCTACTGGGGCGCCCGGTCAATGGTATCCCGTCACACACGCGCCAGTGGTCCGGCATACCGGAAGGTGCCGTGAACTCCCCCGGGCCACAACGCGAGCGGCAGGAGCTGGAAATGGTCAGCCGGCATGTTTTCCGGAGGCAGCACGCCCAGCGACGCTGCAGGGACAAACCCGAAGCGCGGGTAGTATTCCGTGCTGCCCAGCAGGGCAATGCCGCTCTCGCGCGCATTGTTGGCCCGCATGATGGTTTCGTTCATGAGCGCCGTTCCAATGCCGTGGCGCTGCAGCCTGGGTGTCACACCGATCGGCCCGAGCCCCAGCAACTCATGGTCACCCACCCATGCCCGGGTGCTGATCACATGGCCCACCACTTCGCCGTCCAGAACTGCGACAACGCTGAACTCGGGCAAATACTCCCCGCAGTCAAACAGCTCACGGAGCACCTTCACTTCCACCGGCTCCCCCTCCGCAGGGAGCCCGGTATCCGGCGATACAGCGAAGGCTTCGGCCATCAGGGCAAGGATCTGCTCCCGGTCGGCCGGAACCTCACTGCGGAGGACCAGTTCTGGCCGGGGCTGCTGCCGGCTCTCCTCGGACAGTTCGGCCAGGACCTCCAGAGCTCGGGCCGAGTCCGCCACCGGAACGAGCAGGTGGTCGTGGTGGAAGCCGGCCAGGACATTGCAGCTGATCCGGGCATCGGCCAGGGCCTTGCCCACGGCAGCGGTCAGGCCGACAGCCTCCTGCTCGGTATGGACCTGGAGCGTGATCCAGGCGGCCACGAAGTCGTACGGGAGGCCCAGGCTGTCTGCTTCTGCCCGGGGCAGGACTGCTGTGAGCCCCTCGGCCTCGCGAACGGCTGCCTCGATCCCTGCTGCCAGTGGCCTGCCATGGGGCCACAGGACGTAGACGTACTCCCCTTCGCGCAATACCGGATGGATGGAGCCCAGTAGGTTCTGGAGGTTCTTTTCGCCAGTCATGGTGCCAGTCTAGGGCGGCCCGGCGCCCGCGGAAGAGGGCGTCCATGGAAGCGCGTGTCGGCGGAAGCGCGTGTCGGCCCGCGCCTGTCACCCCGACGCAAACGGCGGCTGTCCCACTCAGGGACAGCCGCCGTCGGGCGTTACTGCGATCGGGTCTCAGGCAGCGAAATGCTATTTGGCGTGCGCCGTGACCGACTGTTTGGGATCGAAGCTCGTGGCGGCCGCCGCTC
>DATCNU010000144.1:0-11785 GCA_036565085.1 Arthrobacter sp.
GCTCGAGGCTGCGGCCTGGGACCGGTGAGGCCTCTTCCGGTCCCTTGATCAAATCTTGCGGATGTTTACCGAAGTTTTTTCGCCCGAAGCGTCATCTTCCTTTTTTTCGGGCGATTACTTGGATATGGACCCGACGTCCAGGAGCATTTTCAGGGTTTTCACATTGGAGGACTTCATGTCGTTCTTTACCGCATTGGTGGCCAGTAAAATCGCGGCCGGGGTTCTGGCCGGAGGAACCATCGCCGCCGGAGGCGCGGCCACCGCGGCCTACACCGGGACCCTTCCCGCGCCGCTGCAGCAGACCAGCCATGAGCTGATTGGCGCCCCGGCACCGGCCGCTGTTTCCGCGGCGGCGGAGCAGAAGCCCGATGCTGCCTCGCACGGGAAGGGATCGAAGGCCGCTGATACGCCGGCGCCCCAGTCCGAGGCAACACCGGCCGGCCCGGACGCGACCGGGCCGGCAGCATTCGGACTGTGCACGGCGTTCACCAACGGGGGCCTGGATCCGGCCTCAACCGCGTACAAGTCCCTGGCGGCAGCGGCGAACGGCAGCGCCGATATTGCCGCGTACTGCAAATCCGTTCCAGCGCCCGGCCAATCAGCCGCGCACCGGCAGGACAATCCGGGTAACTCAGGAACGTCGGCGACACCGGGCAAGGGAACGCCACCGGCGCAGGCCGACAAGGGCCTGTCACATAAGCCTGCCACGGCAGGGAAACCCTAAACCAGGCCCAACGGGATGTCCGGGGGGCGGGGATGGATCTGATTACTGATGATCTGCTGGCATCGGGCCAGGGCGATTGCGCATCGTTGTTCACCGCCGTCTACCGGGCCTTCTCCCCGGCCGTGGCCGGGTACCTCCGGGCCGGCGGCGTGGAGGATGCGGAGGGTGTGACCCATGACGTGTTCCTGGCCCTGTACCCGAAATTGAGGTCGGTCCATGGCGGAGCGAAAGGCCTCCGGGTGCTGATCTTCTCCATCGCGCACGCCCGCCTCGTCGATCACCACCGGCGCCGCGGCAGAACCGCCGCCCCTGTGGAATACGATCCTGGCAGGGACACCCGATTGAGCGCATCGGCCGAGGACACGGCCTTGGATACCCATGCCGAAGCCAACGCCCTGGCGATGCTTGAGGGTCTGAGTGAGGAACACCGTGAGGTTCTCCGGCTGCGCATCATCGCCGAACTGTCCGTGACCGAGGCCGCCGCCATCATGCAGAAATCGCCGGGGGCCATAACGCAACTCCAGCACAGGGCGCTGGCCAGCCTCCGGAAGCAGATCAAGGTAAAGGAAGGGGCGCCGAGATGACAGCCAGGGATGCCCTTCGCAACGAGCAGATCATCGATCAACTGCTTCTGGAAACAGGCAGCGAAGAAGCCCAGGACCTGAAAGCGGCACTGCTGGAACTGCGCTGCTTCAGCACCGGCCCCACCGTGGTTCCCTCCGCGGAGCTCGCCGCGCTGATGGCGGCCGGGCCTGTCAGCCTGGAGACTTACCGGCGGCGCAAGCACCGCCGAACCGCCCTCACGGCGTTGGCCATTGCGGCGTCCATGGGGATCGGCACAGCAGCCGTGGCCGCAACCGACCCCGGATTCCGCGAAAAAGCGCAACAGGCCATCACTACCGTGGTCGAGGCCGTCGCCCATGGCAATTCCGGACGGCCCGCACCCGCACCGGCCCGCAGCCCCGGCTCCCCGGAGACCCCCGCCCACGTTCCCGACCTGCCAGCACCGGCACAAGGCAAGCCGGGACGCCCCGCGACCAACCCCGGCACACCACCGGCCAACCTGCCGGTCATCGGGACAGGGAAAGTACAGGCACCCCCCGCGCACTAGAACACAGAAAATCGTCCGGCAACCCCGTCCCCGCCGTCGGGCCGCCCCCGAAACTAGAGCACGCCGATACGGCAGCTGTCGCCCGCGGCCGCGACGGCTCATGAACCACGTACATCCACACAGTATCGACGCCTCCTGTTGGGGCGTTGAGAGGGAGTTTCGCCATGGAAAGTCATCTCGAATACGAGTACAAGACCGTCCCGGTGGACAATCGTCCACGGAAACAGATCAGGGAGCTGAAGAAACTGGCCAAGGACGGCTGGCAGGTTATCGCTGTCCGGCCGGGGACGATCTTCGCAGGCCTCAGTACTACCTCCGACGCACTGTTCAGACGCGCCCGCAACGGACCGGCAGCAGGAGTCCAGTCCTTACCAGCGGCAGGTCGTTGAGCCGGAAAGGAACCGCTGCGCCATGCCAGAGGTCGTATGCCGCAGGGACGTGACGGATGGCAAACGGCGCAACGCCTCGGCTGGCCCGGAGACCGGTAGAGAAGTTCCGGCTATTGATGCGCGCGGCACGGGGAATGGTTCGGGGCACGTGCTCCGGCCGCCGAGGCGGGGCCACCGGGACGATAGCCCGTTCGGGTTTCCCCGGCCCGGGCGTCCACGGTTACACGATGCTCCGCCACCCGCACACGGTACAAAGCACCGCCGCCTGGTTGACACAATCACCTGCTGAGGCAGCCGCTTCCGGGCCCGCGGACTTCCTTGTTCAGGGCCCGGGACGGCCGGTATCGTCAGGTAAACACGGTCCGCGAAGGGCAAACGATGAACCACCCACTGTTATCGGCGACCGGTGGCGGGCCGGGTCTCGTTGGCTGGTTCATTCATGGGCGCTCCTGTCATTTGGCGTTGGCGTCGTTGAGGTAGGTTCCCGTGGGGCCGTAGGGCAGTGAGGGGTCCTCGTCGGTGATTTCAAGGAGCCGGTTGTATTTGGCGACGCGTTCCCCGCGGGCTGGCGCCCCGGATTTCAGCTGCTCGCAGCCGGACCCGACGACGAGATCCGCCACGAACGTATCATCGGTTTCCCCGGAGCGGTGCGAGACCATCGCCCCGAATCCTCCCTCGGAGGCGGCCGTGAGCGTGTCGAGGGTTTCGCTCACGGTTCCGGCCTGGTTCGGCTTAATCAGCACCGCCGTAGCCGACGCTGTCCGGATCCCGTCGCGGACCCGGTCCGCGGAGGTGACGTACAGGTCATCCCCGACGATCTGTACCCGGTTCCCGAGGGCCGCGGTCAACGCCGTCCACCCGTTGGTGTCTACTTCGGCCAGTGGGTCCTCCAGGCTCCAGATCGGGTAGTCGGTGATGAGCTTCTCGTAGTAGGAGATCATCTGTTCCGGGGTGTGGGCCTTGCCGGCGACCGTGTAGGTTCCGTCGGCGTAGAAGGAGTTCGCGGCCGGGTCCAGGGCGATCGCGATCCCGTGCCGGCCCGGGGCATAGCCGGCGTCCTCGATGGCGGCCACGATCAGGTCCAGTGCTTCCTCGGGGCGGGCGATGGCCGGGGCGTAGCCGCCTTCATCGCCCAGACCGGTCGCGAGGCCCTGTTGGCGCAGCCGACGGGACAGCGCGTGGTGGACGTCCGATCCCCAGCGCACACCGTCGGCGAACGAAGGTGCACCGGCGGGGGCGATCATGAATTCCTGGAATTCCAGCGGATTCGCGGCGTGTTGGCCGCCATTGAGGACATTGAAGTGCGGAACCGGCAGCCGCCCGGCCGTGCCCAGGGTCTGGGCGATCCAGACATGCAGGAGCAGCCCGGCCGCTGTGGCGAAGGCCCGGGCAGCGGCCATCGACACAGCGACGAGGGCGTTCGCCCCCAGCCGGGACTTGCCCGGGGTCCCGTCCAGCCCGACCAATGCCTGGTCTACGTCCGCCAGCGTCCGCCAGCTGCGGGAGGTGAGCAGCTCGGCGATTTCGGTCCTGACATTGGTGACGGCTTTCTCCACGCCGCGGCCTGAATACTCTTCGCCGCCGTCACGCAGTTCCACGGCCTCGTGCGCGCCGGTGGACGCCCCGGAGGGCGCCGACGCCACCGATACCGTGCCGTCCGCTGCCGTGAGCCAGACCTTGACGGTGGGGTAGCCGCGGGAGTCTAGGATCTGCAGGGCGCGCACCCCGGTGATTTGCAGCTCATACATGAATTTCTCCGTTCCTATTCTCAGGTCCCGCCGGCGGCGGCGACCAGGGCGGCGGCGGTCCGCGCCGCCAGCGGATCCAGATATTCCCCGCCCCGTGCCACCGGCACCAGGTCAGCGGCGAAGCGATACACCAGCGGGTGGCCGGTGGGAATGCTCAGGGCCTCGACCTCGGGATGGGAGAGCCTGTCCAGGACAAAGCGGAGCGCCCGCAGGGAGTTACCGTGCCCGATCACGAGCACATCCTCGCCCGCCCGGATCCTTGGCCGCAGGTGCTGGTGCCAGAAAATCCGAACGCGCTTGACCACCCCGCACAGGGATTCGGTGGCCTGGACCGCTTCCGGAGGCAGCCCGCGAACGCCCGGCTCCGGCGTATTGCGCCCAGCTCGGCGCGCGACATGGGAGGCGGTGCGCCGTAGTAGGAACGGCGCCAGAAACGGAACACCTCAGGCCCGAGCTCGCTGAGCAGTTCACCCCGAGCCCTGCCGGTCAGGGAACCGTAACTGCGTTCGTTCAGCTCCCATGCCGAAAGAACAGCTGCCTCAGGGTCGCCGAGGACGTCCAGAACGATGCGGGCAGTGTCGCGGGTTCGCCTCAGGGTGGAGGTGTAGACAGCGTCAGGGGAAAAGGATGAGGAGGCCAGCAGCGCCCCGGCGAAGGCGGCTTCGTCGTTCCCGGCCGGGCTTAAGCGCGGGTCGAGCAAACCTGTGAACCGGTCCTGGGCGTTCAGGGTGCTTTGGCCGTGGCGGAGCAGGACGAGAGTGCCGGGTGCGGGCACGGGTCACCTACCTTCGTATCAGCAAAGGTAGGAACCATTAGCCAGGAGGCGGTTCGAACGCCCCGCGCCTTACGCGCGGGCTGTTCCGGCGGGATCCATCACCGTGAACAGAGACTACAGGGACATCTGCAGCGCCCGCCACCATTTGACGCGGTCAGTCTCCTTGTTCAGCACGCTGGTTGTCCGGCTTGGGCCAAGCCTGCCCAGCGTCGGTGGCCAGATACAGGGGCAGTCCCCAGCCGGCAAAGAACCCCATGGCCTCCACCCAGGACGTGTTTTCCTCGGCCCCGACCGGTGCCCCGTAGTCCGTCATGGAGTCGGTCAGGTGCCTCATCTTTGCCCTGATATCCCGCAGCCGCGAGGCCACCGCGTGCCGGAGTTGCTCCGGCAGGGGCCGCCGCTCCGCCAAATGGAAACGGCACAACAGCGCAGGATCCCCAGCCCCCTCCGGCAGGACCGGATCACAGGCGGGACAGACCCTGTCCCGCCACAGGCCAACCGTTTCAAGGCACCAGGTAGTCGTGTGGATTAGTGTGTTCGCTTCAGCGGTGAGAGCTTCGGTGTTCGAGTTCGCATAGCCCATGCGTAAACCGGGCAGATCAGGGGACGCCATATCCTGGCAGAGCCGGCACGGGCCGACCGGCAAAAGCACCTCGTCCGGATGCCGGTGCAGCCACGAACTCTTCCGGTCCAGCCCATCCGCCACGTGCTCCAGAAGGTCCTCGTAGAGGATTGTCACGTCGAAAGGCTGGTGCCCTCCCCGAGAGCCCGGACCTGCCTGCCACAATTCGATCTCCACGACCGCGTAAGCCCAGGTATGGCGGGGACACAACCCCAGTGAAGCGCGCAGCAAACGGCGCAAGCTCCCATCCATGATGTCCCCATGGATGAAGGACCAGAGTTGGCGCACTTCCTCCGCGGACAATTCCAGCGGCCCGACGGGCACCAGGACGCCGGTGAGCTTATCCCTCTCGGGCGTTTCCGGCCCGCGAGGCTCGTTCCGATTTCCAGCCATGGCGACTACCTGCCCTTCACAGTCGGGGCAGGACCCATCAGCCACCTCGGCGGTCCGAACCGGCAAAGCAGCCGGATCCGGTGGGATCCATCACCATTACAACAAGGCTAACGCGCACCTGAAGGATTGGGCGGCATCTGTCATGAGTTGGCCGCCCCTCCTCCTGAGAGACTTCGTCCTCTTTGGGCCGCGTTTCCTGGAGGAGTGGCAGGCAGCCGTCCGGAAGTCCGTAGTGCCTGCAGGTTAGGCTAAATGGATTATGCGTGGATGCGCCGCCGTCCGCAGCTGCCCCGATCGACCTGACGCAGCCTGCCTTGCGGGCAGCACTTACTTACAGACCAGCGAAGAGGTCATCGAATGAACTGGTGGGACGCGGTGATCGCCTTTATTGGCGGCGTGGTCCTGATCTACGCTGTCCTGCTTGTCCTTCTGGCGCTCTACGCCCGGAAACACCCGGAGACGGTGGGCATGAAGGAAGCCCTGCGGCTGCTGCCGGACCTGCTGACACTGCTGCGCAGGCTGACCGGGGACCGGGCGCTGCCTCCCGGTGTCCGGATCCGGCTGGTCCTGCTGCTGGTCTACCTTGCCTCCCCAATTGACCTGGTCCCGGACTTCCTTCCCGTGATCGGCTACGCCGACGACGTCATCGTCGCGGCCCTGGTCCTGCGCTCCGTCATCCGCAAAGCCGGCCAGGCTCCCTTGGAACGGCACTGGCCCGGAACACCCGCCGGACTCGCCCTGATCCACCGCCTTGCCGGCACGACACCAACCCGGCCTGAGCTGTAGCCCTGACGTGTCCACCCGACAGGCCCAGCACACGGCGGGCCCCGCCTTGTAAAGGTTCGACTAGTGGCATGAGCATGTGCAGTGAGCCGCCGGTTCCAGGTACTCGTAGTCGGGTTCCAACTCCTCGTATGCTGACCGGGGCGCGATCAACTCATCCAGCATCGCGCCGACCGCCTCCACGTCAATTTTCACCACGTCCGGAATCATAGTGTGGGGCCACGACACCGGCGCCGGGTCCCGTTGGATCAGCGAATGGGTGACGGTTGCCTGTGGCATAGGACTGCAGAGGGCATCCGTTAGGAATGCCCGCTGACATTGGTCTGGTTCGCGGTCCGGAGTGCTCCGTGGGTCCGGGCCAGTCGTTCGCGCAGTCGGGTGTTCTCGTCCGTGAGTTGTCGAATGCGTTGGTGGGCGATTTGCAGGCCTCGGTGGAGGGACGCGCCCGATGCTTGGGTGGAGGATCCAGGTGTTGCGGTTCGGGTTGGCGTTTTGCGCTGATGGAGGAGATCCAGCAGGTCTGGCTGCGTGTACAGCCAGGAGCATGACACTCCGGCGGTCCTGGCAAGCTCGGAGACGGTGGTTGTCCGCCCGGTTTCGCGAATTCGTGTCATGGCTTCCGTGGCGCGGGCCCGTGCTTTCTGAGATCGTTCGCGGGCCGCTGCCAGGAGGTGATGGGTGTTGTCAGCTTGCATCCGTGGGGTCCTCATCGTCCGTAGGGGTGGTCTGGATGGCGCTGATGATGTTCTCGAGGTTGGTGGCGACTTTGAGGTTCATTTCGACCATGCGTGTCTGGCCTGCTGTTTCGGCTTCTGCGATGAGTCTCTTGGTGCTTCGCAGCTGCGTGAGGTGTTCGGTGAGGAAGTCCGGGGTGGTGACGAAGACCGGGCATGTGAGGCAGGCGTTGGCGTGAGGGCAGCTTTGTTGGAGCGGCAGCCCGCAGTACCCGTTGGGCAGGGCCATCGTGACCCTGCCGAGGTTCTCTTTCATCCATGCCGCGTCGGTTAGCCCGTTGTCCTGCTCGGGGCTGATGGTTTCGCCCCGGACATTGATCTTCGTTGCCTGTTCCCAGTGTCGGCGGATGGTCTCGTCCTTGAGACGTGCGTAGCGGGCGGTCATCTCGTGGGATTCGTGGTCGAGGAGCCGGCGGACCACTTCTTGGGGGACATCGGCGTTGATAAGGCGTGTCGCGTAGGTGTGGCGGAGCTGGTGGGCGGTGAACCGGAACGGCCGGCCCTGTTCATCGCTCAGACCGATGGCGGCCTGCTAGTCCGTGATGCGCGCGGCTGCTGATCCGGAATCCCATGGCCTGTCGCCGGCGTGTGAGGTTGGTGCAGGTGCCAGGTAGCGTGCGCCGGGTATTTCGGCCTGGACGGTGCGTGCCTGGTGGTTGATCGCCGCTGCGAGTTCTTCGTCTATCGGGAGGATCGCTTCGCGGGCCATCTTGTGGTTGACGTAGCGCAGGTACGGGGCGTTCTGCTGGTCGTTGACGAGGCAGTCGATCTCCAAGCGGTAGGTGTCGGCCAGGCGGAGTCCGGTGCGGATGAGTATCTGCATCATCAGCCGGTGCGGCTGCTGAAGGTGGTCAAGGTTTTGAGGGTCCTCGACTTGGGCCATGACGTATTCGGGAAGTGCGCGGGGGAGGGCTGCTGGCCGGCGTGGGTGGTCGCCGAGGTGAATGCCGGCAGTTGATGGCAGTCCCGGTTCCCAGTCGTTTTCGCGGGCGGCCCGGAAAAACATGGCAACTGAGCTGAGGGAGTAGCTGCGGCTCGCGGGACTGAGCCCCAGGCGGAGGAGCATGCTCATGTAGACCTCGATGGTTTCCCTGCTGAAGTCCTGTGCCGTGCCGTCGGCACCGGCTTGTTCGGTAAAGGCCTCGGCCAGTCGTTGAAGCGCTGTCATGTCCCGGTTGAGTTGGTGGTAGCCCGTTCCGGTCGCGATGCGCCAGCGCATGAATCGCTGCGCCAGCAGCCGCAGCCAGGGCTGGTGTATTGAGTTGAACCGCAAGACTCCTCGCTGACCGGTCCTGCCCGTGAAACCCATGACTTCCAGACGCCAGATGTCGCGTTCGAACTCTGTGGAGGCATCGGGTGGCCCGACGAAGCCCTCCAATGCCCTGCACAACGCAGTATGAACACGGCGCGCTGACGAAGAAGCTCCCGCCAAACCAGTCGCTTCCGTACCGTCGTCCACCGTGAGTGATGTGGTGTTTAGGCGCTTCAGTGTCTTGATCAGGTCCCGGATATCTTGGGGCGGGAATCTTCTTCGTTCCGGCGGGTCAGCGGCGAGGAGCTGGATCGCCAGACCCAGTTCGATCTGCAGATTCGGCGGGAAGCCGCTGAGATCGATCCTTTCGGGCTTCGTGGCAGGCCCTGGATCTTCTCCGAAGTCCTTGATGGCGGGCTGGCCGCGCGTCTTCCAACGGTAATGATGCGTTTCGCAGATGTACTCGCGGCTGCGGAACCGGAGGCATCCGGTGACGCTGCAGACCGGAAACAGGCTCTTTGCGAGCTCCTCGTCATCGAGCTCGATGACTTCCGCGGCGAACCGTGGGGACATGGCAAGACGCATCCTTGTGAGTGCCCCGTCAGAACAACCGTCGATGTTCTTTCCTGTCCCGGGAGAGGTCATGGGTAGTTCCCTTCGTCGGCGATAGCGGCAAGGTCGTCGAGGGCGTCCGCGGTGGAAAGCCACCCCGCTGATACCAGTGCAGTCCGCACGTGCCGGATCTCAAGGTGCGAGTAGGTGTCGATCGTGGTCGCCACCGATGAATGGCCCAGCAGTTTCTGGACCACTTCCGACGGAACATCCCGGCTCAGCAGCTCGGTGGCGTAGGTATGGCGGAACTGGTGAGGCGTGAAATGGAACCCCGTGCGCTCTCTGAGGCGCGCGACCAGATCGATGACCCCGGCGTAGGTCATAGGTTTCCCTACCGGACTGGACCGGACCAGAGATTGACGAAGACATAGTCGCAATCCAGCGTCCCGTACTCCTCGAAAAGGTAGTCGGCGAACATCCGTACCAAGCCCGGCGGGACGGGGATGTCACGGTCACCTGTCTTGGCTCTGGCGCTATTGGCGTTCCTTCTGCGCCGCACTCTGACGACGCACGCGGCGGCGTCGATGTCCTCATGCCGCAGACCCAGTGCTTCGCCGATCCGCATTCCCGACCCCGCAAGGACGGAGAAGAGCAGCCGGTCCCGCACGTGATCGCAAGCAGACAGCACCGCCGCTACCTGGTCCTGACTAAAGGCCCGTGGCATTCTCGTTGCACTTCGAGGAGTCAGTTCCCCGCGGGCCCGGGAGGATCGGCCCAGATGTGCAAGCAACGGTCGCCAGGATCCCCCGCTGCCGCGTCCGCGCACCGGCCGCAGGAAGTCGACGTCGGTGCCATGTAGGTGATGGAACTGATAGAACGACCCGACGGCGGACAGCTTGCGGTTGATTGTCGATGCCGAGCAATAGTCCGCCTGCTGCGCCAGACGCACCACCGGGCCGGAACGCTCGTTCGGCGCAAGCCGCAACCAGTTCACGAATCGTCCAACATCCTCCAGACGAACATCCGCCCATGGAACGTTGTGCTGCTCGAGGAATGCGAAGTAGTCCCGCAGGTCAAAAGCATAGGACCGGACTGTCGTCGGAGAGCGGTCAACGGCGCTGAGGTGAGCGAGGAACCGGTCCACCGCAGTCACGACGTCATGGGCCGGGTCCAGAACAGTCCAGGACTCCTCGCCAACAGGCAGAACCACCCGTTGAACAGACCAAGGCATACCGGCTCCTCAAGGACGGACTCATGCGAACAGTGCTGCTTCTGGTCTAGCAAGCGAAATTGACCGGACCGTGAACACGTGGACAACACTGCAGGTAACGGTCCGGCACGGCCAATACCCCGCGGATTGCAGTCGCGTCGGCTACATCAACGACACCGCTCGGACGGCTCGAGGAAACATATATTCGAATAGACACACCGCGGGTTGCCGAGACCATGCGGTGTTGCACCTGATGCATGATCTCCTAATGTGGCCGTCCCTGAGTAGCACGGCGGGACTACCCGCGACCCCTGGCATTGCTGACCTCGCCGCAATATTCCTGCATCCGACGCAGGAATATTGCGTTGAAGGGGCCGATTACGGCGAACTCGTCTGGAACGTACTCGACCTTCAGTAACGCCAGCTGGCCTCCCACCCGCAGGCATACTTGACGCATGGATGGAACCAATTCGTCGATGGCGCCCACGCACGCGGTGTTCGCGGCGTTCGGAGGATTTGAGACACCACAACGGTTAGCTGGCGGACGAGGACTCACCTGGCGATCCGGGCAGATCGTTGTGCGCCCCACATCCGACCCCGAAGAGGCCAGTTGGACGTCCGACGTGCTGGCAGAGATTGACAGTGCTGAGGGTTTCACTGTCCCGCGGCCGATCCGCGACGATCAAGGCAACTGGGTCCTCGATGGCTGGCAAGCCATCGAGTGGATTCCAGGCGTCGCGGACGAGACCCGTGTCGGGGACGTTATGCGTGTAGGGGAAGCCTTTCATCGCGCAATCGCTGGGCTCCCGCGCCCGTCCTTCATCGCCGCGTCGACCGATCCGTGGAGCAGTGCTGACCGGATTGCCTGGGGTGAGGCGACCCTGCCTGCCGATGAGCTTCTTCAACTGTTGACGGCGGAGTACCGTCCCGTCGATGCTCCCCCGCAGGTCATCCACGGCGATCTCCTCGGGAACGTCCTATTTGCAGAGGGGCGCCCGCCGGCGGTCATCGATTGGGCACCGTATTGGCGGCCGCCAGGATTCGGCGCGGCGATCGCCGTAGTCGACGCCGCATGTTGGCACGGGTACCCGCTGGATGCTCTCGCAGACCACCACGGTATTCCGCAATGGCGTCAGCTGCTCCTCAGAGCGCTGGTGTTCCGGATGGTGACTCTCCACTTTCTCGGGTACTGGGATGACTCGAAAGCTGACAGACACGTACCGGTAGCGGCCGCGATCGTCGCACTTCCGGAGTAAATTCCGAACGCTCTCTTTCGGATCAGGCTCGCAGATCCAGGGAACGCCGAAATATTTTGGCGGATCGGGAACCTTTTCGGGTCCCGCGGACGCTACTAGTACTACAGTCGCGTTTATGGGGTGTGTCCGCGGGCTTTGTAATGACTATGTCGTGCGCGGTGTTGGTGTTTTCGTCGCCAGGTTGAGTGTTCCAGCACGTGGTTGGGGCTGGTGGTGCGGTGCCAGAGGAGCCGGAC